>NZ_CAXAQM010000001.1:0-425682 GCF_963970525.1 Pseudomonas sp. EA_65y_Pfl1_P113
TAGAGGACTACATACACTACTACAATCATTCGCGAATCAGGCTGAAGCTAAGTGGCCTGAGCCCTGTGGAATACAGGACTCAAGCACGGCGGGCATAGAAGGCGTCCAACATTTCGGGGTCAGATCAAATTTAAGTGCACACCATGTCTTGGCTTTGCGGGGCTGGGTAGATGACTTGGCCGGACGCATACCGCCATCCAAAGGTTCGACAGGGCGAACAGCGTCACCATCTGAGCAGTGTTTTTCACCAAGCCTCGGAAACGCACTTTCGTATAACCAAACTGACGCTTGATCACTCGAAATGGGTGCTCAACCTTGGCGCGAACCTGGGCCTTAGCTTTCTCGATCTTGCGCATCGCTTTGTACAGCGCGCTGCGTTTACCGTGTTTTTTGTAGGTACTGCGCCGGGCTGCAATCTGCCAGATGACGTGGCGTCCCGCATGCTCTTCGCGCTTCTCGACACCGGTATAGTCTGCATCGGCGCAGACCACGTTCTCAGCACCGTGTAGCAGTTTGTCGACTTGGGTTATGTCCGCGACGTTGGCCGCAGTGACCACCACGCTGTGCACCAGCCCTGACTCATCGTCGACACCAATGTGAGCTTTGGCACCGAAGTAATACTGGTTACCTTTCTTGGTTTGATGCATCTCAGGGTCGCGTTTGCCGTCCTTGTTCTTGGTCGAACTGGGCGCATGAATCAGCGTGGCATCGACGATGGTGCCTTGTCGCAGCGACAAGCCGCGGTCGCCCAGATAGCCATTGATCACGCCGAGAATACCAGCGGCCAACTCGTGCTTTTCCAGCAGGCGACGGAAGTTGAGGATGGTAGTTTCATCTGGGATCCGCTCCAGGCTCAGACCGGAAAACTGGCGCAAGATCGTCGTCTCGTACAGCGCTTCTTCCATCGCAGGATCGCTGTAACCGAACCAGTTCTGCATGAGATGAACCCGCAGCATCGCCATCAAAGGATAGGCCGGACGACCCCCTTCGCCCTTCGGGTAATGAGGTTCGATCAGGGCAATCAAACCCTTCCAGGGTACGACCCGATCCATCTCGATCAGGAACAATTCCTTGCGGGTCTGCTTGCGCTTACCGGCGTACTCGGCATCGGCGAAGGCCATTTGCTTCATTGAAAAGCTCGGCGATTGGTGTCCGGAGATTTTGCCAAATCAGGAAGTCTTTTTCAGGATTTCCTTAGTAGGCACTCAGAAAACAACTGCTTTGGTGAGCCAGCGTCTCGCATGATTTGGCATTAAATGCCGCACGTGCGGCTTGTTGATCCCAGCCTAACGTTATGAGCCAAAGACGAGTCGGCGGTATCCCGCTAACGCCCCGTAACCCAAGCACCTCGCTAATGGGCTTAGTGACGCGAGGCAAGCGTCATCTTGCTAAATCGCCAAAGGGCGCGCTGGTGTCTACATAGCGCAGTGCCGACTGCACATCCTTCCAGCCAACATAATCCATCAATGCCTTCGTACCCCACTCATTGCGGCTGGCCCAGGTTGCGAAACCGCGGCGTAATGAATGCCCGCTGAGGCTTGCACCGTCCACGCCATTGCGGGCAAACGCCATCCGCAACAAGCGCGACACACTGTTCGGATTCAAGCCTTCTAGAGCGACATGGCCCCAGCGGTCGATCGCGCGAAACACCGGCCCCTTCTGCAAGCCGCTGGCGTACAGCCAGGCTTCATAGGCCTGTACCGGACAGAGACGTTTCAGCGCCGGGACGCTGACCGTGCGCCCCTGGTTTTGGCGATCAGTCTTGCCACTGCTCAAAAAGATCTCCAGCCCCTTCCCCGTACGGACCTGGATGTCTTCGATACGCAGACGACATAAGTCATCGCTGCGAAAGGCTCGCCAGAACCCCAGCAGGATCAACGCCTGGTCGCGCAGTGCACGCAGCCGTTCGCCAGCGGCGGCAGAAGCGGTCTGTTCGGACAAACCGGCGAGACATTCCTCCAACGCCTCCAATTGCAGAGCATCGGCTTGCTGCACCATGCGCGGGTGCTCGGCCTGAATCCCGCGCAAGATATCGCGGACTTTGGACTCCTTGGTGGGGTCCTGAAAACCATGAAGTTTGTGCCACTGCGCCAGCGCCGCCAGATGCGTGCGCAAGGTACTGCTGGATAGCGACTCGGCGTGCTCGGCAAGGTATCGCACCAGACTTTCACTGGAAGCGGGCAGCAATCCGCCCCACTGGTCTTCGAAGTGCGCGACCGCCTGACGATAGCGCCGCAGCGTGCTCTCGCGCCGTGCTGCTTTGAGGTACCGCTCCGCCGGGGTTTTCATGCCATCTGTTCCTCGCATACCGCTAAAAACCAACCGTGCGCCGAAAAACTGCCTCACGTGTGGGAAATCAGGATTCTCGAACGTCAGTCCGTCGCCTCGAAAGCAATGGGACGCGCATTTGTACACTTGTAATTCCATACTCCATATACCACCACGAAATCGTAGGAGCGTTGGCCATGGCCCGCGGCGGAATCAACAAAGCGGTTGTGCGCATCGCCCGTGACGCCTTGCTCGCCCGAGGTGTTCATCCGAGCATTGACGCGGTGCGTGTGGAGTTGGGCAATACCGGGTCTAAAAGCACCATCCAGCGCTACCTCAAGGAGCTCGTCACCCCAGTCGCCCCGCCCGCCCCCACCACCCTCAGTGCCGAATTGGCTCACTATGTGGAAAGTGTAGCCGAGCGCGTGACCGAAGAAGCCCGTCTGCAGGTGGCTGAGGAACAGTCACAGGTCGACGAAGCGTGGCGCCGCCATGAACAGACGCAGGCCCAGCAGCGCGAACTGATCCATTCGTTGCACGAGCAAGGTCGCCTCCGCGACGGGCAACTCGACGATTACCATCGCCGCGAAGCGGCGCTGCAAAAACAGCTCGGCCTACAGCACGCCGCTTGTGACCAACTGAATCAGCAGCACAGCGACCTCCAGCAGTCACTGAATCAACACGCGGCCACCATCATCTCTCTGCAGGAGCGCAATGATCAGTTGAAGACCCAACTAGAACACTTCAGGCAGCAGCAACGCAGCCAGCGCGACCAGGATCTCGACCGCCACGACCAGCAAGTGCAGCACTTGAAATTGGAAAAACAGAGCCTGCAGAACACGTTGCTGCAAAAACAGGAGGAATTGGTCGGACTGTACCGGGACCAGGAGCGGCTGATGGCCGAGCGCCGACTCGAGACCAAGCAGGCCCATACCGACCGGCAGCAGTTTCGCCATGCTCAGTCGCAGTGGGAACAAGAGGCCGAGACCTATCGGCAACAGTTGAGCCAATGCGAGGAGAACCAAAATCGGTGGCAGGCAGAGCAAGCCCAACAACGCCTTGAACTAACGGAGCAGCGCAGTCGCCTGCGCTCAGCATTGCAACGGCAACGCAGCGATGCGCACGCCCTGCGGAAAGAGCAGCGACGCGCTCATGAATTGCAGGAACTGCTGGCAAAAAAAATCTCCACACCCGCTTGATCCTGGGAGCGAGGGAGGCCTCAATAAATTCCCCTCGCCACCCACTCCTCCGGCATAGGGCGTTCAGCTTCTAGTTCGCGCCTGTAATATCAAGACGAGGATCTAGTTCCCTCATCAACTGCCGGAGCAACCGTGGACAATGCGTTACGCCACGGGACAAACTCTTCAACAATTTTCGCACCAACGGTCGTCCCCCCAGGTAGATACACCACAGCATCGCCAGATCGGCTTTCGATGGGTGTTCACGCTGGGGCAGCCAACCGCGCTCTATCATGACGTCGCGTCCTTGCTCAAAACGGTAACGGCGCAACTCATACGAGGCCCGATTGGGAGACCAGTGAAATTGCAGGCGCTTAGTTCGTATGGACTGACGCGCACATAGCCACTCATTGATCAGCGACCACAGTTCGGCAAAGCAATCCTGCTGGGGGGGCGCGAGAGAGGCCAACGCCAAATAATTGCAAAAATGCTCATTCAGCCATCGCCGCTGCAAAGGATGACCGACGTCGGCTAAGAGCGCCAGAGGTACAGCCAACCGCGTCCAGTCAGGCACTCCTAAGGCCCATTTCATTCGCGCATTGACCCGCCCGCGGTAGGTAGACCCCTCCAGCGCCCGACAGCGCGGCTGGTGCGTTTCAATGAAACGTACCGCGACCATAGGGTCCTGGCTATCCCAGCCCAATACCGTCCACAGTTCGTTGTTCAGCACTTTTCCCAGTTCCGGACATCCGTGCAGCAGTCGCTGCAGGCACCCCGTTTTCAGTTGCACCCCATGATCGAGCAACGCATACCACTTGCGGTTCAAAGGTACCGCCCTGATCTGCTCCGCGTCCATGCCCGCATAAAAACCGGGGCGGTATAGAAGATCGCAAAAGCGCGCGTAATCACTGCGGTTATCAGCCCCGGACAGCCCGTACAGCGCGGCGCCCAGAAAACGCATGCGACAGCGATTGATGCTGGTACAAGAAAGTATCGTCATTGACCACCTCCGCCCCCGCACACCCCGTACAGAACTATAGCGTTCTTACATACCATTACTAGAACCTTCTAGGTCGGGCGCCCAACGCCTTGGGTTATGCGGAAATCGAGTTCCGCTAACGCATTGATTTGCCGACCCTATCCTCGACATCGATGGTCATTTGAACGGCTGATCTGCCGGATGCAGCGGTTATATGGGCTATTGCCCAGCAATGCCCAACTTGCTGTCTGCAGCCTATTGATTTTACGGCACTCTTTTTTCTGCGCACGCGCTGACCTGCGTTGTTCTGGGCACTGACAAGGCGTACATACCGGTTCACCTTAAAGGTCGATCTGGCCAACACTTCAGGCGGAATCGGAGGTCGGCCCAAACCTACCCAACACACCCGCCAACTGTCCCTGCTGTTCTCGGTACACGCATTACGTGGCAGTCGCCCCTCTACGAGCCTTTGTTCTCGCGGACGGCAAATCTGGAGAATAACTGTCGCGAGGGGTGGCTTGATCACCGACATGCTTCCTCCAGCAGTAGCACGTCGGCGTGGCGTGCCCCAAACGGCTCACTACCGCCTTCAGTACCGCAGCACGGAGTGATCTGGTTCGCTCCGTCCATCCACTGTCAACCGAGCGATATCATCATGCAGAGATCAGCGTCCTTGCCTATCGAAAGGGTCGTACGACAAACCCTCACCAAAGGCCGACCGGGCAGCCGGGTTACCTTTTTCCCGTCTCAAAAGCGCGGCGAACCCGTAGCCTGCGGTAATTTGCTGCAAGCAGACTTCTGTGTTCACTTGGAATACAGCCAGATCGTCCAGACGTACGAGTGCCGTCCACCGGCCTTGCGTTTTGCGGAAATCGATTTTAAAGCCGATTTTCTGCTGAAGTTGCACGACGGCTCGCAGGTCTATCACCGATTCCTGTTGCCTGATGATCAGGTGTACGGGCGCTCTCCTGGTCTGAGAAGGGCAATAGAAAATCAGTTAGCAACCTGTGATGCCAGCGTTCAGTGGCTAACGCCAGTGGAGATCCCACAACGACTAGTGACCTCCAATCTGCGTTACCTCTACCACCACAGTTTCGGAAGCACCCGACTGGCTGCGCTGAAGATTTACCGCCATGTTATGAGCCTTGCTGATCATCGCGCGACCGTTGGGTCTCTGCTTGCCAGAGGTATGACTGCGCAAGACATAAGCCGAGCTATCTTCTCGCACACCCTACGGATCGACTTAGAGAGGATGCTGACTTCCCAGACCGTGGTGCAGGGAGGGCATGATGGACATTTGTAAGTTCGCAGTCGGCGAGCACTATCGCTATCGGGGACAGACATTCCAGATAGTCGACGTGGCGGATGATGTCGTGCAACTGCGCGCATTGGAAGGTCAGAAGATCGTTATTCGTCAGACGGTTCGAACACTGGCTCAAGCCATGAAACGTGGAGACTTGATCAAAAAACAGGAGGCGCTGATCGATCCGCAGAAAATCCTGGCCGGCTTGCCCAGCACCTACACCGCTGCGTTTGATCGTAAGTGGCACTATGTTCAGGGTCTGATGGACCGCTTTTACGGGTGCATGCCAAAAAGCGGGTCGTGCCAAGCAATAAGCGAATTGGCCAAACAGATCAACGACGTCAGCCAACCCAGCTTCAGCACCGCCCGCGGTTGGATGCGGGTTTTCCGCAGATCGGGCTTTAGTGCCATCGCCTTAGTCCCGACCAAACGAAAAAAGATCAAACACCGCCTTCTGCAGCAGCCACACGAATTTCAACAGATCATCACGCAACTGGTTTCCACGCTCTACATGCAAAAAGAACCTGCCTGCAAGACGGAGGTGATCGATGCCATTCGCCTGGAGTTGCAAGCCTTTAACGACAGCAGGCCTGAACCTGATCAGTTGAAGATCCCCTCAGAATCGACGCTCAACCGGATCCTGCGCGAACAGGATGCCTACAACCGAGCCGTCGCGCAGAAGGGTCAAAAATATGCCCAGAAACATCAGGGATGGACGCGCAAGCGGCCTCGGTCGGCACGGCTGTACGAGTTGGTAGAAGCGGATACTCAGGAAATGCATGTGATGGTGGTGGACGATGACGGTCAAGTCGTCGGTCGACCCTATCTCACGGTTTTTCTCGAGGTGAGTAGCCGCATGCCGACGGCCTGGACGATCGGTTTTAATCCCCCCTCGTTAGACACCACCTTGAAAGCGCTCAAACTGTCGATTTCGTCCGAGAACGCTTATGGGGGCGTTGCTGAACGCTATGTGTTCGACAGCGGTAGCGAATTTGTTGGAAAGAATCTGCAACGCACCATCGCAATGATGGGGGGTGAGATCTGTTACTGCGAGCCCGGTACCGGTAATCAAAAACCCCACGTGGAAGCATTCTTCGGTACCTGGTCAAAGGAGATTGCCCATGTGATGCCCGGTACGACCTTCTCCAGCATCGCGGCACGCGGCGCCTACAACTCCGAAAAACACGCGGCGCTGAGACTCCCGGACGTGCTGGACATCTTCGGCCGCTGGGTAAAGGACGTGTACTGCGAACGTATTCACAGCAGCCTCAATACCTCGCCGCGGCTGGCGTGGGAGGCAGGCCAGCAAGCAATGTTCCCACCCAAACGGCACTCGACCTCGGAACTGCACCAACACTTTCTTCGGGCTTTCAAAGCTTCTCCACAACAGGGACGGCTTCGTCACAACTCACTGTTCTGGACAGGCCCCGCAGTGGCCTACCTGGCGAACCGCGAGCCGAAAGTCGAAAAGCTGCTGGTCTATTACGACCCCAGCGATCTGGGAACAGCCTGGGCGTCTCACCCAGATTACCCTGAGGAAGTCTTGGAGCTGCAAGCAGTGGATCCTGACTACCAGAGCGGTTTGACGATGCACATGCACCAGTTGACCCTTAAGCGCCTGCGCGAGCAGCGTAAGCGCTTCGATTCAAATATAGCGCGTCGAGCACGGACCGAGATTCTTCGCGACCTGGCCAAACTCAAGACGCCGGCGCAACGTCGCAAGCATCAGCAAAGCGCTGAAAAGGGTTCCCTATCGATCAGGAAGGAGCGCAAGGCAGTTGCGTCCTTGGTCAACCCGCGCAAACCGGACAAATATCACTTTCATGACGATGCCCCTGATGACGATGTAGACGTTTAGGTCTGAACATAGGAGGCCACACCTGATTGTTTTTAGTAGACGGTAGGGCCAGTGGGCCTAAGCGAAGTTGTTAGGTCAACGCGACCTAGGCACCTAAGCCTAGTGCGCCAAAGCTAGCGGTCGCGTGCTCGAACTGGACTGCCACACCGCCCTGGTTTTGCACAAAATTGAGCGGGTTTGGTGTCCCTCAGCCAAGTGTGAAGAGGCCACTCTATGAATCCCCACGTACAAGCCACACTGGATAGGTTTAAACACAGAGTCATTTTCTTTGGCAGTTACAAACGCGCTTTTTCGCAGATAGAAAACGCGATTGAAAACACACGGGCACTTGGTGAACCGACGTGTGCAATTCTCTGCGGCCCGAGCGGAGCGGGAAAATCCACGTTGTGTCGATATTTCGAAAAATTTCACAGTAGCGACCCTGTGATTCGTCGGGAGGACGGCGTCTACATCCAGCTCCCGGTCTTCTACTGTGAAGTTCCCTCCCCTACAACCGTGAGAGGCCTGACTAGCCGCATGTTGTCACTGCTGATTGACGAAATACCTAATGGAACCGTCGAGAGGCTGACTCACCGATTGATAACTTGCCTCAAGACGGCGGGTGTCAAAGTGATTTTTCTCGATGAAATTCAATTGCTCTGCGTCCATACCGTGAGCGAGAAGATCCGATTAGATTCACTGCAGTGGATCGTCTCTATGCTGAATACATCCGGAATTCCAATAATTCTATCGGGCACCGAGCTTTGTCGCGACATCAGGAAAAACCACGAACCGTTTGCCGTGCGTTACCCTTACTTTGCCGAACTTTCGGACTTCGAATACGGATGCGTTAATAATGCCGACTATATGGTCATCTTAAAAAAGCTCGACCTGGCCATGTACGAGATTGCCGAATTGGGCGGCGGACTTCACCTAAACGATCCAGCCATTGCGGCTGCACTCTACGTGGGCACCTGCGGCAATTTAAAAAGAATGCGACTTATCATAAGCGACGCGCTTAAATACTGCCTGCAAAGAGGAGACCCGCGCGAATTAAAAACAGAAGATTTTTGCCGAGCGTGTGAGGTAATCGACTTGCCTAAATGTTTGGCATCGACAAATCCCTTCGAGCTAAATTACATCGATGCAATGGAACTGATATCAATCTTCCAGGCGACTAGCCATGAGTAAATTAATTTTCATTCCCGTGCCTCTGCCAGAGGAAAGCCCAACCAGCGTTCTAAAACGTATGGCAGAACGACACGGCTGCACAACGCGAGCTGAACTATGCCATCTGGGTGGGGGTACCTCGCACGAAGGTGCTCTGCTTTACTCCGATAACGACACCATTCAACGCATTGCGGATCTCATACCTGAATTCGGGGATAGGAAAAATTTCCTAAGCTGTTTTTATACGACTCGAGCCAACTTTAGAGGGCCACCGACCAAGAACGTATTAGGCATTGAGTTAGAATCATTGATGCTTTGCAGCAAGGGGCCTCAATTTTGCTCGGCGTGCTGGCAAGAAGGATGTGAACGATTCTTCAAAGATCTCAAATTATCAATTTATTGCCCCTACCACGCCAGAAAATACCTAAGCCACTGTCCCGTTTGCGGTCATAGTCTAGCGTCACTCAAAGTATTATCTGGCAGTTGCCACTGTGTAACACTGCCTGAGTCGGAACATTGCGAGGCCAGGACGATGGTGATTGAGATTAAGTTGCTGGCCCTGTTCAGATCGAAAAACTCACATGACTTAGAAAAATTCCAGAGATATCTGCTGCTGCTGGGATACCGTAGTAAAGACAGCAGCACTTGTTTCGCGACCAGAGCAGTGGTGCTGATGGCCTTGGCCCTCGTTGCCGGCGACGAAGAAGGCATTCTGCGACAATTGACCGTGCTCAATCAAATATACCCGGGCGTACCCAAACGTATCATTTGCGCTAAATTGGCTGCGATCCCTACACATGAAACCTCCCGCTGCATAAGGCAGTTCCTGCGCACGGACCACGTGACGTCAGTTGATTATGAGAAAGATGGAGGCACCCACCTCTCGACCATCTTTTCCCTGTCAAGAGCGCAAATCGAGGAGTGGCAGTCGATAAGGGTCATCGAAGCTCGTATGCTGCGTCGGTATAAGGATCTAGCTCCCCGACATGGTTGCTACGATTGGCAGATTGCAGCCAAGATCGCAGAGGTACTCCTAGACGTACGATTGAAACGTCTCTTGGGGCGACAGTCTCCCCCCGTCGATCATTCGATTAAACAAGTGCAACAAATTTTAGTACTAAGCGTCGCGGCGATAAGACGTGCAGTGTTGAACGGCCTGCTATCACCCATCATAGGGCTTCGTGGACAATGGTATTTTAGGCAGACGGATATAGAGAAATTTTCGAAAAAATACACCTCGATCCAATTGCTCTCCATCCAATCGGGTTATACAACCAAAAAAATACGTAAAACACTTAAGCGTTTCAGGATCAATGACGACGAACTCATAGGCCCAGCAATAAACTTACCCATCATCAGTCTTCAACAAAAAGACGCCGTCTTAGGCTGGCTCAACCGAACGTCCATGATCAGATACCACAAGGTGCAACATCATCACCAACTCCCCCACCTGACGGGCAGTGAGGTCGGAATATGGCATTCGTCGGTTCAGGCTGCTATGCAAATGCATGTGCACCCATGCGTTGTCAAAGAGCTGATCGGAAGAGGTTTGCTTTCGTGTAGTTTCCGTCTCAAAAAGGGGAATGGTTACGCTGTAAGCCAAGCCAGCATTGACGACTTCGAGGAAACCTATATAAATGTGGGCGAAGCAAGAGCCCTTCTACAATGTAACTATACATCCACGACGCGCATATTGGGTGAACTCAATATCTTTCCGATGGAGGCAAATGGGTCAGATGGGGTTTATTCCACGTACTTTTTAAGATCTGAAGTAATTGCGATTGCGGGTTGCCTCAAATCTTCTTTCATTGACGAAAATCTTTATTCAGTTGACGAAGCACACAGGATACTGAAAATATCTAGAAACTCGATAAAGACCTTAGTCAATCAGGGGTTACTGCAAAAATCCGACGTGAAAAATATTCGTCATAAATTTATTACCAAACAAAGCGCTAATGAATTTTTAAAGAATTTCGTAACCGCTGATACTCTTGCTAAATGGTTGAATTTACCCAGCACCTGCTTGCGTCAGCAACTGAAAAAAATGGCGATTTCACCAATCGTAGGTGGTTTGAAACACGACCATAAACTTGACATCTTTCGTCGGACTGACATATCGCGGGCTTTCCCCGAGTTCCAAAACGTCGACTTAGAACTTCCATCCAAGCTGGAATATTTAGTCGCTATCACCAGCTTGACGACGAAATACGAACTATCAACTAAAAGCTTCACAGATATTTTCATTCGCTCCGGATACCTAACCCCCTGGGGCTCGGCAAGAGATAAAAAACATGTAACTAGGAGCGACGCAATAAAAGTATCCAAAATACTTGATAAATTTTTGACTTACCCTCAGGCAGATGTGTATTTGGGCCACAAGTCTAGGAGCCACTATCTGGTACTAAAAAGCAGGCTAACCTATGAGTGTCCAATGCGGCCACTTTCGCAAATCCGTATGATCAAGCGCAGTGACCTAGCGCAACATTTACTCGGCAAAGACTACGCAAGTCGATAAAAAAACTTTCGACTCCACGCGCCCACGCGGACCTCGCTCCACCCACCAACAATTGCACCGCGTTCATAAGCGTTGCTGACTTCTGGAGAGTATAAATTTCATTTTTTGGTAGCCGAGATAGCAGCGCTTTAAACCATGCAGGTAACAATACTCCTTAAGCTGAGAAATTATTCCTCAAATAAAAAAAGACCCGGCCGAATCCGGGCCCCGACAAACATTTATCCAAGCACGTTATTGAGCGCCTGCTGACGCTGAACTCCCGCGTCTTAGGCAGACCAAACAGCGTCGCTTTGCCGCTACGCAACGACCCAGCAAAGAACCAGTTTGACCGCCCATGTGTCCACGGATGAATCAAGTTCTCGATCTGGTTGTTGCCGATGGGCATAGCACCATCTTCTAAGTAGCGCGTCCGTGCTACACGGCGTTTCCAATCTAAGACCTGCCCGTGGCCGAACCCTCGGGCACAAGTTTACGCTGAGCCAATATCCACTCATGCAGCTATTCAGCGATGGACACCGCCGTTTTCTGGCGTAATCGTGAACGGTCTTCGTCGCCCATTTCCATGGTGTGTCTTTCGACATCGTGCAGCCCGCCAATCGAGTGAAGCGACTGCTCCGCAAACTGGCTTTTCAGCTCGCTTTGATCACGTTGAGCTGCCGAGGAACAAGTCGCTAAAAAATCTACTGATCGTGAAGTATCAGTTACAAAAGTCAGTAGGTTTTGACATCGGATATATAGGTCATCATGATAAACACTAGTAAATCAACACCCCTTGCGCTGAGACAGCGTGACAAGTGGGGTAAGCCAAGCAGCATCAAGGAGCCCTGACTTGTTCAGGGCTTTTTTATGTGCGTTGATTCGCCATTGCTTGAAGCACATCGCGCTAACCACCTCGCCGAGAGGGTTCGGATCGTACGAGCAATGCTGTAGCCTTGCATCCCAATTGCCATCAGTGTTGCACCGATAAAGTGATAGGTAGCCTTCATCGACGGGCTCTACAAAAGTCCAAAGATTGGCACGGGAGTAATCTCCCGCTGTAACACCTGACACGCACCTAAAAATATTAGATAGGACCGAGGCCAACCCGTGACCCCAGACATGCTCGAAGCCGGCCCCATCGACGCCAAAGTACTTTCCGTCTTTGACTTCGACGGCACCCTGACCCACCACGACAGTTTCGTGCCCTTCCTCAAGTTTGCCTTCGGAAACGGCGAGTTTTATGGCCGGATGGTAAAACTGGCCGTGCCTGGGCTGCGTTTCTTGTTGCGGCAGATCAGCCGGGATGAGTTGAAGGCGCAGTTGATCCGCACCTTTATGACCGGGGTGGAGAAGGCGTGGGTGCAGCAGAAGGCCGAGGAGTATTGCCAGCGCAATTGGGCGCGGTTGATGCGGCCGTCCGGGGTGCTTTCGGTGGAGCAGGAGTTGGGCTCCGGGGCTGAGGTGACGTTGTGCTCGGCTTCGCCGGCGTTGGTGTTACAGCCGTTTGCCAACCGGCTCGGGATCAAGTTGATCGGGACTGAGCTTGAGGTGGTCGATGGGGTGCTGACCGGGCGCCTGACCGGGAATAATTGTCGGTGTAAGAACAAGGTGTTGCGCCTTGAGGCAGTGTACGGAGACCTGGGGGATTATCGGCTCAGGGCCTGGGGCGATACGCGCGGAGATCGAGAATTGTTGGCGGCGGCGCAGGATGCGCATTTTCGGCATTTTCATGCGAAGAAGAAAAATCGGGGTCGGTTGAAGCGGTGATGCGGGGGGTTGGGGTTGGCGGGGGGGATCGAGGTGATCCCATCGCAGCATGGCTGGGGTTCGACAGCTCCCACCGTTTGATCGGTGTCAGACTGGGTAACGCACTAGCATGGGGTGCCCGGGGTTGAGTGGCCGCATAGGCCCATCCCGATCACTCGTTAACGCTACCCGATTCTTGTTCTTCAAATGCGGATCGCACCGCTTCCACTACCCGTTCGGCTAAGTGAGCAACTTCCAACTGCGGATACGCTTTTTTCAATTTCGCCGATATCTGCCAGCCATTTTCCTTTAGCGAGCGAATGACGCGGTTTGCGTCCTGATCCGGCATTTCCAGCACTTCTTTGAGCTGCTCCTGAGCGCGCTGAAAAATGACCAATACACGCGCCTCATCAGCCATCTCTGTCCGGACCGTATGCGCCACAACCTGTGCCGTATACAGGACATGCTCAGTCAAATCGGGATAGCGCCACGCGAATTGCGCATCTTCATAGTCATCAAAGACCAGGTTGCTGCGGGTGCCGTCATCGTAGACGACGAGTTCGCCAAACCGATAAGACGCGGCGTAGCGTTGCATGAATGGTCGCGAAAACACCTCCAGCGTGCGATCGTAACGCGCCCGAAAATCAATCGAACTTGTAATCGTGGCTGATACCGGCAGGATCACGCCATCAGGCACCGCATTATCACGGATCAAGGTATCGTTGATAAGAAAGCGATGGATCCGACCATTGCCGTCCCGCATGGGGTGGATATACACGAAGGCGAAAGCGATTACAGCTGCCCGGGCCAGCGACTCAGAACCTCGTGTTGCCAGCTCGAATGCTTTCAAGCCATTGAGCAGTTGCGTCAGCACCTCAAATTGCGGCGCAATGTAGTGCACGATGTCCTCGCGCATGGTCGCCTGCCCCACAAAGACCGGCGAGCGCCGCAAGCCCAGCCCGAGAGCCTCGTCTCCCAAAATACCGGCTTGCAACGTGTGCAGGCTTTCGTTGCTCAACGGATCCTCGATATGGCCACAGTATTTGGCGATCACGTGGGCAAACCGCTGGATCCTGTCGGCTTTGTCTGCCTCTCTCTCTATCAAAAAGCTGGCACGCGACTCCTTGAACGTCAGCCAACTTGCCGTGCGCATCAGGATATCGGCGCCAAAGGTCTGGTTCAGTTCTCGCAGTGCTGCACCCAGATCAAACTGCAGCGCGTCTTGTACAGCTTCGGTACGGCGGATCAGAGGGGAGAACGCTGGCACGCCGGGAAGATTATCGTTGATGCGCCAGCGTCGTATCCTTAGAGGCTCAACGCGGGTCAGGTAATGCTGCGATGAAACAGCATCGACATAGCCGCCATTGGTGACGTCTGGCACATCAAGCTGCCGTCCGGTTACCCATTCGTAAAGGAATCCGGTGCGGCGGGCATATTGACCAAAGGGCGTTTGCCGGCACCAGGCTTCAACGGGTTCGGGGCCGGCGGCAGCAAATAAGCGAGCGAAAAATTCAAGATGAATTTCTTCATACTTGAGCCCGAACTCGAAATGCCCCGCAAAGTCGTCCGACGGCTGGTAGCTGATGGGGTACTTGCGTTCGACATGTCCATTGCTCTCGTGGGTCATACGTGTCGTACCAATTACCGATTCGACGCGTAGCGGCTGTGCAAGGGCGATACGGTAGCGGTCAGCGAGTGCCTTGAAGCCTACTTGCATTGTCGAATCCCCTAACGAGAACTAAAAAACGATAACTATCAGGAGATAGTAGGCGAAAACGATAATTTCGTGACCACGAAAACGCTAATGCATACTCAAATTTGCTAATAAATCCACCATTCACGTTGAAAACGATAACGGCTCGTATAGAGGGATACAGGTTGATGGGGTCGACAACTCCCACATTTGATCTCTGTCGCTAGGTGGAAAGGTGCTTGGCAGTAGCGTCAGATAGTGGCTTTGAGGTCTACGCCCAGGGCTCTGGCAAAGGCTTTTACCAAAGGGTTTCTCGGCGCGTTGTGGCGCAGGATCAGGTTGAAAGCAGTGGTGAGGTGGACGTGCTTGAACTGCTGGACGACCGATACGGTAACCGCTCGACGCTAGTGACCAGCCAGATGCCAGTGGACAAATGGCACGCGCTGATCGGCGATCCGACCTTGGGCGACGCGATCCTCGACCGGCTGGTGCACAACGCTTATCGGATAGAACTGAAGGGCGAATCGATGCGCAGACGCGCAACGAAATTGACGACGACAGGGACTTCAGACTAACAATGCAAACCTGCGTCGCTGCGCTCGGAGTGCCTGGCCGGATGAGCGTGGAACGGGTGGCCGGATGGCGTGGAGTGCGCAGCCTGCCAGCATGTTCTATACCCTTGGTGCACTCACAGCAATCGGTGGCACCTTGGGCTTCATGAGTGGGCGACGCGTGGCTGAGAACCCGCCGCCCCCAACACTACACATCTAATGTGGGAGGGGCTCGCTCCCACATTTTTGATCTCCATAGGGCTGATATTTGCGTAGTATCGCGCTACTCATCTCACGGACCCGAGCCCCATGAAATTCGACACGGCCTACAGCCTGAGTCTCGACGACAAGCTATCGATTTACGACGTACGAGACCTGAATTTCGACGAAACCGCTGATTTCGACTCAGACAAGGACAGCTTCCTGTGCCCCAACGATGCCTGCCGCGCGACGTTTGATACGGGCGGCAATACGCTGAGCACTTTCAACGCGAAGAACATTAACTATCAGCGCACGCCGCATTTCAAGAACAAGACCAGCACCCAGCATATCGACGGCTGCCGCTACGCCAGCACGCACAAAACCACTACGGGTGAAGGTGACGACGAGCGCGAGGAAAATTTCCCATCGGAATTTGTGCTTACGCGGCGTCAGTACGAGCGCAAGGCGCCCCTGACTGGCACGGAGGGAAACATCCCTCAAGATGCAGCGAAAACACCCTCAACTCGTGTGTCCACATCCCATAGCACCAACGACAGCACTCCAGACAAAACCAGCGTCTTTGCCCACCCAGTGGAATGCTATGTGTCCAACATCAACGACAAGGACAAGCTCAAAAGCATGCCGTTGAAGATCGGCGAGCACACGGCAACCTACTGGACGTTTTTCAAGAAGATCGAATACCTGCAAGACAACAAGGGCTTGATCTACTGGGGCAAGATCAAGGCGATCAAGCACTACACCAGTAGCTTTCGCATCGACTTCGAGAAAAAACTGTGGCTCGATAAAAAGCCTTATTCGGTCAACGTTTACCTGAGCAAGAAACTCATTGAGAACTACCGCAAGCGCACGGCGTTCCTGGAGCAGATCAAGGCTGCGGTGGACAGTGAGCGGGCATTGTATTGCTTCTTCTACGGGGTGACGCCGGAGCTGAAGCAGGTGCCGAGCAAGAAAAATCCCGAGCAGACATTTGGGGTGTTCAGCGCAAATATCGAAAATCTGGATCACTTGATCATTCGTGAGGCGCCGGGGGTGGAAGGGCTTTAATCAACCTGCGCACGTAACGCGTGCCGATAGATCTCACGAACCTGTTCCGCTTTCGAAACAGGCACGCGGCCTACGGTGATCAACCAGTGAATCAACATCTCCTCAGCGGGGTAGATGTAACCCTTCTGCTGCTTGATGCTTCTAGGTCTTTGATTAGTAAGAGCGTCGTAGCGAACAGCGCTCCAGGGCTGGTTTACAAAATCAAAATCTTCAGCATCCCATTTGAAAAATCGAAGCACTTCATTGATGTGTGTTTGGCCACTGCGATCGCCGCGCTGGAGCATAAGAAAGGATTGGCGCAAATCGTTCGATAAGTGCTCGATGATTTGCGGATCAACAAAGTCCAGTAGCCCGCCCTTCATGGCCAAATCCATGACACCGTTTGTCCAGCGGTTGATAAACGTCTGCACAAACCCTTCGGCATCAGCTTTTTTCATGTCAAAAAACAGCATGCAATAACGGGTTTTCAAGTGAATCGCCAGCAGTACATGTTTACGCTGGACGGTTGCTGCGTGTACCAGCCACTGATCGGGGTTGGTATGCAGATCCTCCCCTGAAGCTTGCGTCGGAGGCGCTTGGTGAACCGTTGTGATTTTTTTGCCCTTATGAATGCGGCTGAAGAAATCACAGGCAGCTTGTGAACAATTGAACGTCAATGTCACCGTTTTTCCTTAAAGACTAAACAGGGCGCCTAAGCCAATACCCAGGGGGCTGATTCAGGTTCATCAACCCAATTGATTTCATAAGGCTGCCTGACCGCATAGCTAATGCCATCCCGAGCGTCCTCGCTGAGCACGGCAAGCTCAGTATCCGTCAACAAATCATGAGCCACGCAGTAGAGCGTTCTGTAGCGGTTGACCGGAGACAATGCACGTTCTCACTGACAGACTTGGCGTCACTCAGTACGCCAAGGTGGAACCGCTCCAGCGCGATTTTTCTCAGCGCTTTAAATTTCTTCCAGTCGCTTTCGGAAATAGCCCTCACCCCCTCCTGCGTCCCTCTCAGAGTTTGAATATCGCAATCCACGCGGTCAATTCGGCCGAGCGGAGATCCAGTTCGAAGGCACGATGTTGCAAGCCTCAAAAATAGTCCAAAGCAAGCGCTGAAAAATATCCAGTTGATGAGCGGTCAAAACAACTGTACAAAAACACAGTATAGTTTGTCCTCCCCGTCGAACCCTGGAGAAACCCCATGTCCTCTCTGGCAATGAGCTCTTTCGTAGAACAGCAGATCGTCCTGCATCAATTCACCGCCAAACACAGCGTACAGGCACGCGCGATGCTGAGCTGGAGCCGGGAAGACCTGGCCCGCCTGGCAGGTGTGTCGGTGGAGGCGGTTCAACAGTTTGAACGCCAGCGCGATGTGGGTGATGAAACCCGCCTGGCATTGGCGTTTCGGTTGGAGGCCGAGGGGTTGGTGTTTTTCCCGGGGTTTGCGCCCGGGTGGGGGATGAGTGTGCGCCGGTTTGACACGACCTCAACCGAGCCCACACCCCAAGGCATCATCTCCCGCTTGATCGGCACAACAACGGCATCAATTGACTCACCAACCCCTCAACCGAATGGTGCGTAGAGTCCAGCCCTATCACCGGGCACGTCAGCGCCTTTAACCAGGTTTCATGCCGACGCAAGCTACCCAGGCTGTGGTTACCGCCATCATAGCGGGCAGCCCAGGCCAGAAAGGCCACGCTATTTTCATGTCGGCTGCCACCTGGGAGGATTTCAGCGCCGTAACGCTGCACTTCCCGCAGGAGCCGACGGTGCAGGCGTACTTCCGAATCCAGGCGCAGGAACACCACGTGGGTGAAGTGCGGGATCACGGGGTCGCCCCAGCGGCACAGTGAGCCGGACAGCACCCAACCTTCGAGATCGGTGGTCGGGTCCTGCAGCAGGCGGATGCGTTCATCTTTGGGGCGTGCGACGGTGGAATAGTTTGGCGTCTGCTGCCAGTAAACGTTGTCCGAATCAAAATAGGCAACGTTCAAGCGTTCGGCCGAGGCCTTGCCCAACGTCGTGGTACCGGCGCCCGCTGCACCGAGGCTGTAAATTCTGTAGGCCATGGCGGCCCTCCATGGCACTGAGTGAAGACGCCGGGAACCTCAGGACGGCGGTTGCAGTACCCGACGCCCCATTTGCGATGTGAAATTATGTGCCCGGTCAAAGCCCAGGCTTGATTGCCGCCTGGGCTGCCTGCTCATACCCATGGGCCACTGCCAACAAAGTGGGCTCGGACCAGCGGGTACCAAAAAAGTAGGCACTGGTCGGTAGCCCGTCCTCGTTCGTCCCGGAAGGTACGGCGATCCCTGGGTAGCCGGCCGCTGCGACACCGAAGTAACTGTTGGTCTCGAAATCCGAGACCATGGCGTCGAGTTTTTCCGACTTGATCGGGCCGTCCACTGTGCTGCGAAAATCCTGGATGAGCGCGTCCCACAGTGGCTTGCGCTCCTCCAGCGTCAGGGTTGAAGCGCTGATTTGCTTGAGCACTGGCTGATGATCCGCGTCGGAGCCATCGCGTTTATCGTTGAACTTGATCAGTTCGGTCAGTGACTTGACCGGCAAGCCCGAGCGCTTGGCCAGGTAACCATTCAACTCCTCTTTCACATCCGAAAGTAGCAACTCGTCGTAGCGTGAAGCATCGGCCAGGCGCATGTTGACCGGCATCAATACCGCACCCTGCTCGCGAAGCACCTCAAGTGTCCGGCCAAATTGCACACTATTCACCACTGGCAGGGTTTCGCCATGTACGGAGAACGTCGCGGGATATCCAATACGCTTGCCTTTCAAGGCGCCCGAAACCAGTAGCTCGGTGTAATCAATACCTTGGGGCGCGCCTACACTCGCTGGGTCCTGAGGATCGCTGCCGGACATGGCGTTGAGCATCAGCGCTACGTCGAACACCGAGCGAGCCATCGGGCCCGGTGTGTCCTGGCGCTGGCTCGCGGGGATAATCCCATTGCGATCCAGCAGACCGACGCTGGGCTTGAGCCCGACAACACCATTGAACGCTGCCGGCACAATGATCGAACCATTGGTTTCAGCCCCCACCGCCAAGGGTGCCAGGCCAGCGGCGATTGCGGCGGCGGAACCGGAGCTGGAACCGCCGACGTCCGCATCAGGATGGTGAGGGTTGCGGGTTTGCCCACCCCGGCTACTCCAGCCGTCAGGGCCGCCTCGAAACCCAGCCAGTTCGGTCATATTGGTTTTACCCAGGATCACCGCGCCCTGCTGAATCAGGCGATCAACCAACGGCGCGTTCTTGCCGGCCGTTGCGCCGACCATTCCATACGCACCTGCACTGGTTTGCATGCCTGAGGTTTCAATGGTGTCCTTGAGCAAAATAGGAATGCCATGCAGCGGCCCGCGCACTTTGCCGCTGGCTCGCTCACGATCCAACTCGCGTGCGGTCTCGAGTGCTTCAGGGTTGAGTTCAATGACGGAGCTCAGTTGCGGGTCCACCTTGCGAATCCGTTCCTGCAGGTAAGTGACCAGATCGGCCGATGTGAGCCCGTCCGACCGGGCCATTTGCGTGCCGAGTTCTTTGACACTCAGGTACTCGGTACCTGGAGCTACGGGCGCGTAGTCGCCAGCAAAAGACTGCACGACTTGCCGAACGATGGAGCCCATACCATATGCGATACCTAACATAAGACCTCTTCGGGGGTAAGAAATGACGAAGGACCCAGATTGATCCGTGCCCCAGCCTAAAAACCCATCCCCCGTTCAGCAGCGCGACGCAGGTCATTTACAACGTAGGATTAGTCAACGCTGTGGGTAGCCACTCCTGCATCCATCAGATCCCGAACGCTCCGATACCCCTGTACCAGGCTTTTCAGCGAATCCCTCGACCATTGCGCACCGTAGAACCAAAGTGTCGCACCATCCCCCAGTGGTTCGCCAAGCACCGGATACCCACTCCTGCAAGCGCTATGGAACGCGGCGCTGCGGCTGTCGGACACCAACGCGTCCAGTTGATATTCATGCACAAGCTCATCGATTTCATTGCGCGTGTACTGCGGGCTATTGCCTTGGTGTGCAAGCACCGGCACCGGCTGAGCCCCCGCCCGTGACAGGATGTCCAGCGCTCTCAGGAAGGATGGGCTGTGGTCTATGAACGCATGTTCATGGCCGCCGGCAAACCGCTCGGCAAACCCCACGCGCCTGCCGCTCAACGCCTGGGCTGGCGTAAAGGGGCTGTTATTTTGGACGAGGGGCACTTGCACCATCACCGGCCCAGAAGGATCGACACCACTCAAGGCAATCAGAGACAGCGACGGGTCGCGCAGGGGTTTAAGAGGAAGTCCTGGGGCGTCATACCCCGGGACCGGAACGCTGCTCACAGGCTGATCATGAGCGCGGGGATCGACACCAAAATTGATGCCTCTCAGGCTCGCATGATCCTTGGACGTAATTGCCAGACCTGGACGTTCAGCGAGCACAGGTGCGGGTTGGTCTGTCGGACACGCCATACCCGCTTGCCAATATTTCCCACACTTACTCTCCATAAGATCTGCCCCCGAGAAATGACTTCCCGGGAATCATCGCACCCTTGCCTGGCACCTGTCGCAGCTCTGAAACAGCTTGATAACTCCTTTTTCCGATACCTCTTTCGTCAGTTGGCGAGGTGTTCCTGTGCGCCTCGGGTTTCCACCTCCAACCACCATGCATACCCACGCTCGGGTTGATTCAAGCTGAATGCCTGCCCCATCGGCGGCGTGGTAATCGAAACGCTGCGCTCCCAAGCCAGGGCCATGATGCGGTCAAACGGTTCGTGCCACGCGTGAAACGCCAGGTCGAAGGTGCCGTTGTGAATCGGCAGCAGCCAGCGGCCTTTGAGGTCGATGTGCGCTTGCAGGGTTTGCTCCGGCTGCATGTGCACATGGGGCCAATCGACGTTGTAAGCACCTGTTTCCATCAACGTCAGGTCAAACGGGCCGTACTGTTCGCCAATACGCTTAAAGCCATCGAAGTAACCGGTATCTCCGCTGAAAAAGATCCGCCGCGCGCCATCGATCATCACCCAGGAACACCACAAAGTCTGGTTGGCATCAAACAGGCCGCGCCCGGAAAAATGCTGCGCAGGCGCGGCGACAAAGCGAATGCCATCCACCTCGGTGCCTTGCCACCAATCCAACTGCCGCACTTTGCTTGCCTCCACGCCCCACTTCACCAGGATGTCGCCCACGCCCAGGGGCGCAAGAAAATAGCGGGTTTTGTCAGCCAATTGGACGACAGCCTTGCGGTCGAGATGGTCGTAGTGGTTGTGGGAAAGAATTACCGCTTCCAACGGCGGTAATTCCTCAAGACTGATGGGCGGCTGATGGAAACGCTTGGGGCCGGCCCAACGGAACGGTGACGCACGCTCGGCGAACACCGGGTCGGTCACCCAGAATTTACCGCGCATTTTCAGCAGTACGGTGGAATGCCCGAGGCGGAACACGCTGTGATCCGGAGCCGCCAGTAACTGCTCGCGGGTCAGCGGTTGCACCGGGATCTGCCCCACCGGTCGCGTGCTGCGCGGCTTGTTGAACAGCATGTTCCAGAAAATACGCAAGGTCTTGCCAAAACCACCATGCTGCACAGGGGCATCGTTGCTGAAGTGGCCCTGGTCTTGCCTGGGCGCTGCTGGCGAAGAATCGACACGGGACGAGATCGTGGCCATTACCGGGTGACTCCTACGGATCGCTATAAGTTACACTGCACAGTGTAGTTTCAAGATTGCAACAAAATCCGGAGCAAGTAAACTACCGAGTGTAATTTCCCCTGAAGAGCCGAGCGCTACCCATGACTGCCCCTCAACGCCTCACCGACCGCAAACGCGAAGCCATCGTGGCAGCGGCCATCGCCGAGTTTCGCGTTTGCGGTTTCGAGGTCACCAGCATGGACAAGATCGCCGCCACCGCCGGCGTTTCCAAGCGCACGGTGTATAACCACTTCCCCAGCAAGGAAGAGTTGTTCGCCGAAATACTCCATCAACTCTGGGCCAGCAGCGTCGCACAACTCGACGTCAGCTACGCCAGCGATCGCCCGCTACGTGAACAACTGCGTGGGTTGTTGGAAGCGAAGATGAAGATGATGTCGGACGCCAATTTCCTCGACCTGGCCCGGGTCGCGATCGCCGCCACCATCCACTCACCGGAGCGCGCACAAGACATGGTCACCCGCCTGAGCAAACGTGAAGAAGGCTTCACCCAATGGGTACGCGCCGCTCAAGAGGACGGCCGGCTCAACTGCAGCGACCCGGCCTTTGCCGCGCACCAGATCCAGAGCCTGCTCAAAGCCTTTGCATTCTGGCCGCAGATCACTTTGGGCCAGCCGGTACTCGACGCGGCCAATCAGGCCAGCGTTATCGAGTCAGCCATTGACCTGTTCCTGGCCGGCTACGCGGTCCCGCCTCCCGGTCATCAGTAACAAACCATTGCTTAAGCGACATTCCTGGTCGTTTTTGACGTGTTCGCACGCTGTCCTGCACAAATGGCTTGGAAGGACACTGATTATTCCCACGCGGATCACTGACAATATTCACAATTATCCGAGCAACGGTTCAACCCGCTGACGCACATTGCTGCACCCGCGGAAAAAGAACGGCCCCAGGAATTTATGGAAAACAGACGAGGCAAAGGGCTTTCATTTGCCAGGCGTATCTACAAGCCAAGGATTATCGGTTTTGGTATCGGCTGCATCAGTGTCGCAGGCGCCCTTTATCCGCTCGCGATGCCGGGCTGGGTCTGGGCATTCCTGCTGTTCCACGGTTTTGCCTGGGCGCATCTGGCGTACCAACTCTCGACTCGTTCGCAATTCCCCTATCAGGCTGAACAGCGCAATTTGCTGTACGACTCGTTGTGTGGTGGATTCTGGGCCGCGGCCACGCAGTTCACGCCCCTGACAACCGTGACGATCCTTTCAATGATGACCATGAACAACGTCGCTGCGGGCGGCAAGCGTCTGTTCCTGCGCGGGTTGTTGGCGCAAGCCGCCGGTATCGGAGTCGCAGGTGCGCTGTTCGGCTTCACGTTCAACCCCAATGTCAGCCTCACTCAGGTTTACACCTGCCTGCCGATGTTGACCTTCTACCCCATGGCCATCGGCGCGGTCTGCTACCAATTGGCGATCAAACTGTCGGAGCATAAGCGCGCGCTCGGCGCCCTCAGCCGCACTGACAGCCTCACCGGCCTGCTTAACCACGGTTCATGGAAAGACCTGCTGCACCTCAAGTTCCACAAGTGCCAGCAGCAACAAAGCCACGCCACGATTGCCTTGATCGATATCGATCATTTCAAACAGATCAACGACACCCACGGCCACATCGTCGGTGATGCCGTACTGCGCCAATTGAGCCTGGAACTGCGGCGCAATCTGCGTGAAAACGACTTGGCGGGGCGTTACGGTGGCGATGAGTTCTGTGTGATTCTTCCGCAAGTACCGTTGGAAGAGGCGACACAGGTGATGGAACGCATGCGCGAAACCGTCTGCAATTATCGCAACCCGCAGATCCCAGAGCTGCGTGTCAGCCTGAGCATCGGCCTGGCAGATTTCCAGCCCTTCTTCACCGATGCCGCGATGTGGCTGAATGCGGCGGATCGGGCGCTGTACGCCGCCAAGGACACCGGGCGTAACCGGGTCAATGTCAGCGAAGAAATGATCGCCCATTCCGCCTGAAGTTGTCCTACGACTCTTCGTGTGAATCTTCCTCTCAGCACCCGAGAGAAAGCACAATGCCACGACTGGTCAGCTATCCAAAAAAGGTCCTGCCCCTGGGGCGAACGTTTTGCCAGGCTGATCACTCTGAACCCGTTGTCCCCCCCCCTGTCAGCACAAGGAAGCTGAGAATGAGCAAGTCAACCGTATGGCGGATGCCTTACGGGGGCAGGCGCATACCCACGGAAACCCTAGAGGTTTGCTTGCCCAAGCCCCCGAACATGTTATTCAACGCCCACAAAAAAAGCATCAACACCTTGCAACACACCATTGCCCAACAGGCCAGCCTGCTGGACGTTATCGAGCGCGCCATGGCGGTGATCGAGTTCAACCTCGACGGCACCGTCATCACTGCCAACGTAAACTTCCTGCCGCGCATGGGCTACATACCTGACGCAGATCAAGGGTCAGCATCACCGCATGTTCTGCACCGCAGAGATAGCCAGAAGCTCGGCCTACAGTGATTTCTGGCAGCGCCTGAACCAGGGCGAATTGTTCAGCGGCCAGTTCGAGCGGGTGGATAAAAATGGCCAAACCGTGTGGCTCGAAGCCAACGACAACCCGGTCTACAACGCCATCGGGCGCCTGTGCAAAGTGGTCAAGTTCGCCTCCGACGTCACCGCTATGGTGCAACAACATGCCGCCGACGCCGCCAGCGCAGCCCGGGCGTACCACATCTCCCTGACCACTCGGGACATCGCCGAAAAACGCGCCGAGGTAATCCAGCAAGCGGCCAGTGGCATGCGCGACATTGCCGCGGACATCGATAGCTCTTCGCAACTGATCGCCAAGTTGGGCAAGCGTTCGCAGCAGATCACCACCATCGTCAACACCCTTCGCGGCATCGCAGGACAGACCAACCTGCTGGCACTCAACGCCGCCATTGAGGCGGCGCGTGCAGGCGAACAAGGTCGCGGGTTTGCCGTGGTGGCAGATGAAGTACGCCAACTGGCGGCGCGCACCAGCGGTTCCACGACGGAAATTTCCAGCATGATCGCGATGATCCAGAATGAAACCCGCCAGGCTATCCACAGCATGGACGGCACCCGCGACCGCGCTGCGCAAGGGGTCGACCTGGCGAATCGCGCCGGCACGGTAATCCTGCAGATTCGCGAAGGCACCAGCAAGGCGGTCCAGGCGGTTACTGGAACGGCTGGAGCAAAATACCCGGCTTACGGAAATGACCAAACAACTGACAGAACACATCGAAAGCCTGACGTGTGAAATGCATGAGCACTTTGTCCGAAAACCTCAAGAACACCCGTGATCCCCGGTGGGAGCGGCGGTACCACACTTCATCCCAATATGCCGCCCCAGTTCATCGAACAACGTCACCACCGAGCGCAACGCCCGGCAGTCCGCGCGCGTGAGCAACCACAACGCCGTATCGTGCCCGGCCAACGCGGGACCCAGCGTTTGCAGGCCTGCATCCAATAGAAAGTCCGGCAACGCCGCCACCCCTAGCCCCGCCCGCACCAACTCGGTGACCGACAACATGCTGTTGCAGCGATAACTGGGGCGCACACCGGGCAGGTGCTCGCGGCGCCAGGCGACCGTAGGGTGGTCGGGCAGGAAGTCATCCGGGGTGATCCAGGGCAGGTCGGCCAACTCACGGCCCGCGTGTTGGCGGGCGAAACCAGGGCTGGCGCATACCTGATAGGCCACGCTACCAAGGCGACGGCCCACCAGATGCTCCGGCGGCGTGCGAGTCAGGCGCAGGGCGATGTCAGCGTCGCGGCGGCTGAGGTTGGCGAAATCATTCGACGTGCTCAGCTCCAGGATCAGCGCAGGGTACTGCGGCATGAATTGCGCCAGGGCCGGCAGCAATAAACCCTGCAACACCGAATCGGTACAGGTCAGGCGCACCGTGCCGTTGATCACTTCACCCCCCTGCTCCACGCCAACACGCGCCGCCTCCAGTGCTTGTTCAGCGCGCTCCGCCTGCTGGGCCAGGTTGCTTGCCAGGCTGGTGGGCAAGTAGCCCGTGCGGCTCTTTTCAAACAGTGTCTGGCCCAGCGCCGCCTCCAGGCGCCGCACTGCGCGGAACACCGTGGACACGTCCACCCGCAACAACGCCGCCGCCCGCGCGAGGGTGCCGCCGCGCACCAGTGCGAGGATCAGCGACAGGTCAGGGTAGTCAATTGAATAGTGCGTGGCTGCATTGAACATGTGGGCAAATGCCAATTTTGATTGCGTTGGCGCCAATCTATAGTGCACCCCAGGACACCACAAGCCATGGGACGTAAACGATGAACGCCACACCCTTGCACCTCGCCCTGATCGGCGATTACAACCCCGATGTTATCGCCCACCAGGCCATACCCGTGGCGTTGCAACAAGCAGCTGACACCCTGGGTCTGATCGTTCATACCCAGTGGCTCGACACGGATGCGCTGCCCCAGTCACTGCATGGCTTCGACGGGTTCTGGTGCGTGCCCGGCAGTCCCTACCGCGACACCGATGGCGCACTGCGAGCGATCCGTTTTGCCCGCGAACAGCGGCGTCCGTTTCTCGGCACCTGCGGCGGTTTTCAACACGCGGTGTTGGAATATGCCCGCAATGTGCTGGGCTGGAAGGACGCCGAGCATGGCGAACTCGCTCCGCATGCAAAGCGCGCGGTGATCACGCCGCTGAGTTGCACACTGGTGGAAGCCACCGACACCGTGCGTTTGGCGCCCTACACCCGCATCGCCGAAGCCTACGGGACTCTTGATGTACAGGAAGGTTATCGTTGCCGCTATGGCGTGAACCCTGAGTTTCTCAATGCCCTGCTGGAAGGCGATCTGATCCCCAGTGGCCATGACTCGGCAGGTGACCTGCGCGCGGTGGAACTGCTCGACCACCCGTTCTTCGTGGCCACCCTGTTCCAACCCGAACGCAACGCATTAAAAGGCATCACCCCACCCTTGGCGATTGCCCTGCTCAAAGCCTGTCAGGCGGTGTCGGCATGATCGGGCGCACGCCTGCCCCGCCCTACTACGCGGTGATTTTCAGCTCACTGCGCACCGAGGGCGATCAAGGTTACGGCCAGGCGGCCAACCGCATGCTGGAACTGGCGCGCGAACAACCGGGGTTTCTCGGTGTGGAATCGGCACGGGAAGATGGCCTGGGGATTACCGTGTCGTACTGGGAGAGTGAGGCGGCGATTTTGGCGTGGAAGCAGCACGCCGAGCATCGAGCGGTGCGCGAACAGGGGCGCGCCACTTGGTACTCGGCCTTTCAGACCCGGGTGTGCAAAGTAGAGCGGGCTTACACATTCCACCATTGAAATAGTGCCTGAAGAGCAGCACAAAAACGCGGTGGGAGCTGACTTGTCGGATCGCCGCATCGCTACGATAGCCAGAGGTCTATACGTTTTCTGCGTAGCAACTGTCGAGCCACGGCGTGGCTGCGTCAGCGTTGTGTCAGACAGGCCGCAAACGCAGCCTCGCCAGGGCTCGACAGCTGCTACGCACGATCATATTTAAAGTGTGTAGTTAGCTATGCTGCGATTCGACAAGCGTGCTCCCACAGTTGATCGGCCTCGTTATTCAGCTCACCAGACTGCGCAACGCACTGATCTGCGCAATCTCCGCCCGCCGCATGTACACCCGCAGCGGTTCGGTGATGTTGATGCGGTCGTCGATGTTCTGATCCAGCAACAACTGGAGGCGCTCGCGGGACAGGGTCATGGTCTGCTCCGGGGCCGGCAGCCAGACAAACTCGGCGGTGGGGATGATGCCGTCATCGGCCACGTCCATACCGAAGGCGTCTTCGCTGAAACGTACGATGTACTGGCCGGTCTTGCGGTTGAGGCCAACAAACCCGTGGAGTTGGTCGGCGGCCTGGCAGATAAGCTCGGAGGTGATGCGCATGGTAAACCTCACTGAAAAGTCCTATATGGACTGGAAAGATGGTTTACACGCGTGGCAAAAAGTAGCGTCCTCTAATGGGGCAGCTTCGGGCAAGAGTACTGCAATGCATCCCCTAAAAACCCGAAAATTTTGCCCATGCGCACGTTAATGTCGGTTTGGTGATAGCGCCTCTCGCCATCAATTGTTAAAAAGGAGGCCTTCTCAAAGCCTCCCCCAAGAAAGGACTTCGCATATGCCTGTCACGTTTACCAAGAGCGCCCTGCTGCTGGCCCTGATGCTCGGCCTTGGCCAAGCACAGGCTGCCGACCCGATCAGCCCGGCTGAATTGGCGACTAACGAAGGCATCCCCTACCCTGCCGTGATCGCCCACCGGGGCGCTTCATACGACGCGCCTGAGTCCACCGCCGCCGCCTACAAGGTTGCGCGTGACTTGGGCGCCGACTACCTGGAACTGGACCTGCAGCGCAGCAAGGACGGCGTGCTGTTCGCCCTGCACGACAACAACCTGCAGCGCACCACCGACGTGGCCACCAAGTTTCCCGACCGCAAGGACGCCCCGGCCAACGAATTCACCTGGAAAGAATTGCAAACCCTCGACGCCGGCAGTTGGTTCAACGCCGCCTACCCGGACCGTGCGCGCCCGGGTTTCGTCGGCTTGAAAATCCAGAGCCTGGACGACATCATCAAGATCGCCGAGGGCAACCCGCAGCACAAACCCGGCCTCTACATCGAAACCAAGGAGCCCAAGCAATTCCCGGGCATCGAAGCCGACCTGAAGAACAAGCTGCTGGACAAAGGCTGGCTGAGTTCCGCCGGTTCCAAGCTGGGCAAGAGCAACACCGGCGTCGGCCAGGGCAAGGGCCGCGTGGTGCTGCAAACTTTCGAAGTGGCGAGCCTCAAAGCGCTGCAGAACGAAATGCCCAACACCCCGAAAATCCTCCTGCTGTGGGTGGGCGAAGGCAGCATCGAACCGAAAAACAAGCAGACCTTCGCCGAATCCGGCGAACCGACCAAGGCCGCCTACTACGCCAAGCAGGCGCCTAAGGACGCTGCCGAGTTCGAAAAATGGGTCGACGAAGCCAAGAACCTCGGCGCCATCGGCACCGGCCCATCGGCTGAGCTGACAAACCACGGCGACCAGAGCTATTCGGACTTGGTCAAACCCGAGATGAACAAGCTGACCCACGACAAAGGCTTGCTGGTACACGTCTACACCGTGGATGAGCCGGTCGACTTCGAGAAGGTGATGAAAGCGGGCGTCGATGGCATCTTCACCAACCGCGCCGCCGAACTGCTGAAGTTCTACAAACGCTGGCCGTCGTCCAGCGTGCAGGACCTGCTGAACGACTATAAGTACTGAGTGAAGGCCCAATGGCCAGGCCGCCTGTGGTTGGGGCGTGACTACGGCCTGATCCTCGGCGAGCTGGGGCGCACCGCGCCCCATGCGCATTACGCCCACCAGTTGATGCTCTGCGCCCGGCCAATCACGGTCAGCCTTGATGGCCAGGTCACCACAGCGCATCGCCTGTTTATCCCTTCGCGACAGACACACGCCATTCTCGACACTGAGGGTGAGGTGAAGGTGCTGTATGCCGAACCCGCCGTGTTTGATACCGCCCACTTGCAACACCTGTTGATCCACGAACAGCTGTCCCTGGAGGGGTTACGCCAACTCCCCCGGCGCACGCTGGATGATCCACGCGTGGAGCGTGCCCTTGCTGCACTGGATCAGCAATTGAGCGGCAAGGTTTCTGCCCACGCCCTGGCCGAAGCGGCGCACCTGTCATTGAGCCAACTGGAGCGGCTGTTCTCGGATCAACTCGGCTTGCCCGTGCGCCGCCTGGTGCTGTGGCGACGCTTGCGCATCGCCCTGCAATTGGCACTCGCCGGCGGCACGCTGACCGACGCTGCGCACGGTGCGGGTTTTGCTGATTCCGCGCACTTCTCACGGACCATGAAGCAGTTGTTTGGCGTCACGGCGGCAGCCTCATTGCGCCGGCTGGAGGTGCAGCTATTAGCGTGAATCGTATGGCAGTGCCGGTTCCTTGCTCAAGGCAACCGGCCTGAACGGGTCACGCAACTGTTCCCCATACGCCACCGGGAAATCCGGTCGACTGCCAATCCCCAGGTCTCCCGGCCCCATGCGATGCCCGTCGCGATAGAACGCCGTGCCCAGCAACCAATCCCACAGATTGAAAAACAGCCCAAAATTCACATCCCCGGCGCGACCGTACTTCATATGGTGAAACCGATGCACAGGCGCCCAGGCGAACACCCACCGCAACGGCCCCAGGCGCATGTCCACATTGGAATGCTGCAATAGCAATTGAACGGCGATGGCCAATGCCAGCAACTGCGCCACCGGAGAGGGAATGCCCAGCAGGATCAATGGCAGCAGCCCCGCCGTGGCTTCCAGCATCTGGTGCAACGGATGCTTCATCAACCCATTGAAACCGTAAAGCCGCTGCACGCTGTGATGCACCGCATGCAAACGCCACAGCGGCCTAATGCGGTGGCTGGCGTAATGCATCAAGGTAATACCGGCATCAGCGAGCACAATCGCCATCAGCAGTTGCTCCCACAGCGGCCAGCCACGCGGCCAGATACCTTCAAACGCCAACAGCGCCGTGAGCCCCGGCAGGATCAACAATCCAGCGGCATTCAGGCTTTCGTTGACCAAGGCGTGCAAGGTGTCGCGCCGACGATCGCCCAGGCTGCGATTCCACTGCGGTTCATAGGGCAGCCACTGCTCTGCCAGGAATGACACTGCGACGGCAATCACGAACAGCAGAATCAAGCTGTTCGGCTGCCAGAGTCCGCAACTGATAAACCCCAGCAAAAAGGCGGGCGCATAGATCCAACTCACTAAGCGTTTCATGCCGAGTCTCCTTTGAAGTGAGCCCCCAGCATGAAATCCCCCGCGCGCGTCGGATTGAACAAACTGCGCAACCGCTTGAAATAATTAAGGATGAATTAAGTTGCGCTGGATAACCTGATCCCACTTAAACAGCTCACCAGACAAGGACACACACCATGAAAAACCTGACCGTTTTGTTCGCCGCTACCGCCCTGACCCTGACTGCTGGCCTGGCTCAGGCCGACGTTCGCCCAGACCAGATTCCAGGCCTGTTGCAGTCCGGCGCCGTGAAGCCTTTCGAGCAGCTCAACAAAGACGCCCTGGCCAAACACCCCGGCGCCACCATCAATGACACCGAGCTGGACAACGAAGCCGGTCGCCTGGTCTACGAAGTGGACCTGACCGACACCACCGGCAAAAAGTGGGACCTGAAACTCGACGCCAAAACCAGCGAAGTCCTGGAAAACAAACTCGATACTTGAGTCGAATACGCAAAAAAAAACGCCACCCTAGGGGGTGGCGTTTTTTTATGCCCGATCAGGCGCCCAGACGCGCCGTCACCTCATTCAACTCGCTCGACAACCCGCGCAGGTTGTGGCTTGCCGCTTCGGTGCGCTTGACGTTGTCGAGGTTGGCCGTGGCCACAGTGGTGATTTGCGTGATATTGCGCGAGATATCCTCCGCCACCGACGTCTGCTCCTCGGCAGCCGTGGCGATCTGGCGGTTCATGTCGCGGATCGCCTCCACCGCCTGGGTGATGTGAGCCAGCATGGCACCGGCCTGCGTCACCTTCTCCACACTGTCATCACTGCACGACTGGCCGCTCAGGATGGCTTCGGCCGCGTCCACCGCGCCGGTTTGCACGGCCTCGATAATGCCGTTGATCTCGATGATCGACGCCGCCGTGCGTTGCGCCAGGCTGCGCACTTCATCGGCCACTACCGCGAAACCACGGCCGGCGTCGCCTGCGCGCGCGGCTTCGATGGCGGCGTTGAGCGCCAGCAGATTGGTCTGCTCGGCGATCCCGCGTATCACTTCCAGCACCTTGCCGATGCGTACACTATCGGTTTCCAGGCGGCGGATGATGGTGCCGGTGTTGAGGATCTCGTTGCGCATCTGGCCGATGGTGGCGATGGTAACCTTCATCACTTCACCGCCTTCGCGGGCCGAATGATCGGCCTCATCAGCAGCACGGGAGGCACTGGCGGCGTGGCGCGCGACTTCCTGGGCGGTGGCCGACATTTCCGTCATCGCCGTGGCCACCTGGTCGGTGCGGTTGAATTGATCGCTGGTACCGTTCGCCATCTGCCCGGCGATCGCATTCAACTCGCCGCTGGAGCTGACCAGGTCGGTGGCGCTGCGCTGCAGGCGGCTGAACGTTTCGGCAAGAAAATCGCGCAAGGTATTCGCCGCTGCGGCCAGATGGCCCAGCTCATCCTGGCGACGGCTGGCCACGCGCTCGGCGAAGCGACCGTGGCTCAGTTGCGTCACGTAATCGATCAGGCTGCGGATCGGCAGGATCAGGTTACGGTTGATCAGCCAGAGGCTGAACAGGCCGATCAACACACCGGACAGCAACATAACCGCCAGGCCCACCAACACGGTGCGCTCAGCGTAGGCGCTGATGGCTTTGGATTGCTGGCTGCCCTGCGCACGCAGGTCGTTGACCAGTGCACTCATCTGCTCGCTGGTAGCGCGGTCCACACCCTTGACCGCCGTGTCGCCGGCGGTTGCATCGCCGCCCGCCGCTACGTAGGCATCGCGGCCCTTCTGGTAGGCCACGCCGAGTTGCACGTGTTCCTGGCGCAGGGTTTCGATACGCCGGCTCACGGTCGGGTCGCCAGTGGTCTGGGTGACCAGCCGCGTGAGGATGTCTTGCACATCGCGCTGACGGTCCTGGAACTGGCCCCAATATTTCTCCATGTCCTGAGGCTGCTTACCGCGCAGCAGGACGTTTTTCCATTCCTGCACCTGCACTTTGAATTGCAGGTTGGCCTCGTCAATCATCTGTGAAGTCAGTAACGGCCCATCAATCAAACTGCGATAACTCTGCACGCCGTTGGACAGGAAGTTGAAACACGCCAGGGCGATCAGCAAGATCGCCAACAGGCTGCCACCGAGCAGCGACAGGATTTGTGCTCTCAAGGAGGTTCGCAAAACATTCATCGGGGAAAAGCCTCGATACAAGGAATTGGTGCGTGCACGCCTAACGTCCTTGTCGTCAAAGCACCGCCCATCCACGGCGGCTCATATGCCCTGAATCGGCCGAGCTGGAGGCTTCTTGAACGGCTGCTGACAAACGGTCAAATAAATGTCACCACGACGAAATAATTACAAAATCGTCACAAAACTGTCATTTCACCTTGCAATGATCGCCCCCGCGACCTGTGAAACGTCCTACAGGCCATTTCTCTGCGAGCCCCCATGAACCACAGCATTGATCACAGCCACCAGGACCCCGATCTGTTTGGCTTGCTCTACGGTTTCCGTTTTCGGCCCGGTGAAAAGGGCGAGCAGATAGATTCGGCCACGGCGCTTCAGGCCCTGCAGCAACCAGCCGACCCGCAAGTGTTTTTGTGGCTGCACCTGAACCTGGCCCACGCGGCGTGCGAACGCTGGATGCAGGCACACCTGGACCTGCCGGAAGAGTTCTTCGAAGCCTTGCATGAAGGCTCGCGCTCCACGCGTATCGAACATGTCGACTCGGCCTTGCTGGCAGTGGTCAACGACGTGGTGTTCAACTTCAGCAGCATGGTCTCGTCGGATATTTCCACGCTCTGGGTCTGCGCCCGCAGCCGTCTGTTGATCAGCGCGCGCCTGCAACCACTGCACTCGGTGGACAAATTACGTTCGTCGGTAAAGGCCGGTGAGAGCTTTCGCTCACCGCTGGCCTTGCTGGTGCACCTGCTGCGCGACCAGGGTGAAGTACTGACGCAGATCGTGCGCAAGACCAGCATCAGCGTCGACCATATCGAAGACCAGTTGCTGTCCTCGCGCTTGTCCACCAACCGCACCGAACTGGGTGCCGCGCGCCGGGTGCTGGTGCGTCTGCAACGCCTGCTGGCGCTGGAGCCGGGCTCGCTACTGCGTCTGCTCAACCGCCCGCCGCAGTGGCTGCAAAAGGAAGACGTGAAGGAACTGCGTAAATCCACCGAGGAGTTTGCGCTGATCATCAACGACCTGATGGCCTTGGGCGAACGCATCAAGCTGCTGCAGGAAGAGATCGCCGCCAACCTCAACGAGCAAAGCAACCGCACGTTGTTCACCCTTACGGTGGTGACGGTGCTGGCATTGCCGATCAACATCATTGCCGGTTTTTTTGGGATGAACGTGGGGGGTGTGCCACTCTCCCAGGATCCGGAGGGGTTTTGGATTCTGGTGGCGTTGGTGGCGACCTTCACGTTAATCGCTGGACGTTGGGCATTCCGCAAATTCTCGAGCTGAAATGAGATCAACCGTGGGAGCTGGCTTGCCTGCGATAGCTATTTGTCAGTGCCCTTTGCAGGGCCTGATACACCGCTATCGCAGGCAAGCCAGCTCCCACATTGGTTTTGCGGTGCTTTATGGACCGGCGGCAAATCCAATTCCCTAAACAATGACCTACCGCAGCATCTCTGTAATACTTTGCAATGACTATGCACGACATCCTCCCTACACAGGATGCTCCGGCATGGCCATCCCCTCCCTGACTGCCTCAACCCACGCTTCACCCGCAGCCCCAAAACCCCGGTTAGACAAGAAACCCAGCCTGGTCACGGTGATCATGTTCGTCGCCGTGCTCGCCATGGGCCTGTTGTTTACCGCCTACAGCCTGATGCATGACATGCGCGAAATGGGCGCGCAACTCACCACTTGGACACCGTTCCTGCTGTTGGGCGTGGCGCTGTTGATTGCCCTGGGTTTCGAGTTCGTCAACGGCTTCCACGACACCGCCAACGCGGTGGCGACGGTGATCTACACCCACTCGCTGCCGCCGTATTTTGCGGTGGTGTGGTCGGGCTTTTTCAACTTCCTCGGCGTGCTGCTCTCCAGCGGTGCGGTGGCGTTTGGCATCATTGCGCTGCTGCCGGTGGAGCTGATTTTGCAGGTGGGTTCATCTGCCGGTTTTGCGATGATCTTCGCGCTGTTGATCGCCGCGATCCTGTGGAACCTCGGCACTTGGTGGCTGGGTTTGCCGGCGTCGTCTTCCCACACTCTGATTGGCTCGATCATCGGCGTTGGCGTGGCGAATGCTTTGATGCACGGGCGCGACGGTACCAGCGGTGTGGACTGGAGCCAGGCGATCAAGATCGGTTACGCCTTGCTGCTCTCGCCGCTGATCGGCTTTGCGTTTGCCGCGATGTTGCTGCTGGCCTTGCGCGCCTTCGTCAAGAACCGCGCACTGTACAAGGCGCCGAAAGGCGACGCGCCACCGCCGTGGTGGATCCGCGGCATGCTGATCGCCACCTGCACTGGCGTCTCCTTCGCCCACGGTTCCAACGATGGGCAGAAAGGCATGGGCCTGATCATGCTGATTCTGGTCGGCACGCTGCCGATGGCCTACGCGCTGAACCGCGCGATGCCCGCCGAGCAGTCGTTGCAGTTCGCGGCCGTGGCTGAAGTCACCCAGGTCGCCCTGCTAAAAAGCGCGCCGCAAGCACTGACAGGCGACCCGCGTCCGATCCTCTCGACCTACGTGCGCACCAAGGAAGCCACGCCGGAACTGGTGCCCGCCCTCGCCGCGCTCGCCGGACAGATCGGGGACGAAGTCAAAGGCTACGGTTCCCTGGCCAAAGTGCCCGCCGAAGCCGTCGGCAACGTACGTAACGACATGTACCTGACCAGCGAAACCATTCGCCTGATGGACAAGGGCAAGGTCGGCCATTTCGACGCCGACACCCAGGGCAAGCTGCAACTGTTCAAGCAACAGATCGACAGCTCCACACGCTTCATTCCGCTGTGGGTGAAAATCGCCGTGGCCATCGCCCTGGGCCTGGGCACCATGGTGGGCTGGAAGCGCATCGTGGTGACAGTCGGCGAGAAGATCGGCAAGACGCACCTGACGTATGCCCAAGGTGCCTCGGCCGAGATGGTGGCGATGCTGACCATCGGCGCGGCGGACATGTACGGGTTGCCGGTGTCGACCACGCATGTGCTGTCGTCGGGTGTGGCGGGGACCATGGTGGCGAATGGCGGTGGGTTGCAGAGGCGGACTATCCGTAATTTGCTGATGGCGTGGGTGCTCACATTGCCAGCGGCCATTCTTCTTTCAGGTAGCCTTTACTGGCTGTTCACTAAACTCTTCTGACACAACTCAGGACAAAATGTGGGAGCGGGCTTGCTCGCTCCCACATTTGGTTGTGTATTTCTTCAGTGATTGAAGAGTCCAGCCATCGCGTTGAGCCGTTTCTTGTACACCCGCCGCGCCTCCAATGCTTCCTCCAGCGTCACCGCCACAAACCCGGCCCGCTGGTTCGGCTGCATCTGCCCGATCAAGTCCAGATCGGCACTGATCACCGTGCCAATCATTGCGTACCCACCGCCCGACACCGCGTCCCGATGCAACACGATCGGCTCCAACCCGGCCGGCACCTGGATCGAACCAATCGGGTAGCAACTGTCAACGATATTCGAAGGATCGGAGCCCGCGCCAAACGGCTGCTCCCTTGGCTGAAAGCTCAGTGCACTGCCGCCTTTGAAGCGATAGCCGATGCGGTCGGCTTCGGAACCCACCGTCCAGGGCTCGGCAAAAAAACTGCGTTTGGCCGCATCCGTGAGGCGCTCGTAATACAGCCCTGGCACCACACGCAGGGTCACATCACCGCCCACCGAACGGCGTAACGCCATCGGCAAACTGTTGCCCGCACGGCCCGTACCGCTGGCCTCACCGATGGGCAATTCATCGCCTTCCTGCAAGCGCCGACCGTGAAACCCACCGAGTGCGCCGAGGGTGTAGGTCGAACGACTGCCGAGCACCCGCGGCACATCAATACCACCGGCCACCGCGAGATAGGTCCGCGCGCCGGCCTTGGGAAATTCAAAGCGTAAAACCTGCCCGGCGCGCACCTGGAACGCGGTGTCCTGGTGCACCACTTCACCGTCCAGGCGCGGCGACATCAAGGCACCGCTGAGTGCCACCAACGCGTCCTGTTGAAACGCCAGTTCGGGGCCTATCAGCGTGCATTCCAACCCCGCCGCGCCGACCGGATTACCCACCAGGTGATTGGCCGCACTCAACGCATATTGGTCCAACGCGCCCGACGGCGGGATGCCCAAGTGGTAATAACCTTCGCGGCCAAGGTCTTGCACGGAGGTGGCGAGGCCGGGTTTGAGGACCTTAATCATGCCAGCGCCTCCTGCAGGGATTTCGGATAACCAATGGGGTCGGCGAGAAAGGCGTCGAGGGAAAACTCCACCGAGCGGATACGCAGGTCGAAACGTCCTGCGTCCACTTCGGCCACCGCTAGGTCGTAGGCGTCACGGTCCATCGGTTTGAATTGCACGATATCGCCGGGACGGAAGAACACCATGTGTTCCTTGAGGTACGCCAATTGCTGCGCCGGGTCGTAGATCGGCGCCGGGGTCACGCCGAACATCTGGTAACCACCGGCACCGCGTACCGAATAGATGCAACCAAAGCAGCCGCCGTGGCCGAGGGTGAGTTTCGGCGTGTCGGTGCGCGGGCGCAGGTACTTGGGCACCTGCAACTGCCGCTCGCGCTCGACCATCTGGAACATGAACGGCAAGCCCGCGACAAAGCCGACCATCGACACAAACCACGGCGCACCACTGTGGGCGGCGATAAACGCATCCACATCGGCCAGGCCATTGATGCGCGCCGCGTATTCAAGGTCGGTGCCGCTGGGGTCTTGATGGCGGTCGCGAAAGCGCATCAGGGTTTCATGGGTCCAGGGGTCGTTGTAGAGCACTGGAATTTCAATGATGCGCGTGTGCAGGGTGCGTTCGGCCACGGCCTGGGATTCGGCGGTTTGCACCGCATCGAGCAGTGCATGGGGCGCGATGCGGTCGGGGTCGAAGCGAATCTGGAACGATGCATTGGCCAGGCACACGTCCAGCACGCCCTCCAGCGCCAGGCGTTCCACCGCACGCGTCACGGCCATGCCTTTGAAAAAGGCCTCCAGGGACATGCTCTCGCTGACCTCGGCAAACAGGTGTTCATCACCGCCGAAGCTGTAGCGGATGGGAGACGTTTCAGCCATGTCTGTTCCTCTTGGAATCATTGTAGAAAGGCAGGCGAAAAAAATAATGTTTCGATCTTATTGGGGTGTTGTGACGGTGATGCCCGCTCGGTCCAGGGCTTCGCGGGTCGCTTCCACCAGTTCAAGCGCGCCGGGCGTGTCGCTGTGCAGGCAGATGGAATCGAATTCGATAAACAAGTCTTCGCCTTCAACGGTGCGCACCAGACCGGTCTGACACGCACGCAGGACTCGCGCCGCCACCGTCGCAGGATCCAGCGCCCGCACATTGCGCGTAAACACGATGGAGCCCGTCAGATCGTACTCACGGTCGGCATAAAACTCGCGCACCACCGGCTGCCCGAGTTCCTGGGCGACGCGCCAGATCACCGAGTTGGGCATGCAGTACAGCAGCAATGTCGGCTCGATGATTTGCAGGTTTTGCACCAGCAGCCGCGCGGCTTCTTCGTCGCGGGCGAGGTGCATATACAGCGCGCCATGGGGCTTAATGTGTTGCAGGATCATACCTTGGGCACGTGCAATTTCACGCAGCGCGCCGAGCTGATAGAGCATGTCGTCCACCAGTTCCTGCGCCGGGGCGTTGATGTAGCGCCGGCCGAAGCCGACCAAATCACGAAAGCCAGGGTGCGCACCGATAGCGACGCCCAGTTGCTTGGCACGCTCGACGGTACGGCGCATGGTGCCGGGGTCACCGGCATGAAAGCCGGTAGCGATATTGGCCGAGCTGATATAAGCCATCAGCTCCGCGTCGACGCCGTCGCCAATGGTCCAGGGGCCGAAGCCTTCGCCCATGTCTGAGTTGAAATCCACTGCCTGCATCAGGGTCGCTCCGCCAAAAGGTGATGCTGGAAAGTAGGCTGCAGCTTGACCCCTTGGGAAGATCTATTATCAGATGGCCCATCTTCTGAAAATCAGATAGCCCTACGTTTTGGAGAGGCAGATGTCCCTGACCTTGCGCCAAGTCCGCTATTTCGTCGCCACGGCTGAGATTGGCCAGATTTCCCAGGCGGCGATTCACCTGAATATCTCCCAATCGGCAGTGACCACGGCGATCAAGGAATTGGAGGCCATGCTGGGTGTGCAACTGTTCGTACGCTCGGCCCAGGGCATGAACCTGACCGACGCCGGCCGGCACTTTCTCAACCGCGCCTATGTGATTGTGCGCAGTGTCGATGATGCGTTGAACAGCCCGTTGCCCGACTACCGCGCCAGTGGCGTGTTGCGCCTGGCGGCCAGCTACACGGTGCTCGGCTACTTCCTGCCCCACCACTTGCAACGCATGGAACACTGGCACCCGGACGTGACCATCGAGGTCTTTGAGCAGGAGCGCCAAGCCATCGAACAAGGTTTGCTCGACGGCCAGTTCGACATGGCGGTGGTGCTCACCGCCAACCTCACCCACCCGGATATCGTCTCGGAAATCCTGTTCAATTCGGAACGCCGCCTGTGGCTGCCCAGCCATCACCCCCTGTGCGAACGCGGCGCCGTGAGCCTGGCGGATGTGGCCCAGGAGCCCTACATCCTGCTCACCGTCGACGAGGCCGAGCACAGCGCCATGCGCTACTGGGAGCAGGCCGGGCAAGCGCCAGAGGTGCGGCTGCGCACCAGTTCGGTGGAGGCAGTGCGCAGCATGGTTGCCAATGGCAGTGGTGTGGCGATCCTGTCAGACCTGGTGCACAGGCCTTGGTCATTGGAAGGCAAACGCATCGAAACCCTGACCGTCACCGACCCGGTAACGCCCATGAGCGTCGGCCTGGCTTGGCACCGCGAGCGTGCGTTTACCCCGGCGATGCAGGCGGTGCGCGATTACTTCCACGACGCGTTCCTGGCGCCGCAGCAGTTGTCGGCGCGACGCTAGAGCCGGGCTTGCAAGGTGGCGGCAGCAACTGGATCACCGGTCAGCGCATTGAGGCTTCGGGGGGGATGTTTCTTTAAGCCCCAGGCGCTTCTCGCGCAGCACGTCATAGCCCCAGTGATACACATAGGTGTACGGCAGGAAAAACAGCAGTACACCTATGTCGAGGATGAACGCCTGGATCAGACTGATGTTCAGCCACGCCGCGATCAGCGGCACGCACACCAGAATCAGCCCGCCTTCAAACAGCAACGCATGCAACACCCGCGTCCACGGCGTGTTGGCCAGTTGCAGGCGCACCTTGAGGCGGTCGAACAGGCCGTTGAAGATCACGTTCCAGGTCAGCGCGATCAGGCTGATCGCCAGGGTGACCATGCCCATTTCCAGGGCGGGCTTGTCCATGATCCACGCCAGCAATGGGGTGCAGATCAACAATGCCAATCCCTCAAAACCGATGGCTTGGCAAACACGTTCAGTAACCGACTTGGTAGGGCTCATAACCTGGGCTCCGTGAGTGACGAGGGTTGCCATGATCACTCTCTGACTCGATACTTCATAACCAATAACCATCGACCAAGGCGATAGTAATGGCCTCCCATGAAGTGCTGCAGGCGTTTGTGCAGGCCGCCACCCAGGGCTCGTTTTCCGCCGCGGCGCGCAAGCTGGGCAAGAGCCAGTCCACCGTCAGCGCGGCAGTGGCGAGCCTGGAGATTGACCTGAATGTGGTGCTGTTTGACCGCACTAGCCGCAAGCCGACGCTGACGCCGGCCGGCCATGTGTTGCTGCAACGCGCCGAGCAGGTGCTGGAGGCCAGCAGTCGTTTGGAGCTGGCAGCGAGCCAGTTGGCCCAGGGTTTGGAGCCGAAACTGACCATCGCCATGTCCGATACTTACCAGTCCGATCGCTTCGAGGTCGCGCTCAGCGCCTTTGAGCAGCGTTACCCGGACCTTGAACTGGAATGCCTGATCGCTGAGTGCGAGGATTTGGTTGCCTTGGTACAAAGTGGCCGCGCGCACCTCGCTTTTATTGAAAAACAGGATAACTACCCGCCCGACCTCACCGGCGCGCCGGTAGCAGAAAGCACGGAAATCTCACTGTTCGTCGCGGCCAGACACCCACTGGCCAACCTGAAAAACATCCCCGCCGACACGCTGCGCCAGCATCGCGAACTGCGCCTGGCCAGCATCATCAACCCGACTGAAACCCGCCCCAGCGGCCGCGTGTGGTCGGCGCCGAGTTACTTGATGTTGATGGAAATGGCGCAACTGGGCTTCGGCTGGGCACCGCTGCCGCGCTGGTTGGTCGAGCGTTTTGATGGCGGCCAATTGGTCGAGCTCAAAGCACGCAGTTGGCCGCGCTCGGTGGCGGTGGATGCGCTGTGGTCGCGGCAGCACCCGCCGGGGCCGGCGGGGAGTTGGTTGTTGGGCAAGATGCTTGAGTGATCCCGGCCAGACAATGAAGATCAAAGCGGGCTTGCTCGCGAGAGCGGGGGGGGGGGGGTGAGTCAACTTATGTGTGGCTGGAAACATCGCGTTCGCGAGCAAGCCTGCGCTCACATTTTGATCACCTACCGTGCGCTCGATCCCGCATGCCTTCGGTGACCAGCGTCACCAACCGATCCAGGCTCTGACCCCCTCTGTCATGAAACCTCTTGAGTCTTATGAGTGTTGTGTTCAGAGATTCAATGGGCGCACGGGACTCACTATAGTTCGCGTCGCTCAAGGTTTCCGGTCGACCCGACAGACGCCAAACCCGCTAGAATCACGCCTCTTTGTAGGATTTCGGATGCGCCCCCCCATGGAAACCCGCCTCGTCTCCTATGAGACGCTGAGCCTTGTACAGAAACAGCAACTCGACACCCTGCAAGTGCATCCCGAGCAACTGGCGTATTCCGGTGATATCTACTGTGCGCTGAACAGCCTGCTGGTCAATCCCAATCCCGACGCGATCAAAGGCTTCGCCCTGCTCGCCGACGACCAGCCCGTGGCCTTCCTGTTGCTCAAACGCCCACCTTGCCTGCCCCATTGGGCCGATGAACACAGCGCGACGCTGCATGCATTGCAGGTGGACCGGCACCAGCAAGGGCGCGGATTCGGCAAGGCATGTTTGCAGGCGTTGCCGGCGGCGGCATTGCAAGCGTGGCCACAGATCAAGGGCTTGGCGTTGTCGGTGGACGCGGAAAATGTGCCGGCGATGCGACTGTATCTGGCGGCTGGATGGGTGGACAGTGGGGAGGCGTACAAGGGGCGAATTGGGTATGAGCGCCGGTTGAGGTGGGCATTTAATCCTTAGCGGAATGTCACGTAAACAGGACGTTCGCACGTGCATGTCCTGTTTACGTGGCATGGGCAGCAGTTTCAGCCTCTTTCGCCGACCGGCAACCAGATCTCCACCGTGCCGGTGCCTTTGCGCCCATCAAAATCCGCACTGTAGCGCTCGAAATCCGCGCCTATCACCTTATAGCCCGAAGATGGCAGCCATTCGAACATGATGCGCTCGTAGGTTTGCTCAAGCGCCTGCACCGGCCCGTAATGCGGGAACACGGCATAGTTGAGCGGCGGAATTTCGATAGACTCGAAATTGCCCGGCACTTCGGCTTTGCTCGGGACTTCAACACCGGCCATGTAATCGAATTCGCCGTGATGGGAGTTATGGCAAACGCCATACGTCACCCCGCCAACGCGCTGCTTGATGTCCTTGATGCAGGTATCAAACAACTCCCACAGTTTGGGGATATCACCCACGGTGGCCTTTGAATAACGCCCTTGTACACCGGCAATCACCAGAGCCTTGCCCGCTTCCATGCGCGGTTCTAACGGTTGTTTTGTCTGCTGATCCATACGAACAGTCTCCTTCTTATGAGGGAACAAACCCGCATCGAGTATAGGGGCATATCCGTATTGGACTCCATGCAGAAAATTTTCCTACGCATCTGGACAACTGGCCATCACCGACCGTATTGTCTGCTCCGCAGGCCACCGCAGTGGCCGACGTCGCTCGGACGGTTCCGGGCGCTTACGTACCCTCGAGGCAACAATGGCTGACCAAGGTTTGCCGCGCCGCTTTGCGCGCATAGATCGACTCCCCCCTTACGTGTTCAATATCACTGCCGAGCTGAAGATGGCTGCGCGTCGGCGCGGCGAAGACATCATCGACTTGAGCATGGGTAACCCTGACGGCCCGACCCCACCGCATATCGTGGAGAAAATGGTCACCGTCGCCCAGCGTGAAGACACCCACGGCTACTCCACCTCCAAAGGCATTCCGCGCCTACGCCGGGCGATTTCGCGCTGGTACAAAGACCGCTATGAAGTGGACATCAACCCGGAAACCGAGGCCATCGTGACCATTGGTTCCAAGGAAGGCCTGGCGCACTTGATGCTGGCCACCCTGGACCAGGGCGACACTGTTTTGGTGCCGAACCCGAGCTACCCGATCCACATCTACGGTGCCGTGATTGCCGGCGCCCAGGTCCGCTCGGTACCGCTGATTCCTGGCGTGGACTTCTTCGCTGAACTGGAACGGGCGATTCGCGGTTCGATCCCCAAACCGAAGATGATGATCCTGGGCTTCCCGTCCAACCCCACTGCGCAGTGCGTGGAGTTGGATTTCTTCGAGCGTGTGATTGCGCTGGCCAAGCAGTACGACGTGCTGGTGGTGCACGACCTGGCCTACGCCGACATCGTCTACGACGGCTGGAAAGCCCCGTCGATCATGCAGGTGCCGGGCGCCAAGGACATTGCGGTGGAGTTTTTCACCCTGTCCAAGAGCTACAACATGGCCGGCTGGCGCATCGGTTTCATGGTGGGTAACCCGGAACTGGTCAACGCCCTGGCGCGGATCAAGAGTTATCACGACTACGGCACTTTCACTCCGCTGCAAGTGGCGGCGATTGCGGCGCTGGAAGGCGATCAGCAGTGCGTGAAGGACATTGCCGAGCAGTATCGCCAGCGGCGTAACGTGCTGGTCAAGGGCCTGCATGAGCTGGGCTGGATGGTCGAGAATCCAAAGGCGTCGATGTACGTCTGGGCGAAAATCCCCGAAGCGTATGCTGCCATGGGCTCGCTGGAGTTTGCCAAGAAACTGCTGCTGGAAGCCAAGGTGTGTGTGTCGCCGGGGATTGGGTTTGGCGAGTATGGCGATGATCATGTGCGCTTTGCGCTGATCGAGAACCAGGACCGGATTCGCCAGGCAGTGCGGGGGATTCGCGGGATGTTCCGGGCGGATGGCCTGGTCACCAAGCCCTGACCCGACTCACCTGTTGGGATGTGATTAAAACTGTGGGAGCGGGCTTGCTCGCGAAAGCGCAATGTCAGTCAATGGAGTTGGCGACTGATCCACCGCATTCGCGAGCAAGCCCGCTCCCACATTTGCATCGGGTTTTCACCCAAGCTTCAGGGTGTGTACGTCACACCACCAACGACAACAGCATGATAAAGATCAACGCCACGATCGACAGAATCGTCTCCATCGCCGTCCACGTCTTGAACGTCTCAGCCACGGTCATGTTGAAGTACTGCTTCACCAGCCAGAACCCCGCATCGTTGACGTGAGACAGGATCAACGAACCCGCCCCTGTCGCCAACACCAGCAGCTCACGGTTAACCCCTGGAATCATGCCTACCACCGGCACCACAATGCCCGCGCCAGTAATGGTCGCCACGGTGGCCGAGCCCGTCGCGACGCGAATCACCGCCGCCACCAGCCACGCCAGCAGGATCGGGTTGATCTGCGCGTTCACCGCCATATGGCCGATCACGTCGCCCACACCGCTGGTCACCAGCATCTGCTTGAAGCCACCACCGGCACCGATGATCAGAATGATCGCGGCGGTCGGCGCAAGGCTGGCGTCGAGCAACTTGAGGATTTGCTTGGAGTGAATGCCCTGGCGATGGCCGAAGGTATACAGCGACAGCAGCAACGCCAGCAGCAGCGCAGTGATCGGGTGACCGATCATGTCCATCCAGTTGCGCACCACGTTGCCTTCGGCAAACGCAATGTCGGCAAAGGTTTTGAGCAGCATCAGGAACACCGGCAGCAGCACGGTGACCAGGGTGATGCCAAAGCTCGGCAACGACTTGTTATCGGTATCGCGGGCCAGTTGGTCGACCAGTTCCTGGGACGGGTTGCCCGGGATGTACTTGGCGATAAACGTACCGAAGATCGGGCCGGCGATGATGGCAGTCGGCAGTGCGACGATCAGGCCGTACAGGATGGTCTTGCCGATGTCCGCGCCAAACACGCCGATGGCCAGCAGCGGGCCCGGGTGCGGTGGCACCAGGCCGTGTACGGCCGACAGGCCGGCCAGCAGCGGGATGCCGATCTTGATAAGCGACACGCCGGTGCGTCGCGCGACGATGAATACCAGCGGGATCAGCAAGACAAAACCGATCTCGAAGAACAGCGGGATACCCACCAGGAACGCGGCAAACATCATCGCCCACTGGACCTTGTCCTTGCCAAAGGCGCGGATCAGGGTCTGGGCGATCTGATCGGCGCCGCCGGATTCGGCCATCATCTTGCCGAGCATGGTGCCCAGCGCGAGGATGATGCCGACAAAGCCGAGCACCCCGCCGAAACCGTCCTGGAACGCCTTGATGATCTTGTCCACGGGCATGCCCGAGGTCAGGCCGAGGAAGCCGGCCGCGATGATCAGTGCAATGAACGGGTGCACCTTGAACTTGGTGATCAGAACGATCAACCCGATGATAGTGACCACTGCGTCTAGCAGCAGGTAGGACTCGTGGGACATGCCAAACATGGGGGGTCTCTCCTGTTTGTTGTTGTTATTAAAGCGGGTGTTGAATCTTTCGCCGGGGATAGCGCTATCTTTCCGGCAAAAAATTATCGGGTTGGTTCAAAGCCGTGTTGCAGCCACCAGGTGTTGGTCTGCTCGGCCAGTTCCTCGATGCTGTCTTCGCTGGCGTTGAGGGCCAGGGTCAGCGGTTCGCCTATCGGCGATTCGAGGGTAGCGAACTGGCTGTCGATCAGGCTGGCCGGCATGAAATGGCCGGGGCGATGCGACACGCGGTCGGCGGCCACTTCGCGGGTCAGCTCCAAAAAGACAAACCCCAGGCCCGGCGCGGCTTCGCGCAGGTGGTCGCGGTATTTTTTCTTGAGTGAGGAGCAGGTGAGCACCGGGTGCTCGCCTGCCTTGAGCGAACGGCGCAGTTCATCGCACAGGATGTCGAGCCAGCCGGCGCGGTCGTCGTCGTCGAGGGGGTGGCCGGCGCTCATCTTTTCGATATTCGCGGCGGGGTGAAAGCTGTCGCCTTCAATGGCAGTGGCGCCGTTCAGCCGGCACAGGGCCTCGCTGACGCTGGTCTTGCCACAGCCGGCAACACCCATGATAACCAGGGCGGTAACAGGTTGACTCATGAAACACCTCAGGACGCAGATAGCGCTACCTTTGCACGCTGTAAGGCTAGTGCAAAAACAGGCTTTTCCCGCGCCGTCTTGTCTTTTTTTATGGAGTGACGCGTGCATCCGCTTCAATCATTCGAACGGGATCAGGCAACCCAACGTTCAAGCATTTGCAGCCGTTTGGAGACAGCGCTACCTTAGTGCCTCGATTTTTGTTTGGCAAGCCGCCTGATGACCTCTAAGAACGATAAAAAATTGCGCACTACGGGTCGCCCGACCCTTAACGAAGTCGCCCGCCTGGCCGGCGTCAGCCCGATTACCGCGTCGCGCGCCCTGCGTGGCATCAGCACCGTCGCCACCGAGTTGGTGGAAAAAGTGCAGCGGGCCGCCGCCGAACTCAACTACGTGGTCAACCCCGCCGCCCGCGCCCTGGCCTCGGCCCAGAGCCATTCGGTGGTGGTGTTGGTGCCGTCGCTGTCCAACCTGCTGTTCATCGAAACCCTCGAAGCCATCCACCAGGTGCTGCGGCCCAAGGGCTTTGAAGTGTTGATCGGTAACTTCCACTATTCGCGTGATGAAGAAGAAAACCTGCTGCGCAACTACATGGCCTACCAGCCACGTGGATTGCTACTCACCGGGTTCGATCGCACCGAAAGCGCCCGACGGATGGTCGAGGCCAGCAACGTGCCCTGCGTGTACATGATGGACCTGGACCCGAATGCCGGCGTGAACTGCGTGGGTTTCTCGCAGCTGGCGGCGGGTGAAACGGCGGCAGCGCATTTGCTGTCCCGTGGGTACAAACGATTGGCGTATATCGGCGCGCAACTGGACCAACGCACCTTGCTGCGTGGCGAAGGTTTCCGCCGGGCGCTGCAACAGGCCGGCCTGTATGACCCGGCGCTGGAATTGCTGACACCGCGGCCCTCTTCGGTTGGCTTGGGTGGCGAGCTGTTTTTGCAACTGTTGGCCGCCCATCCGGATGTGGATGCGATCTTCTTTGGCAACGACGACCTGGCCCAAGGCGCGCTGCTGGAAGCCATGCGCCATGGCATCAAGGTGCCGGAGCGCGTCGCGGTGCTGGGTTTCAACGACCTGCCCGCCTCGTCCTATATGGTGCCGCGCCTGAGCAGCATCAGCACGCCGCGTGAAGCGATTGGCCGGCGTTCGGCGGAGCATTTGCTGACGATCATGGCGGGTAACAAGATCGCCAAGCCGGTGGTGGATATGGGGTTTGAATTGCAGGTGCGGGAGAGTACCTGACCTGTAATGCAGCACACCCTCCACTGTGGCTTGCCTGCGATGGCGGTAGGTCAGCTGACACTTCATTGCCTGGCACACCGCTATCGCAGGCAAGCCAGCTCCCACATTTTTTACCGTGCCCGCGTTGAAATATCGCCGTAGCTTCCTGCCCCTGCTAGATTGGCTGCTCTCCATCGCAAGGGAAGCACCATGGGACACTCACTGAAAATCCTCGGCCGCACGTCCTCCATCAACGTGCGCAAAGTGCTATGGACCTGCCAGGAACTGGGCATCGACTACCAGCGCGAAGACTGGGGCATCGGCTTCAAGCCCACTCAGTCCGCTGAATTCCTCGCCTTGAACCCCAACGCTCAAATACCCGTACTGATCGACGACCACGGCGTGCTGTGGGAGTCCAATACCATCTGCCGCTACCTCGTGAACCTCTACCAACGGCATGACCTGCTGCCCGCCGAACCTGCGCCGCGGGCCCGGGTCGAGCAATGGATAGACTGGCAAGCCATCGAACTCAACCGCGCCTGGGGCGATGCGTTCACGGCCTTGGTGCGTAATAACCCGGATGGTCTGGACGCCGCGCAGATCGCCGCTGCTGTGCAGGTCTGGAACGACAAGATGGGCATTCTGGAACAACAGCTCGTTCGCACAAACGCTTACGTGGCCGGTGATGAATTCACCCTCGCCGACATCCTGATCGGGCTGTCGGTGCACCGCTGGCAGATGACGCCTATGGCACGCCCGCCCTACCCGGCTATTGCCGCGTACTATCAGCGGCTGAGCCAGCACAAAGGCTTCCAGACTTTCGCACTTGACGGCCATAACTAAAATAAGGACTCCACCGTGAAAGGCCTCAACGTACTGCTCACTGGCGCCTGCGGCAGAATCGGCAAGACGTTTTTCGAAGCCTCGAAAGACCGCTACCGTTTCACCCTCACGGACCGTATCGCGCCGAATTTCGACCTGGCCGAGCACCGTTTTGTGCACGCCGACCTCAGCGACCCATCCAGCCTGGTCGCCCTGCTCGACGGCATCGAGGTTATCGTGCACCTGTCAGGTATTCCGCACGCCAGCGCCTCATTCGACGAATTGCTGCCCAACAATATCCTCGCCACCACCTACCTGTTCGAAGCCGCCGTGGCCGCCGGGGTAAAACGCCTGGTGTTCGCCAGCAGCGCCCAGACCATCGAAGGCTACCCGGTAGACCGCCAGATCACGCCTGGCATGCAGGTCATGCCCGCCAACCTGTATGGCGTGAGCAAATGCTATGGCGAAGCGCTGTGTGGTTACTACGCAGCCAAAACGCCACTTTCGACGATCGCCCTGCGCATCGGCGCCTTTGAATTCCCCGAAACCCACGACCTGAACAACGCCCGCGACCTCAGCGCCTGGCTCAGCCCGCGTGATGCGGTGCAGTTGCTGCAGCGTTCGGTAGAGGCTGAAGGCGTGAAGCACCTGATCGCCCATGGCATATCCAATAACCGCTTCAAGCGCTTGGACCTGAGCGAAACCACACGCGTGCTGGGTTACCAACCGGTGGACGACGCCTTCCAGACGTTTGAAATACCCATAGCCTACGGAGGCTCTGCGCCATAAACCTTTAAATATGAAGTTTTGGCGCAATAAATCGGTGAATATGCAGCCAAACATGCACAACTTCACAAGCACCGATTTCCGTTAGCCCGCTAAGATTCCAGGTCACTGCCCCTGGAATCTCCTCCCATGTCCACACTCACCGCCTCTGCCGCCGACGGCATCGACCCCCTCCGTGCAGCCCATATCAGCGCGCGCATCGACCGCCTGCCCGCCGTTGCGACGGTCTGGCGCCTGGTGGCACTGCTGTCGATTGGCGGCTTTTTCGAGCTGTATGACCTGTTCCAGACCGCCTATATCAGCCCCGGCTTGATCAGCGACGGGATTTTCCATACCGGCAGCGCGGGCGTATTCGGTTTCTCCGACCAAGCCGCGTTCGCCTCGGTAACCTTCCTTGGCCTGTTCCTCGGCGCCAGCCTGCTCAGCCCCATCGCCGACCGCTACGGTCGGCGGGCGATCTTCACCTTTGCGCTGATCTGGTACACCGTCGCCACCGTGTTAATGGGTATCCAGACCTCCGCCGTGGGCATCATCTGCATGCGTTTTCTGGTGGGGATTGGCCTGGGCATTGAGCTGGTGACCATCGACGCCTACCTCTCGGAACTGGTGCCCAAGCGCATGCGCAGCTCGGCGTTTGCCTTCGCGTTTTCTATCCAATTTCTGTCAGTGCCGGCCGTGGCATTGATGTCGTGGTGGCTGGTGCCGCAAGCGCCGTTCGGCGTGTCCGGCTGGCGCTGGGTGGTACTGTCGAGCGCGGTGTTTGCGTTGTTTATCTGGCAACTTCGCAAACGCCTGCCGGAATCACCCCGCTGGCTCGCGCAAAAGGGCCGCTTCGAAGAAGCCGGTGCGATCATGGATAACCTGGAGGCGCGCTGTCAGAAAGATCACGGCAAACCGCTGGAGGAGCCCGAGCCGCAAGCCGTCAGCGTTCAGGGCAGTGGCCGTTTTGCCGATATCTGGCAACCGCCGTACCGTCGCCGCGCGTTGATGCTGATTGTGTTTCATGTGTTTCAGGCCATCGGCTTTTTCGGCTTTGGCAATTGGTTGCCGGCGCTGCTTTCGGGCCAGGGCGTCAGCGTGACCCACAGCTTGCTCTACGCTTTTATCATCACACTCGCCTACCCGCTGGGGCCGTTGCTGTTTGTGAAAGTGGCCAACCGCTTTGAAAACAAATGGCAGATCGTCGGCTCAGCCATGGGCGCGGTGATCTTCGGCAGCCTGTTCGCGCTGCAAACCACGGCGGTGGGGCTGGTGATCTGCGGGGTGATGATCACGTTCTGCAATGCCTGGCTGAGCTTCAGCTATCACTCGTACCAGAGCGAGCTGTTCCCCACCAACATCCGCGCGCGGGCGGTGGGGTTCTGTTATTCGTTCAGCCGCTTGTCCACGGTATTCAGCAGCCTGTTGATCGGTTTTATCCTTGAACACCTGGGCACGCCAGGGGTGTTGGCGTTTATTGCCAGCAGCATGTTGATCGTGATGATCACCATCAGTTGGTTCGGGCCGCGTACGCGTAACTTGGCATTGGAAAATATCGCCCATTGACGGCAACGGTTGGCCGCCTGCGGGACACTACTTGCCGCGGCGGCGACATCATCCCCAATAAAACCGGGCGCTTCGCACCCGGCACGCTATTTGCTCCAGCTGTGGCACCGAACACTCCACAGGTGACCGATCATGCTGGTTAACAACAACACCCAAGCCGTGTCGACCGTTCAACAGATCAAACGGCCTGATATGGACCCTGCCAACGCCGCTGCCAGCGCGCTGTACAGCGGTGCCCTGCAGGCGACGCAGCAAAGCGTGACCATGCCGGCCGCGCAAAAGGAACTGGACAAGGCCACCGACCGTATCGACGAGGCCTTCGCCAAGACCCGCGTGCAACTGCAGGCCTCCGCTTCGGCCTCCGATGTGCCGGCGACCAGCGCTACCTCCGGCGCGCGGGCGGATTTTACCGACTACATGAGCAAGACGCCGGCCGAGCGTATCCGTGAGCAATTGCTCAAGGAACAGGGTTTGACCGAGGCGGATGTGCAGAACATGTCGCAGGAAAAGCAGGACGCTATTTCCAAGCAAGTGGCTGACCGTTTGAAGCAGCAACAAGAGCAGCAGATAGCGGCGAAGACGGCTGAGCCTCAGGCGCAAACCGTGAAAGAAACCTTGGCCGCGATCTAATCTTGTTCGACCTGTAATGAGCGGGCTTGTCGAGTCGTCGCACCGCCCGCTCACTACAAGCCTGCTCAGTGTTACTGAAGTTGTAGGGTCGAGTTGAACTGCCCGATCGCATCCACCACATGCCGTGACCCTTCCTGAATCTCCAGGATCACCTGCCCCGCTTCATTTGCCAGCTCCACCCCGAGCCCCGTGCGGCTCAAGCTCGATTGCATGCTCGACACCGCGCTCAGCGACAGGTCGTGGTTCTTGCGCACCACACCCACTATCTCCACCGTCGCTTGGCTGGTGCGCGCCGCGAGGCTGCGCACTTCGTCGGCCACCACTGCAAAGCCGCGCCCTTGCTCACCGGCCCGCGCTGCTTCAATCGCAGCGTTCAGCGCGAGCATATTGGTTTGCTCGGCAATGCCGCTGATGGTCTGGACGATGGCGCCGATGATGTCCGACTGCTTGTTGACCGCATCAATGCTCTCGGCGGCCTGGTTCAAGTCGTGGGAAATCTGTTCGATGATCTGCACGGTTTGCTGCACCACCTCCGAGCCCTTGCGCGCGCAGGCATCGTTTTGCACCGAGGTGGCGTGGGCCGAGTCGGCAGCGGTGCGCAGGGTGGTGACCTGGTCGGTAATGTCGCTCGCGAACTTCACCACTTTGTACAAGCGGCCATTGGGGTCGAAGATCGGGTTGTAGGAGGCTTCCAGGAACAGGGTCTTGCCGTATTTGTTTTTGCGCTCGAAGCGGTGTGAATGGTATTCACCGCGATTGAGGGAAGCCCAGAATGCAGTGTAGGCCGGCGACTCCACTTCGTTGCGGTGGCAGAACATGCTGTGGTGCTGGCCGACGATTTCATCCAGGGAATACTGCACGGTCTTCAGGAAGTTTTCGTTGGCATTGAGAATCTGGCCCTGAGGCGTGAACTCGATGACTGCCATGGAACGGCCGATGGCGTCGATCAGGCTCTGGTTTTCATGTTCGTGGTGAACCCGCGCAGAAATATCCGACGCGACTTTGATCACGCTCTGCACCTGATTGTCCTTGTCCAGCACCGGCATGTAGCTGGCTTCCAGCCACACCTCCTGGCCGTGCTTGTTCAAGCGCATGAAGGTGCCACTCAGCGCCTCGCCCCGCGCCAAGTCGCGCCATAGCTTGGCGTAACCGTCGGTGTGGGTGTAGGCCTCGTCGCAAAAGAGGCGGTGATGCTTGCCGCGAATCTCCTCGGCGCTGTAGCCCATGGTTTTGCAGAAGTTGTCGTTGGCGTCGAGGATCACGCCACTGGCGTCGAACTCGATCATGGCCATGGAGCGGCTGATGGCCGCGAGTTTGGCGTTGGTTTCGGTAAGTGCGCAGGAAAAGCGTTGGATTTCAAGCAGGTCGGATTTGTGATGGCGGTTGAACATGGTCAGATCACCCTGGATTCCCGGCGCACGGAAGGCGCGTTCCATTCATATGTTGGGTAGTGCTGGTACACCTTCATGGGGAATAACCATCCAAATCGCTTTATCTGCCAAGCGTCATCAACGGTTATGGGTGAGCATAGACAGGGCTAGGCACTATGCAAGGCCACTAATCAGCCAGCATTTCTAATAAAGCGCGGGCAGCGGCTGAAGGGTCACGGGTGGGCGAGCCGACCAAGGCAAACTCACGGTGCAGCGGCACCGTCAGCGGCATCACGCGCAAGCCTTTGCGCTGGGCCGGCAGAGCCATTTCCGGCACCAGCGTAACGCCCACGCCCTCGCGCACCAGGCTGAACGCGCTGTTCCATTCGCGCACTTCCACGCGGATATCGCGCAGCGTCAGCCCCGCTGCGGCGCCCAGGCTGCGCGCATTCGCGGTACACCCACCGGTGGCGAGCACGAACGGCTGCTCAAGTAACGCCTCAAGCGACACACTGGCATCGGCCGGGCGTTGCGCCAGCGCATGGGCCACCGGTAGCACGGCCATCCAGAAGTCCCGGCCCAGTACCGTGGCATTGCGCTCGGGCTTGGGGTTGAGCACGACACCCAGGTCGATCAACTCCGCGTCGAGCAAGGTGAGCACTTCATTGTCGGTGACATCCAGGGTGGTCACCTCGATCCCCGGATAAAGCTGGGCAAAGCGCTGCAACAACGGCGTCAGGAACCTGGCCAGCACCATGGGAAAACTGGCGATACGAATCGTCCCGCGCAGCATTGGGCGGGCTTCATCCACGGTGCTGCGAATGGTCTGCAAGGCTTTGAGCATCACCCGCGCCTGTTCGATCACACTCAAGCCCAGGGCGGTGGGCAAGGTCTTGCGTGGTGCACGGGTAAACAGCTGCGCGCCCAGGGTCGCCTCCATGCCGGCCATGGCCTGGCTGGCGGCGGATTGAGTCATACCGACGCGCTCGGCGGCGGCAGTGATGCTGCCGTGATCGGCCACGGCCACCAGCAGGCGCCAGTGCATCAGGTTCATCATGGCATTCGCTGTCCTTATGGCAGGGGGCTGAAGGTTTAATTTTACGCACGGTGCCATGCCCGCGAGACTGGCGCAAATTCAACGGAGCTGTTCAAGATGAAACTGTATTTCTTCCCCCACGCCTGCTCTCTCGCACCGCATATCGTGCTGCGCGAACTGGCGTTGCCGTTCGACCTGGTGCGGGTCGATAACCAGGCCAAGACCACCGCCGACGGCGAAGACTTCCTGCAGATCAACCCCAAGGGCTACGTTGCAGCGCTGAAACTGGACAACGGCCAGGTGCTGACCGAAGCCAGCGCGATCCTGCAGTATCTGGCTGACCTGAAACCCACAGCAAATCTAGCGCCGGCCAATGGCCGCTGGGAGCGTGTGCGTTTGCAGGAATGGCTGAATTTTATCGCCACCGAAGTGCATGGTGGGTTGGCGGTGTTCTTCAATGATGCGATTCAGGGCGAGGTGCGAGCCATGTTCCAGGCGACGCTGTTCAAGCGTTTTGCGGTGCTGGTGCAGACGCTGGAACGCCAGGATTACTTGCTGGGTTCGCAGTTCTCAGTCGCGGATGCGTACCTGTTCGTGGTGCTGCGCTGGGCGGCCTTTCACGCGATTGATCTGAGCGAGTGGCCGGCGCTGGCGGCATTTGAGCAGCGGGTCGGTGAGCGGCCAGCAGTGATTGCCTCGCTGGCCGCCGAATCCCCCGAAAGCTGAGTTCATTCAAAAACGGGTCTCAGTGACCGAACAGACCTGTCTCGGTTTTCTTGGCTTTCTTGTCAGCGCGTTTTTCATCGGCGGTCTTTGCCGGTTTTTTCTTCGCGGCTTTCTTTGAATCCATACCTTTGGCCATGATGCGTGCTCCACTGAACAGGGGATGTAGCACTGGGTATACCACCTATTACGACGTAGAAGGCGCTTATAATCCCCAGCCCTTGATAACGCTGCCTGAACACCATGCCCGAATTACACATCGAACCGCTGGCAGAGCCGTTGTGGCCGCTGCTGAACAAGTTTTACCGCAGCCATAATTCGCCGATGAAGGCGCTCAAGGGCGGGCGTTTGTGGGTGGCCCGGGAGGGTGAGATCGTCGCGGGGCTGTGCCTCACGCCGGTGGTGGGTGGGCAGTGGTTGAGCGGTGTGTGTGTGGCACCCGCGTATCGCGGCCAGGGGTTGGCGGCGCGATTGATTCTTACGGCGCTGACTGCTTGCGAGGGAACCGTTTGGTTGTTGTGTCATCCGGATCTGGAAGGGCTATACCAGCGCATGGGATTCACTCAGGACACGCTGCTGCCGCAATCGCTTAGCGAGCGGTTGGTGCGCTACAAACGCAACAAACCCATGATCGCGATGGGCTTGGATCGTTTGGTGACGTCGACCCCGGATAATGTGTGATCAGCGCCTGCGAGCCCCATGCTAGCCTCGGTGGCACAGTGGCGCTTTACAGGATGATCATGAACACGACGCTTGCAGTTCTCTCCCTCACCGCCCTGCTCGCTCCGGTCTTGAGCCAGGCAGCCGAGGCACCGATCAGCGCCAAGCAATACCAGAACGTGCTCGCCGGCAGTTGGCGCGACCCGGCCAACAGCGCCCGCGACGGCTATCGCCATCCATCGCCGCCGTGCAGGCCGCAAGCAGCAGTGCTTACGCACGCACATCCGAAGAAAACCTGAAGAAAAAGGATGGGAGGACGTTGCGGCTCGTAAAGCCTGCTAAATAACCTGAGCAGAACGCAGGCTCAAAGTGGAAGCGGGCTTGCTCGCTCCCACATTTGGACCTCATTGGATCTGAAAGCTATTCGTCAGCAGTGGGCTCGAGCTCCGGGAACATCACGTCAATAAACCCGAACTTACTGAAATCCGTAACCCGTGACGGGTACAAACGGCCGATCAAGTGATCGCACTCATGCTGCACCACCCGCGCATGAAAACCATCGGCAAAACGCACGATAGGCTCACCCTTCGGATCGAAGCCCTCGTAGCGAATCTGCTGGTAACGGCTCACCGCGCCACGCAGGCCCGGCACAGACAGGCAACCTTCGTAGCCCTCCTCCAGCGCTGGGCTCAGTGGTGTGATCAGCGGGTTGATCAGGATGGTCTGCGGCACCGGCGGCGCGTCCGGGTAGCGTTCGCTGGACTCGAAACCAAAGATCACCAATTGCAGGTCGACACCAATCTGCGGTGCGGCCAGGCCGACGCCACCCACATGCTCCATGGTCTGGAACATGTCATCGATCAATTGCCACAGCTCGGGGCTGTCGAACATTTCCGGCGGAACCGGCGGCGCGATACGCAGCAGGCGCTCGTCGCCCATTTTCAGGATTTCACGGATCATCGATCAGACTTCGTCAGGGGTGGGCTTGGAATGGTCCCGGCCGAGGCCTGAGACGTGCTGTTTTTCAGTGGTATGAGCCGGCGCATCAAACTCTTTTTCACCCGGTTCCTTACCTTCGGCGGACATGTGTTCGATCACTGCATTCATCTCCGCACCCAGCAGCAGCACCGCGGCGGAAATATAGAAGTACAGGAGCAGCACGATAATTGCGCCGATACTGCCATACATGGCGTTGTAGTCGGCAAAGGTTTTGACGTAATAGCCAAAGCCCAGGGACGCGACGATCCACACCACCACCGCCAGCACCGAGCCTGGCGTGATAAAACGGAATTCCTGCTCGACGTCGGGCATCACGTAGTACATGAGGGCCACGGCGAACATCAGCAGGATCACGATCAGCGGCCAGCGCAGGATGGTCCACAGGGTGACCACGAATTCCTGCATGCCGATCTGCGCGGCGATCCACTCCATCACCTGCGGGCCAAGCACCATCAGCGCGGCGGCGGCCAACAGCATGCCGGCAATACCGATGGTATAGAGAATCGACAGCGGGAAACGCTTCCAGATCGGCCGGCCTTCAACCACGTCGTAGGCGGCGTTCATCGCACTCATCATCAGGCGCACGCCGGCCGAAGCCGTCCACAGCGCGATCACGATACCCACGGACAGCAGGCCACCCTTGGATTGCTGCAACTGGTCGATGACCGGGTTGACCTGCTCCAGCGCCTGGGGCGGCAACACCAGCTCCGACTGCAGGCGCAGCCAGGAGAAGAAATCCGGCAGGTGCAGGAAACCGATCAGCGCGATCAGGAACAGCAGAAAGGGAAACAGCGAGAACAGCATCTGGTAGGCCAGCGCCGAGGCGTAGGTGGGCATCTCGTCATCGACGAATTCCGTGACGGTGCGCACCAGCACTTTGTGCAGTTTGAGGCCTTGTAATACCGGAAAAAGCATAGCGTCTCCTTTCGCCGCAAAAGGTTGAGTTCGTGGGCGACTCAGGGGCCGTTTTCTACATCAAAGTAGCCCATTTGGCGACTTTGAAACAATTTCGAAAGTTTAGTTGCAACGGCGGATACAAAAACGGCCATCCGTGGATGGCCGTCGGGCTGCGTAAAGCCAGCCAGCGATTCGAAATTACTGGGTCGCTTTTTTCACAGCGTCTTTGGTATCGCCGACCGCTTTCTGCACTTCGCCTTTCTTTTCTTGTACCAGACCTTCAGCGCGCAGTTTGTCGTCGCCAGTCACTTTACCGACACCTTGCTTCACGTTGCCGGCCACTTCGTTCGCTACACCTTTTACCTTATCCGATGTGCTGCTCATGGTATTTCTCCTGGAACAATCGATGGTTTTTGGTCATCACGTAAAGATTGACCCGAGGCGGTTTGGCAGAGTTTCAATTATTTTTGCCTGTGCATTTCATCGCCATCCGCAGGTTGGGCTTTATGTTTTGTGGCCAACCCACGAGAATGCCCGGCACATTCAGGCTACAACGCTGAATAACAGATCCCGTAGGAAGGTTATGAAACTCAATAAAGCACAGGCTATCGCCCGCAGAAACACTGAACTGGGCGGTGCCGTACTCGGCGTCAACAACTGCCACTTCACCGAACTGGACCAGAAACGCAACATCTGGTGGTTCGACCTGCCGCTGGGCCGTATCGCCGTGGGCCAGTACGAGTGGATTCACTTGTTGATGCACAACGCCGAGACTGACCAGTTGCTGCACCTGAAGGTGCCGACGGTGTTTTTGCGTGAGAAGGTCGAAGGCCTGGTGGTGCGTAATGCGGGCAAGCGTAGCCCGGAGATCACCCTGGAGCTGAGTGCGGATAAGGATTCGTTCTTGAAGGACGTGCGCCCGGCGGGTGCAGGCGTGAGCTTCGCCCCGTTCGCCCTGTAAACACCGGATTAAAAATGTGGAGCAGGCTTGCCTGCGATAGCCCAATAAAAACCCCGCATTTGCGGGGTTTTTTATGGGTTACTTTTTCAGACCGAGCTTCTTCAACTCTTCATCGCGCAATTCACGCCGCAGGATCTTGCCCACGTTGGTGGTCGGCAACGCATCACGGAACTCCACCGCCTTGGGCACTTTGTAGGCGGTGACGTTGGCGCGCATATGCTCCATCACCTGCTCCTTGGTCAGGGTTGCGCCCGGCTTGACCACGATAAACAGCTTGATGTGCTCCCCGGACTTCTCGTCCGGCACGCCGATGGCTGCGCACTGCAGCACGCCCGGCAGGCCCGCCAGTACGTCTTCGAGCTCGTTGGGGTACACGTTGAAGCCCGAGACCAGGATCATGTCCTTCTTGCGGTCGACAATGCGCATGTAGCCGTCGGGCTGGATGATCGCGATGTCGCCGGTCTTCAGCCAACCTTCGCTGTCGAGCATCTCGTCGGTGGCGTCCTGGCGCTGCCAGTAACCCTTCATGACTTGCGGGCCCTTGACGCACAGCTCGCCGGTTTCGCCCAGCGCCAGCTCGGTGCCGTCGTCGGAAATGACTTTACACACAGTGGACGGCACCGGAATCCCGATGGTACCGAGCTGGATATGCTGGATCGGGTTCACCGTCGCCACCGGGCTGGTTTCGGTCATGCCGTAACCTTCGCAGATGCCACAGCCGGTCACGGCCTTCCAACGCTCGGCCGCCGCCAGTTGCAGGGCCATACCGCCCGACAAGGTGACTTTCAGCGCAGAGAAGTCCAGCTTGCGGAACGCTTCGTTGTTGCACAGCGCCACGAACAGGGTATTCAGGCCGACAAAGCCGCTGAACTTCCACTTCGACAGTTCCTTGACCATCGCCGGCAGGTCACGCGGGTTGCTGATCAGGATGTTGTGGTTACCGATCAGCATCATCGCCATGCAATGAAAGGTGAACGCATAGATGTGGTAAAGCGGCAGCGGCGTGATGAGGATCTCGCAGCCTTCGTTGAGGTTGGAGCCCATCAGCGCCTTGCATTGCAGCATGTTGGCGACCAGGTTGCGGTGGGTGAGCATCGCGCCCTTGGCCACGCCGGTGGTACCGCCGGTGTATTGCAGCACGGCCACATCACTGCTGGCCGGGCTGACTTCGTTGACCGCCTGGCCATGGCCCTTGGCGAGTACGTCGTTGAACTTGATCGCCTGTGGCAAGTGGTAAGCCGGGACCATTTTCTTAACGTACTTGATGACGCTGTTGATCAGCAGACGCTTGAGCGGCGGCAACAGGTCGGCGACTTCGGTGACGATCACATGTTTGACGGCGGTCTTGGGCACGACCTTTTCCGCCAGGTGCGCCATGTTGGCCAGGCAGATCAGGGCCTTGGCACCGGAGTCGTTGAATTGGTGTTCCATTTCCCGCGCGGTGTACAGCGGGTTGGTGTTGACCACGATCAGGCCGGCACGGATGGCGCCGAACACCGCGACCGGGTATTGCAGGACGTTGGGCAGTTGCACGGCGATTCGATCGCCGGGCTTCAAGTCGGTATGCTGTTGCAGGTAGGCGGCGAAGGCGCCGGACAGTTCGTACAATTCACCGTAGGTGATTGTCTTGCCCAGGTTGCTGAAAGCCGGTTTGTTGGCGAAGCGCTGGCAGGACTGCTTCAGTACCGCCTGAATATTCGGATACTCGTCTGGATTGATTTCTGCAGCAATCCCGGCGGGGTACTTATCCTTCCAAAAGTCTTCGTTCATGGAAGCCCACTCCTCAGCGACGCGAATTCATCATCGCATTTGATGCAATTATTATTGGTGTGTGTTTTTAGGTGAATCTGGCGCTTTAAAGCAGGCCGAGACGTCACAAAGCGCGCCGAGAGTAGCAGCTTTGCCAAGGGCCGCCTAGAGCCAAACGAGGGCCCTACGGTCATAAACATGACTCAAGAATAGCCAGTGGTCATTTTTAGAGCAAAGATTCTATAAGCTAGAAAATGGCTCTGGAATGCGCGCTACAGAGCGACAAATAAGAATGTGGGAGCGGGCTTGCTCGCGAATGCAGTGGTTCAGTCGATACATTTGGTGACTGATCCACCGCATTCGCGAGCAAGCCCGCTCCCGCATCTTTTACCCTGTTTCAAATCAGGCGATGTCGCGCAGCTCACGCCGCAGAATTTTCCCCACCGGCGTCATCGGCAACGATTCGCGCAACACAATATGCTTAGGCACTTTGTACCCCGTGAAGTTGATCTTGCAGTACGCCTTCAACTCCTCAAGGCTCACACCCTCCGCGCGCGCCACCACAAACAGCTTCACCGCCTCCCCGGTGCGCTCATCCGGCACGCCGATCACCGCGCAGTTGGCCACGGCCGGGTGGGCCATCACCACGTCTTCGATTTCGTTGGGGTACACGTTGAAGCCCGAGACGATGATCAGGTCTTTCTTGCGGTCGACGATGCGCACGAAGCCATCGTCATCGATCACCGCGATGTCACCGGTCTTCAGCCACCCCTCGGCGTCCAAGGCCTCGGCGGTGGCGGCCGGTTGCTGCCAGTAGCCCTTCATCACCTGCGGGCCTTTGATGCACAGCTCGCCGCGCTCGCCCAACGGCAGCTCGACGCCCTGATCATCAATCACCTTCATCGCCGTGGCCGGCACCGGAATGCCCACGGTGCCCAGCCGGGATTTGTTGCCGTACGGGTTGGTGCTGGCCACCGGGGAGGTTTCCGTCAGGCCATAGCCCTCACCAATCGCACAGCCGGTGATTTGCTCCCAACGCTCAGCTGTGGCCTTGATCAACGCAGTGCCGCCGGAGTTGGTGAGCTTGAGGTGGGAGAAATCCAGGGTCTTGAAGTCCGGGTGGTCCATCAACGCGACAAACAGCGTGTTTAGCCCCAACAACCCGGTAAACCGCCACTTCTTCAGCTCTTTGATAAAGCCGCCGATGTCCCGTGGATTGGTGATCAGCACGTTATGGTTGCCGGAGACCATCATGCACATGCAGTTCGCGGTGAATGCATAGATGTGGTACAGCGGCAGCGGCGCGATCATCACCTCCTGCCCTTCCTTGATCAGCGGGTGGCCGTCCTCGCCGGTCTGAGACATGCAGGCGCGCACCTGTTGCATGTTGGCCACCAGGTTGCCGTGGGTGAGCATCGCGCCCTTGGCCAGGCCGGTGGTGCCGCCGGTGTATTGCAGCACGGCGATGTCGTCCAGGGTCATCGGGTGACGGGTAAGACCCAGGCCCGAGCCCATGCGCAACGCCCGCTTGAAGGAGACGGCGCGCGGCAGACTGTAGGCCGGGACCATCTTCTTGACCTTATCGACCAAGGTATTGACCAGCCAGCCCTTGGCGGCGGGCATGAAGTCGCCCATCTTGGCTTCGATCAGGTAGTCGATCTCGGTGTCGCTGCACACTTCCTGCACCCGCGAACCGAACAGGTTGAGGTAGACCAGCGCCCGCACGCCAGCGTCCTTGAACTGGTGACGCATCTCGCGCGGGGTGTACAGCGGGTTGGTGTTGACCACGATCAGCCCGGCGCGCAGTGCGCCGAACACGGCAATCGGGTAATGCAGCACGTTGGGCATTTGTACCGCGATACGCTCGCCCGGCTTGAGGTCGGTGTGCTGTTGCAGGTAGCCGGCAAACGCCGCGCTCTGGCGTTCAAGCTCGGCGTAGGTCAGGGTGATGCCCATGTTGCTGAATGCCGGACGGTCGGCAAAAGTCTTGCACGAGCGCTCGAAGACTTCGATCACCGACTTGTAGGCCCCCAGGTCGATGTCATTGGGAACGCCCGCCGCGCGTTTGTCATTCCAGAAATCAGGTTGCATTATTCTTGTCCTCTTACCTGAGTGTGTCCGGCCGCTGCTGCTGCAAAAGTGTACAGCGATAAAAAGCGGAGCTTTGGGGACGTTAGCAGCTATGGCCAAACAGGCAAATACAGGACGGCGCTTCATTGATTGCGTGAATCTTCCTACACGTGCCCGCACTGATCAGACGCTTGCGTGGGATGAGCTATACACTGCAACGCAGACCTTGAGCAGAACGTGAGCAAAGGAACCGCCATGAACCACAGCACCTTCTGGCTGACCGCGAATGACCGCAGCCGCCTGTACGTCAACCAATGGATGCCCGACGGCTGCGCCAAGGCCGTGGTGATGCTGTCCCATGGCATGGCCGAGCACAGCGGTCGTTATGCACGCCTGGCTGAAGCCTTGTGCGGCGCCGGCTACGGTTTATATGCGCTGGACCAGCGGGGCCATGGCCGTACTGCCGATGAAGGCTCCTTGGGCCTCTACGCCGAAAAGGACGGCTGGAACAAAGTGGTGGGCGACCTCGCCAGCCTCAACCAGCATATCGGCCAACAGCAGCCGGGGCTGCCGATCATTCTGCTGGGCCACAGCATGGGCAGTTATATCGCCCAGGCGTACTTGCTGCACCATAGCGCCAGCCTGCATGGGGTGATTCTCAGCGGTTCGAATTTCCAGCCGGTGGCGCTGTATCGCGCCGCACGCGTGATTGCCCGGGCCGAACGCTTGCGCCAGGGTTTGCGCGGGCGCAGTGCGCTGATCGAATTCCTGTCGTTTGGATCGTTCAACAAGGCGTTCAAACCCAATCGCACCGCTTTCGACTGGCTCAGCCGTGACCCGGCGGAAGTTGACAATTACATCAATGACCCGCTGTGTGGGTTCCGCTGCACCAACCAACTGTGGATCGACCTGCTCGGCGGCTTGCAGCAAATCAGCAAAGCGTCCAATCTCGCGCAGATCGATCCGGGCCTGCCGATCCTGGTGATGGGCGGCGAATGTGATCCGGTGAGTGAAGGCAAGCGTCTCAAAAGCCTGGCCCATGCGTTGCGTGAAGCCGGCTGCCAGCACCTGCATCTGAATATCTACCCGCAGGCGCGCCATGAAGTGTTCAATGAAACCAACCGTGATCACGTTACAGCGGATGTGCTGACGTGGCTCGACCAGGCCCTGACATTACGCAGGCCAACTCGCTGCGAATGACCTCTTTGTGAAAATCAGCCTTTTAAAATCAGCCAATTAAATTACCGATTAGCCACAGGATGCACCTTTAGATGACCCAGGTAACCAACACCCCGTACGAAGCCCTCGAAGTCGGCCAGACCGCCAGCTACAGCAAGCGGGTGGAAGAGCGCGATATCCAGCTGTTCGCCGCCATGTCCGGTGACCACAACCCGGTGCACCTGGACGCCGAATACGCCAAGGCCACCATGTTCAAGGAGCGTATCGCCCATGGCATGTTCAGCGGCGCCCTGATCAGCGCGGCGGTTGCTTGCGAGTTGCCTGGGCCGGGCACGATCTACATTGGCCAGCAGATGAGCTTCCAGAAGCCAGTGAAGATCGGCGACACCCTGACCGTGCGCCTGGAAATTCTCGAGAAGTTGCCGAAGTTTCGTGTACGCATTGCCACCCGTGTGTTCAACCAGCGTGATGAATTGGTGGTGGACGGTGAGGCGGAGATTTTGGCGCCGCGTAAGCAGCAGGTTGTTACTTTGACCGAGCTGCCGCCAATCAGCATCGGCTGACCCAGATCTTAAGATTCACGCAATACAAATGTGGGAGCGGGCTTGCCCGCGAAAGCGATAGTTCAGTCAATAAAGATGAGACTGAAAAACCGCATTCGCAAGCAAGCCCGCTCCCACATTGTTTACAGCATTTACAGCCCGAAGCTTACGACTGAGCGCGAGCCTGGTTACGCAGGGCTTTTACTTGGTCGTGGTTGCGTTGTACGCCGTGGTACTGACGCTCAACCAGATCACGAATACCCAGCAGGTTGTGCTTGTTGATTTTCTCAATCGCTTCACGATAAGCCTTCAGTGCGTGGTCTTCACCGCGCTCGGCCTCATTCAGCACAGCTTCTTCGTCTTTACCAGTCACCATCGATTTAACATCGACCCAGCCGCGGTGCAGGGCGCCAGAAACACTGCCGGAATCTTCCGGATCGCCACCCAGGGCACGTACGGCGGTTTTCAGTTCAGCTGCAGCTGTCGCGCAATCGGTGGAACGTTTGGCAAACAGTGCTTTGAGTTCTGGGTGCTTGATGTCTTCAGCGCACTCTTTGAAACCTTTTTGACCGTCAATGCTGGTCTCGATCAGGTCGTTGAGTACGGAGATGGATTCTTTATTGATGTCAGTCATTTTTCAATTCCTTTGGCAGGTTAGAAGGTTGCAATAAGAATTGCAGCGTCCGTGCCAGCTTCTTTAAAAACTATTTATCTTTGTAAATCAACAGCTTAAAAATTCTTGAACCTTCTGTATTTGCGTTTTTTGCATGATCTGTCATTTGGCCTTCATGCAGAATGCCTGTATTTTCCACTGCTACGACTGACCCTCACGAAGCGCCCATGAACCCCGAAAAACTCGAACTACTGATCACCCGCGAAATGCCCTTCGGCAAATACAAGGGACGGATCATCGCCGACCTGCCAGGCCCCTACCTGAACTGGTTTGCCCGTGAAGGCTTCCCTCACGGCGAATTGGGCGGGTTGCTGGCATTGATGCAGGAAATTGACAGCAACGGATTGTCTGAATTGCTTGAACCGCTGCGCGCTAAACACGGTAAACCCGCCCCTCGTCATTAAGAGCGCCCTATGCCACGCAGTGCAGACAACGAACGTCACTGGCTGACCATCGCCCAGCGCTACGCCCTGGAACCCGGCCCGATCAATCTGGAAAACGGCTACTTCGGCCACATGAGCCAAGCGGTGCAAACGCAGTATCTGGAACACGTTGCGTTTATCAACCGCAGCAACTCGCTCTATGTGCGTCAGACGTTCGAAACAGGCGAAAACGTCGAGATTCGTCGGCAGTTGGCCGGGCTAATGGATGTCGACCCAGCGTCAGTGGCCTTTACCCATAACGCCACTGAAGCCCTGCAATCGCTGATCCGCAACTACAACCGCCTGCAACCGGGCGATCAAGTGCTCATCAGTGACCTGGAGTACGACACCGTGAAAGGCGCCATGCGCTGGCTGGCAGGCTATCGTGGCGTGGAGGTGATCGAACTGTCCCACACGCACCCGGCCAGTTTCGACAGTCTGGTGCACACTTATCGCGAAGCGTTCGTTAAGTACCCACGCCTCAAAATGATGGCGCTGACCCACGTTACCCACCGCACCGGGCTGGTCATGCCCGTTGCAGCGATTGCCCAGGCGGCGCGCGCGCATGAAATCGATGTGATCCTGGATGGCGCCCACGCGCTGGGCCAGATCGAGTTCAACCTCGCCGAATTGGGCATTCAGTTTGCCGGCTTCAACTTGCACAAATGGATCGGCGCGCCGTTGACCCTGGGCTTTCTGTACATCGCCCCGGAGCGCCTGGGCGATATCGACACGGACATGGGCGAGTTTCACTACCCGGCTACCGACGTACGCGCACGCACGTCCTACAGCACGCCGAACTTTCCAGCGCTGATGACCTTGCCGTTGGTGTTTGAAGAGCACCGGGAGTTGGGTGGCTCGGCGGCCAAGGGTGCGCGGGTGAACTACCTGCGGGATCGGTGGGTAAGCCAGGTGCGGGCGTTGCCGGGGATTGAAGTGCTGACACCGGATGATCCGAGGCTGTATTGCGGGATTACGGCGTTCAAGTTTGTCGGGCGGGATCAGCAGGTGATGGTGGATAGGCTACTCAAGGACTATGACTTGTTTACCACTACCCGCACCGGCGCAACATTTGGCACCTGTATCCGGGTGACGCCGGGGTTGCTGACTTCATCGGCAGATATCAATGTGTTGGTCCAAGCAATTACCCAACTGAACGCAGATTAAAAATGTGGGCGCTGGCTTGCCAGTTCCCACATCTGAACATCAGTGTTCTTGAGGTTTTCTGCAGGCAAAAAAAAGCGGCACACCGACCAAGTGCACCGCAAAAATGCCGTTAAGCACAGCAACAACGATTCGATAAATCAGATCAATCCAACAGTGCCAGCGCTTCGGCGGTGACTTCCTGGATGCGGGCCCAGTCGCCGTTCTTGATCCACTCAGGATCGAGCATCCAACTGCCACCCACGCACATCACATTTTTCAACGCCATGTAGCTTTTGATATTGGCCGGGCTAACGCCGCCAGTCGGGCAGAATTTCACTTCGCCAAACGGGCCACCGAGGGCCTTGATGGCAGCAACGCCACCGCTGACTTCGGCGGGGAACAGCTTGAAGCGGCGATAGCCCAGGCCATAACCTTCCATGATGCCCGACGCATTACTGATGCCCGGCAGCAGCGGAATCGGGCTGTGCACCGAAGCTTCCAGCAGGTCGCGGGTAATGCCGGGGGTGACGATGAATTGCGAGCCCGCCACTTCGGCCGCTTCGAGCATGTGCCGATCCAGCACAGTGCCGGCACCGGTGCACAGTTCAGGGCGTTGCTCGCGCAATACCTGAATGGCCTTGAGGCCGAACTCGGAACGCAGGGTCACTTCCAATGCGGTCAAACCGCCGGCTGCCAAGGCATCGGCCAGCGGCAGGATGTCCTGTTCGCGGGCGATGGTGATCACCGGCAGGATCCGCGCCTTCGCGCAGAGGCTGTCGATCAGGGCAACTTTATCCGCCATGGACACGGTCGGTTGAGGGCTTTTCATAGCGGCTGATCCTTGGCTCATGGGCACCAGTAAATCTCTAATGTAGGTTGCAAAAACGCGCGAATCGGCATGGCAGAGACATCGTCACTGGCCAGCGCGGCGCTCAAGGTGGTCAACTTCGAACTGCCGGAAATCGACAGGACGGTGTAATGGGCAGTGGCCAGCAGGGCGCGACTCATGGTCAGGCGCTGATGTGGCACGGTCGGCGCCAGCATCGGCCAGCAACGGCGGGTACCGTCGGCCTGCAAGGCTTCAATCAGGTTCGGGCTGTTGGGGAACAGCGATGCGGTGTGGCCGTCATCGCCCATCCCGAGCACCAGCACATCGATGGCTGGCAACTCGCCCAGCAGGCGATCAGCCTGCTCGGCAGCGTCTTCAAGATTAGCTGCGGCGCTGTACAGGCTGAGGAACCTGGCCTTGGCCGCCGGGCCCTGCAGCAGGTGTTGCTTCAACAGGCCGGCATTGCTGTCGGCGTGCTCAACCGGCACCCAACGCTCATCGGCCAGCGTGACCGTGACCTTGGACCAGTCCAGGCCTTGCTTGGCCAGGTTCTGGAAAAACGCCACGGGGCTACGCCCGCCGGAGACGACCAGGGTCGCTTCGCCACGGGCACTGATAGCCCCGCGCAGTTGTTCGGCCACGTCATTGGCCAGACCGTCCGCCAACAAGGCCGGCGTACGGTATTCATGGGCGCTGACACCCTGAGGCAGTTTCAATTCAGATATCGCCATACCACGACCTCCCATCCCGCGTGATCAGTGCAATCGAGCTCATCGGCCCCCAGGAACCCGCCGCGTACGGCTTGGGCGCATCACCGGATTTTTTCCACCCGGCGATCAGCTGGTCACACCACTTCCACGCGGCTTCGATTTCATCTTTGCGAACAAACAGGTTCTGATTGCCGCGCATTACTTCAAGCAACAACCGCTCATAAGCATCGGGAATCCGTGCGCTGCGGTAGGTGTCGGAAAAATTCAGTTGCAGTGGGCCGCTGCGCAGTTGCATGCCCTTGTCCAGGCCCTGCTCCTTGGTCATCACGCGCAAGGAAATACCTTCGTCCGGTTGCAGGCGGATGATCAGCTTGTTGCTGATCTGCAAGCGCTGCTCGGGGGCGAAGATGTAGTGGGACGGTTCCTTGAAGTGGATGACAATCTGCGACAACTTCTGCGGCATGCGCTTGCCGGTGCGCAGGTAGAACGGCACGCCGGCCCAACGCCAGTTGCGGATATCGGCGCGCAGGGCGACGAAAGTTTCAGTGTCGCTCTGGGTGTTGGAGTTCTCTTCTTCCAGGTAACCCGGCACTGGCTTGCCGGCGCTGTAGCCGGCAATGTACTGGCCGCGCACCACTTGGGTGGTCAGCCCGTCCGGGCTGATTGGCGCCAGGGCCTTGAGCACCTTGACCTTCTCGTCGCGGATGCTGTCGGCGGACAGGTCGGCCGGCGGGTCCATGGCGATCAGGCAGAGCAGTTGCAACAGGTGGTTCTGGATCATGTCGCGCAGTTGGCCGGCCTTGTCGAAGTAGCCCCAACGGCCCTCGATACCGACCTGCTCAGCCACGGTGATTTCCACGTGGGAAATGTAATTCTGGTTCCACTGGGTTTCGAACAGACTGTTGGCGAAACGCAGCGCGATCAGGTTCTGGACGGTTTCCTTGCCCAGATAGTGGTCGATGCGGTAGGTGCGGTTTTCCGGAAAATACTGCGCAACGGCGTCATTGACCTTGCGCGAGGACTCCAGGTCCGAACCGATCGGCTTTTCCAGCACGACGCGGGTGTTTTCCGCCAGGCCGACCTTGGACAGGTTCTCGCAGATCGCGCCGTAGACTGCTGCAGGCGTGGCGAAATAGGCGATCAGACGCTGCTCGGTGCCGGCGATTTCAGCCAGGACCACATAGTCATCAGCCTTCATGAAGTCAACGTGAACGTAAGTCAGGCGCGCGAGGAAACGCTGGGCGATGGCTTCGTCCAGTTCCTTGCCGACGTATTTGCGCAGTGCTTGCTCGATATGGGCCAGGTGTTGTTGCTCGGAACCGGCTTCACGGGCCAGGGCCAGGATGCGCGTGTCGTCGTGCAGCAGCCCGGCGCCATCGAGTTGATAGAGGGCAGGAAATAACTTGCGCAGCGCCAGATCACCCAAGGCGCCAAACAGGGCAAAGGTGCAGGGTTCTACGGTTATCGAAGGCATGATGTTTGTTCTTTTATCAAGTTAAGCTACAAATACCTTTTTTCAAGGCATCACTCAAGGAAAAATGTAGTAATAAACACAACATTTTCCCGAAATACGCATTGCGAGTGGTGGTGTTCAGCTACCCTCAGTAGGATAGGCCAGCGCAAAAGACCACTCATCGATTGGTCGCCACCTTTTATTTGCATCGTCGCCCGAAGGAAAGACTGAATGGACCGCGTGCGAAATCTTCTGGAACAGATCCGGAATCGCCTCGAAGAATTGAACAAGGCAGAGAAAAAAGTCGCCGAGGTCATCCTGCTCAACCCGCAGCAGGCGACCCGCTTCTCCATCGCCGCCCTCGCCCAGGCTGCCTCGGTCAGTGAACCGACGGTCAACCGTTTCTGCCGTTCGTTCGGCGTGAGCGGTTACCCTGAACTGAAATTGCAGCTGGCGCAAAGCCTAGCCAGTGGCGCGGCGTATGTCAGCCACGCGGTGGGGGCCGATGATAACCCTGAGGCCTACACCCAGAAAATCTTCGGCAGCGCCATCGCCTCGCTGGACAGTGCCTGCCAGGCGCTGGACCCTGCCCTGATCAGCAAAGCCGTGGATTTGTTGATCCAGGCACGGCAGATCCACTTCTTCGGCCTGGGCGCTTCGGCCCCGGTGGCCATGGATGCGCTGCACAAGTTCTTCCGTTTCAACCTGGCCGTTACCGCCCACGCCGACGTGCTGATGCAGCGCATGATCGCCTCGGTGGCGCACACGGGCGAGTTGTTCGTGATCATTTCCTACACCGGGCGTACCCGTGAGCTCGTAGAAGTGGCGCGGATCGCACGGGAAAACGGCGCTTCCGTGCTGGGCGTGACGGCTGAGAATTCGCCGCTGGCCAAGGCCAGCACGGTGAGCTTGAACATTCCGCTGCCGGAAGACACCGACATCTACATGCCGATGACCTCGCGGATCATCCAGTTGACGGTGCTGGATGTGTTGGCGACCGGCATGACTTTGCGTCGTGGCGTGGATTTCCAGCCGCATTTGCGCAAGATCAAGGAAAGCTTGAATGACAGCCGGTATCCGGTGGGCGATGAGTTCAACTAAACAGACATTTGCCGTGGCACTACCGGCCTGATCGCGGTCAAGCCCGCTTCCACACTGGAATGCATTCCCATGTGGGCGCCGGGCTTGCCCGCGATAGCGTCATCAGCCACACCGCTAAAACCCTGCCCGCGCCTGCAAACTCAAATGCGCCCTCTCCCCCGGCGCCAAACTGGCCCCGGGCATCGCCGACTCCACGCACACAAACCCCGACGCCTCGTTAAAGCTCACCCCCAACAGTGGCCGGCTGCCGGGATGCCACACCACCGTGTCGGCGCTGTCACCCGTATCAATGCACAGTTCACGCTGCCAGGCATGGTCCTTGAGCTGCAACTCACCGTCATGCTGAAACACCCGCTGGCACCCGCCCTCTACCCTTAGCTCACCTTCCTGCTGGCAAACCTGGCGATTGAGCTGGTCGTAACCTTGCGCGCCATCAAGCCCAGACAGCGCTACCTCATCAACGTGACCGATACGCCAATAAGCGTGCAAAGCATGGCTCAGCTGGCACGGCAGCTCGTCCTGGTGCTCGGTGCTCAGGCGCAGTTCCAGGGTCTCCCCCAGGTGCGCGTGCAAGTCCACCTGCCAGTCGCACAACTGCAATTGCCAGTGCAGGCGCACACCCTCGTCGTCAGTGCTGCTGTCGAGCAGTTTCCAGTCGATCAGCCGCGCCCAGCCATGGGACGGCCAGGCATTTTCGCTCGGGTGGCGGCCATACCACGGCCAGCACACCGGTACGCCACCACGGATGGCGCCGACCTGTGGCCACTTGGCTGCACACCACAACCAGGGTTTCTGGCCACGGGGTTGGAAGTGCAACAGCTGCGCGCCCTGGCGACTGAACACCGCCTGGCACAGCGGATGATCAATGACCAATACATCGCGCATCTGAAAGCGCTCCCAGGCGAACACTGGACGCTCGCGCAGGGATTTGAAAAAACGTTGCAGCGGTTGCTCATGCATGTGCCACGGTCCTGAATATCTTCACAATGCGACCCAAAAAAAAGCGGATAGCCATGGCTACCCGCAAAATGCGCACAGAGAGAGGAGCTTATCGCAACAGCGTTAGAACGTAGACTGAATTTTCAGACCCGCCACGAGCGCGTTGTCGACTTTATCCACGCCGCCAGGCTGGACGACGTATTGCAGGTTAGGACGCACGGTCAGCCAGTTGGTAACGTGGAAGCCGTAGTTGATTTCGAAGTTGTACTCGGTCTCGCGAATGGGCGAGAACAGCGCATTGTCGTAATCATTCACACCATTGGCGACGTTCAGCAGCTCAGCGTTCTTCTTCACGTCATCGTTGACGTGCAGGCGAGCAGCGCCAATGCCGACGTCATCTTTTGGACGTGCGTCGAATGGGCCTTTGTACACCAGCATCAACGACTGGTAGTTGTCGACCAGGTTGGTTTCTTTGTCGTGGAAGGTGGCGTTGGCCGCGATATTCAAGCCGCGGGAAGCGTCGCCGTTATGCGTGGTGAGTTGCTGTTGGGCAACAAACCAGTAGCCTTTCTTGCTGCTGCGGGTACGGTACGCGGCGCGAGTGGTAGCCGCATCGTTGCCGTTCACGTCTTCACGTACGTCGGCAGCATCAGCCGCGCTCTTGTAGTAACCCACACGGTATTCGCCCGGCAGGTTGTTGACCTTCGGCGACCAAACCAATTCCACAGGAATCACGGTGCCCTTGGTGCCGCTGCCGCTGAGCTTGAAGCCGTTGCCGTGCTCGAGCTGCGATGGGTTCTGGTTGTAGGCACCGATTTGCGCATACAGCTCAGGCGTGATGTTGTACTTCACGCGGATCGCGGCCTGGCTGACGGGCCAGTTGTACCAGGTGTTCACGTAGTTGCCGACCTGGGAGCCGCAGAACGACAGGTTCTGGAAGTCGCACGGGAAGGTGTTGAAGTCTTCGCCTTCACCGAAGTAGCCGAGTTTGACGTCCAGCTTATTGTCGAACATCTGGTGCTGGATCCAGAACTGGGTCAGACGCACCATGTGGCCACGGCCGTAGACTTCCATCGACGAACTGAGCGTGCCGGCACGTGGGTCGCCGATGCGGTCGTTGGAGATGTTCTGGCCATTACGGTTGGTGAACTGGATCTTGGCCTGGGTGTTATCCCAACCCCACAGCTTTTGCAGGTCCAGCGCTACGCCCAAACCGAACTGGTCGGCGTAACGACCCGTCTTGTCGGTGTTGTAACCGCCATGCGCGTTGTAGCCCATCTCCCCTACGTAGTCAGCCTTGATGTCGATACCTTGCTCGATCAGCTTGGTACGTTCACCGCCCCAATCGCCGGTCATCCACTTCGAATCAGCGCTGAACGCATCGGCCGCCATCGCATTGGCGGACAATACCAGGGCTGCTGCGGCTGACATTTGGCAGATCAATCGAGTGTTGTTGTGTTGCTTTTTCATCCCTACATCCTCGTCTTTATTGTTATTAAACTGTTTTTATTTAACGCGGTTAACTTTTTTATCTAAAACAACATGTTATCTGCTTCAGCGGCCTTTGAATTGGGCCACATTGTCGGCATGCCCCTGTGCAGGCAATGAGGAAGCAGTGCCCAATCGCTCGCCCGTTTGGGCGTCGAACAGCAAGACCTTGGAAGGGTCGAATTGCAACGTCAGGGTCTCGCCCACCTGGGGTGCCACGTCGGGCGACAGGCGGCAGCAGACCTTGGTGTCGTTGAGTTGCACAAACACCAGGGTATCCGGGCCGGTCGGCTCGGTGACCTGGACTTCGGCACGAATACTCGACGCTGTGTCGCCCTCACCCGCCGCCAACATCATTTGCTCGGGACGCAAGCCCAGGATCACGTCGCGGTCTTCAAGGCCCGCGTCTGTCACGTTCAGCGCCAGCTCGCAACGGGCCTGGCCGCTGTCGAGCACGGCCACCAAGCGACCGTCCTTGCGCTGCAGGCGCAGGGGCACGAAGTTCATCGGCGGCGAACCGATAAAGCTCGCCACGAACTGGTTGGCCGGGTTGTTGTAGATGTCTTTTGGCGTGCCGAACTGCTGAATGATGCCGTCCTTCATCACCGCGACTTTATCGCCCAGGGTCATCGCTTCGATCTGGTCGTGGGTCACGTAGACCGTGGTGGTCTTGAGACGCTGGTGCATCAGTTTCATTTCGGTGCGCATCTCGACGCGTAGCTTGGCGTCGAGGTTGGACAGCGGTTCGTCGAACAGGTAGATCTTCGGCCGACGCGCCAGGGCACGGCCCATGGCCACACGCTGTTGCTGGCCACCGGATAGCTGGCCCGGCTTGCGGTTGAGCAGGTGTTCGATCTGCAGCAGCTTGGCCACGCGCGCCACTTCAGCGTCGATCTCGGCCTGGGGCATCTTGCGGATCTTGAGGCCGAACTCGATGTTCTCGCGCACGCTCATGGTCGGGTACAGCGCGTAGGACTGGAACACCATGGCGATGTCGCGATCCTTGGGGCTCATGCCGCTCACGTCTTGATCACCGATCATGATCGCGCCACCGGTGATGGTTTCCAGGCCAGCGATGCAGTTCATCAGCGTGGATTTACCGCACCCCGAAGGGCCGACCAGGATCAGGAATTCGCCTTCCTTGATCGACAGTTCGATGTTCTTCAAGGTGTCGGGCAGGCCGGCGCCATAGGTCTTGTTTACATTGCGAAGTTCAAGCGTAGCCATGATTACCCCTTGACCGCGCCGGCCGTGAGGCCGCGCACGAAATACTTGCCTGCGATCACATAGACCAGCAGGGTCGGCAGCCCGGCGATCATCGCCGCCGCCATGTCCACGTTATATTCCTTGGCCCCGGTGCTGGTGTTGACCAGGTTGTTCAGCGCCACCGTGATGGGCTGGGAGTCGCCACTGGAGAACACCACACCGAACAGGAAGTCGTTCCAGATCTGGGTGAACTGCCAGATCAGGCAGACCATGATGATCGGGGTCGACATCGGTAGGATGATCAGGCGGAAAATGGTGAAGAAACCGGCACCGTCCAGGCGCGCCGCTTTGATCAGCGCATCCGGAATGCTGACGTAGTAATTACGGAAAAACAGCGTGGTGAACGCCAGGCCGTAGACCACATGGATAAACACCAGGCCGGTGGTGGTGCTGGCGAGGCCCATCTTGCCGAGGGTGAAGGAAGCCGGCAGCAGCACGGTCTGGAATGGCAGGAAGCAGCCGAACAACAACAGACCGAAGAACAACTGCGAACCCCGGAAGCGCCAGAACGACAGCACGTAGCCGTTCAACGCACCGATAGCGGTGGAGATCAGCACAGCGGGCACGGTGATCTTGATCGAGTTCCAGAAGTAGCCATCCACGGTGGCCCAGGCCTTGACCCAGCCGATGCCGGAGACCACGGTCGGCCAGCTCAGCAGGTTGCCGGTGCTGATGTCTTCCGGGGTCTTGAAGCTGGTGAGCAGCATCACCACCAGCGGCACCAGGTACAGCAGCACGGCAAGGATCAGCACCGCGTAGATCGCGATGCGACTCAGGCTGATGGGCGATTTGGAGACGAGACTAGTCATTACGTTTGGTCCTCAGCTCGGAGTAGAGGTAAGGCACGATGATCGCGAGGATCGCACCGAGCATCAGGATTGCACTGGCCGAGCCCACGCCCATCTGGCCACGGCTGAAGGTGAACGAGTACATGAACATCGCAGGCAGGTCGGACGAATAGCCGGGGCCGCCAGCAGTCATCGCCGCCACCAGGTCGAAGCTCTTGATCGCAATGTGCGCCAGGATCATCACCGCACTGAAGAACACCGGACGCAGGCTCGGCAGCACCACGCTCCAGTAGATGCGCGGCATGCTCGCGCCGTCGATCTGCGCGGCGCGGATGATCGATTGATCAACCCCCCGCAGGCCGGCGAGGAACATCGCCATGATGAAGCCCGAAGCTTGCCATACCGCGGCGATCACCAGGCAGTAGACCACGCGGTCCGGGTCGATCAGCCAATCGAGACGGAAGCCTTCCCAGCCCCAGTCACGCAGAAGTTTGTCCAGGCCCATGCCCGGGTTGAGCAGCCATTTCCAGGCGGTACCAGTGACGATCATCGAGAGCGCCATCGGGTACAGGTAAACGGTGCGGATAAAGCCTTCGCGACGGATTTTCTGGTCGAGGAAGATCGCCAGTGTCACGCCGATAACCAAGGTGATGCCGATAAACATCCCGCCAAACAGGGCCAGGTTCTTGCTCGCGACCCACCAGCGGTCGTTGTCGAACAAACGCTGATATTGCGCGAGGCCCGCCCATTTGTAGCTTGGCAGGAACGTAGATGTCGTAAACGACAGTACAAACGTCCACAGGATGTAGCCGTAGAAGCCCACCAACACGATGAACATGCTGGGCGCCAGCACCAGTTTGGGTAGCCAGCGCTGCAGTGCATCGAACGGCGAGGCTTTGCTGAACACAGCAACAGAACTCATGGGAAAATCCACTAAAAGAATAAAGGCAGCTGCAAGTTACAAGCTACAAGCTACAAGCGGCAAGAGAGGCAGCACACCAGTTGCAGCGTTTAACTTGCAGCTTGTAGCTTATTTGGCCGACTTGATCGCAGCGCCGAGTTTCTTGGCGGTGTCGGCTGGGTCAGCTTTCGGGTCGTTGATGAAGTTGGTCACGACGTCAAAGAACGCACCTTGCACAGCCAGGGTCGTGGCCATGTTGTGCGCCATGCTTGGCTGCAGGCCGCCGGTCTTGGCGTCTGCCAGGAAGTCCTTGGCGGCAGCCTGGGCGCAAGAGTCGAAGCCGTACGAATCCATTTTGGTCAGCATGTCGTTACGCACAGGGATCGAACCCTTGTTGATGCTGAACACTTTCTGGAAGTTTTCACCCAGCACGACTTTGGCGATGTCCTGCTGACCCGCCGCAGTGCCTTTGTCTTTCTGCTTGAACACCGCCAGGGAGTCGATGTTGTAGGTAAAGGCTTTGTCGGTGCCCGGGAACGCTACGCACTCGTAGTCTTTACCGGCGACTTTCTTGGCAGCGGTCCACTCGGACTTGGCCCAGTCACCCATGATCTGCATGCCGGCCTTGCCGTTGATGACTTTGCCCGCTTCGAGGTTCCAGTCTTGGCCTTTACCGTCGACGTCCATGTAAGTCGCGACTTTCTTCAGCTCGGTCAGCGACTTGACCATTTCCGGACCGGTCAGTGCGGCGTTATCCAGGTCGACCAGGGCTTTCTTGTAGCCATCGGCACCCATCACCGACAGGACGACGGCTTCGAAAACGGTGCTGTCCTGCCACGGCTGGCCACCATGGGCGAGCGGAATGAAGCCCGCGGCCTTGAGCTTGTCGCCCGCTGCGTAGAATTCTTCGAGGGTGGTTGGGTTCTTGGTGATGCCGGCTTTCTTGAAGACTTCCGGGTTGATCCACAGCCAGTTCACGCGGTGGATGTTGACCGGTACGGCAACGTAGTCACCGTCGTACTTCACGGTGTCGGAGACTTTCTTGTCGAGCAGGGAGTCCCATTTTTCGTCTTTGGCGACAGACTTCAGAACGTCGGTGTCGAGCAGGCCGGTGGACGCCCATTCCTGGATGTCGGGGCCTTTGATCTGGGCAACGGCGGGCGGGTTGCCGGCGACCGCGCGGCTTTTCAGCACGGTCATGGCCGTGGCGCCACCGCCACCTGCGACGGCACCGTCTTTCCAGGTGAAGCCGTCTTTTTCAACTTGGGCCTTCAGGACATCTACAGCCGCTTTTTCACCGCCCGAGGTCCACCAATGCACAACTTCAACCGTCCCTTTCGAGTCGGCCGCGAATGCACTGAGGGGAAACAACGAGGCAATGGAAATAGCTACGGCGAGGCGATTAATCGCGTTCATCTGAATACCTTTTCTTGTTGTTATGCATGCAAGTCTTAAGCTTGCGCTGCACGGAGTTTAAACATGGATTTTTGAGGCGCAGGTAACAAAGCGACGCCCAAATGTCACCAATTGGTGACATAACGCCCAGCCCCTATTGCACTGGCCATGCTTGGCGCTAACGGCAGCGCAGGCAGCAATACCGCTTGCCAGGCATGGTACAGGTCTGGCTTGCCGCCCCAGATGTTGCTGCTGGGCGTGTTATGGGGGCTGAGTTCGTGGTGCCAGCTGCCGTGGGTACGGTCGATAAAGTGAGCCTCGCAAAACTCCCAGAAGCGCCGGTACCACGTTTCGTAGTGCAACTCGCCGGTACGCTTGAGCAAGGCTTGGGCAGCGGCGCTGGCTTCGGCGTGGGTCCAATGCAAGCGCTCGCGCACCACCGGTCGGTAGGTCCAGTCCAGGGTGTAGACGATGCCGGGGGCGCCATCCACGGACCAGGCATATTCGCAGGCGCTGGCGAACAGGCCCTTGGCGTCGTTCACCAACCAGTCCGGCGTGGCCAACCCGGCTTGCAGGCGTGCCGCTTCCAAATGCAGCACCAACCGTGCCCATTCAAAACCGTGGCCGGGGGTAATGCCGTAGGGCCGGAAGCCGTCGGCGGGGTTGTCTTCGTTGTAACCGAGCAGCGGTTGCCAGTGCGCGTCGAAATGCTCGATCACCATGTACTGGTTGCCGGCGGCGTGGGTGTGGATCACCCGCTCGACGATCCGCATCGCGCGGTCCAGCCAGCGTGTATCGCCGGTGACATCGGCCAGGGCGAGGAAGGCTTCGGTGGCGTGCATGTTGCTGTTGGCGCCGCGATAGGCTTCGATGCCGCTCCAGTCTTGGGCGAACGACTCGAGCATCACGCCCTCCTCCTCGCTCCAGAAAAGCTGGTCGATGATATGGATGGCGTCGTTCAACAGGTTTTGTGCGCCGGGAGCGCAGGCCACCACCGCCGAGCTCGCGGCCAGGGCGACGAAGGCGTGCAGGTAAGCAGCCTTGCCACGGTTGCCATCGAGGGCGTGGGGGGCGGCGAACCAGCCTCCGTGCTCAGCGTCGCGCAGCGGGCCACTGAGGGCCGCAACACCGTGTGCGACCAGCTCGGCATACCCAGGCAAGCCCAAGGCATGAGCCATGGCGAAGCTGTGGGTCATGCGGGCGGTGTTCATGGTTTCGGCGTGGGCATCGGCTGGCAGCTGGCCTTTGTCGTCAAGGTTGCCGAAACCATCGGGCAGTCGAGATGCCTTGGCGAATGCCAGCAGGCGCTGGCCTTCAGCGGCGAGCCAAGCGCGATGGGCAGGCGCGTTCAGCCAACTGCTGGCAGGCAGTGGTTGCGTGGTCATGGGTGGCCCTTATTATTTTTTGTGGGATGACCGGAGTCTAAACAAGGGCGCGGCGGGGGCAAGTAACGAAGGGGATGGGAAATGTCACCGACTGGTGACAATGTTGCAAGCGACCATTATCGAGCGCTTGGCTGCAACTCGAATGGGGGAGTGGGCGTGCTCGCTCCCCCATTTAAATCGGTTTACACCCGTGTTATCTCAGCAACGGTCACTGGCCGCGCGGGGTGATCTTCGCCGGCGCGTTGAGCTGTTGCTGCAGGTTCCGCACCTGGCTCTGCAAGGTGGTGATGTTACGCGTGGTCTGGATGCGGAACACGTCGAACTCTTTATTCGTAGGCGCACCGCTATTGACCGGCTGGTTATCCTGCGCGCTTTTGAGCACTACCAGGTCCTGCTCGATGCGGGCGATGGCCGCACTTGGGTTGCCCTGCTTCTTCAACGCGGCCACGTCAGCGGAAAGCTCCTTGATTTCGGCATCACGCTTACCTGCGTCGCCTTGCGCCGCCTTAAGCGTCGCCACGGCGTCGGTCAGGGCCTGGACCTGGCCTTGCAGCTTGCTGTTGGCGTTAGACAGTTCAGTGGTGCTGGCTGTCATTTGCGCCAGGCGCTTATCCAACTCGGTGGCCCGGCCGGCCACGCCGACCTGCTGTCTTCCCTGCTCCAGCAACTGGCTTTCGAGTTGCTTGATCTGCAGTTTCAACGCTTCGCTACCGTTGTTGACGCTGGCTTCACTGGCCACCACCTTGCCGGAAATATCTTGCAGACGCCCCGCCGCTTCTTCGCTGATGCGCGCAAAACTTTCCTGGGTGGCAACCAATTGCTGGCCCATCAGGGAAATCTGCTGGAAGCTCCACCAGGCCAGGCCCGCAAAAGCGATCAGCAAAGCGCCGATCAAAGCCCACAACGGGCCAGTGCTGGCGCTCTTGACCTTGACGACCTTAGTGTTGCGCGAACGCACCGAGGTGGCCGGGGTAGGTTCGAAATCATCGTCATCCCCGACATCGGCCCGCAGGCTGGGAACGTTGTCGAAGTCGTCTTTAGCATCGTTGCGCATGAATCAACCCTGAATCGGTGAAGTGGCGAGCGACGGGAGTATAAACCGCCTTCCCGGCGCACTGATCGACCTGGAATGCCAGATTCGGTTCCCGAAGTATTGCCTGTTGTGTGCTTACTTGAACCCTGGGTCCTGGGCCTTCCACCAACTGCAGAACTCGTCGAGGGCGGTCCACAGGCTGACCTTGGGCTCGTAGTCCAGATAATGCCTGGCGCGGCTGATGTCTAACGTGAAATCTTTGTTCATGACTTGCATGCCCAGGCGTGACAATGCTGGCTCCGGACGCCCTGGCCACATTGCGCAGAAGGCTTCGTTGAGGGCCGCTACGCTGTAGGACAAACCGTAGGACCGATACCGCGTTACCTGCGGCAACTCCATTTGGCGCATCACGTAGTTCACCACATCCCACACCGGCACCGGCGTGCCGTTGCTGATGTTGTAGGTCTTGCCTAGCGCTGAACCGGTAGCGAGCAGGCTGCTGAGCAGCGCTTCGTTGAGGTTGTGCACGCTGGTGAAATCGACCTTGTTCAGGCCGTCGCCGACGATAGCCAGGCGGTTCTTGCGCTGCATTTTCAGCAGGCGTGGGAAGATGCTCATGTCGCCGGCGCCAGTAACGAAGCGCGGGCGCAGGGCCAGCACTTCGAGGCCGAACTCCTGGGCGCCAAATACCTTTTGTTCCGCCAGGTATTTGGTGGCGGCATAGGGATGTTTGAAGCGCTTGGGGACTTGCTCTTCAGTCAGGCCCAGGTGGTCGCGGCCGTCAAAGTAAATCGATGGCGACGACAGGTGCACCAGTCGGCCGACCCGTTGCTTGAGGCAGGCCTCGACCACGTTCTCTGTGACCAGCACGTTGCCCTGGTGAAAGTCCTGATAGCGCCCCCACAGCCCGACAGCGCCAGCGCAATGCACCACGGCTTCGACATCGCGGCACAGACCGCGCACCAGGTCGGCGTCATTCAGATCACCCTGGATAAACTCAGCGCCGCGCCTCACCAGGTGTTCCACACCTTCGGCGCGCCGCCCGTTGACCCGCACGTCCAGGCCCTGCTCCAAGGCGAAACGCGCAAAGCGCCCGCCAATGAAGCCGCTTGCGCCGGTGACCAGAACTTTCATGGAGCCTCCTACGGATGCAGCTGCAAGCTTCAAGCTATAAGCCGCAAGTTAAATACGATCTGCAAGCTCTTCTCTTGCAGCTTGCAGCTTGACGCTTGTCACTGCTGATAGGGCACCAACCATTGGCCACATGCCTGGGCCAGGTGATCGGTCAACAAGCCCAGCAGTTGCCCGCCACTGCGCCAATGATGCCAGTACAACGGCACGTCGATGGGCTTATCTGGCAATAACTCGACCAATACGCCCTTTTCCAGTTGGTCGCGCACCTGCAATTCCGGCACCAACCCCCAGCCCAGGCCTGCTTCTGTCAAACGGATGAAGCCTTCGGACGATGGGCACAAATGGTGCTCGAAACCACCGTCCACGCCGAGGGACGCCAGGTAACGGTGTTGCAGGAAATCATCCGGGCCGAACACCAGTGCGGGGGTGCGCGCCAGTTGATCAGCGCGTACGCCATGCGGAAAGTGCCGGGTTATAAAAGCCGGGCTCGCCAGCGCCCGGTAGCGCATAGCGCCCAGCAACAGGCTGCGTGCCCCTGCAACCGGGCGCTCGCTGGCGCAGATGCAGGCGGCCACTTCGCCAGCACGCATGCGTTTGAGGCCCACGGTCTGGTCTTCCACCACCAAATCCAGCAGCAAATGTTGTTCGGCGCAAAAATCGCTGACGGCCTCGGCCCACCAGGTGGCCAGGCTATCGGCGTTTAACGCGATGCGCAGACGCTCAGGCATGCCTTCCTCGTCCAGTGCCGGTACCTGACTTTGCAGGTCGCGCTCCAACAGTCGCACCTGTTGCACATGGTTGAGCAGGCGACGGCCGATCTCGGTAGGCGTCGGCGGCGTGGCCCGCACCAGGACCGGCTGGCCGATGCGCGCCTCGAGCAACTTGATGCGCTGGGAGATCGCCGATTGCGAGAGCCCCAACACTTGCGCGGCGCGCTCGAAGCCAGCCTGTTCCACCACCGCCGCCAGGGCAGAAAGCAATTTATAGTCGAACATCAGTTTCTCTAATGAGCGATCAGTAATATTTGTTTTTCTTATACAGCCTATGCCAAGAGAATAGCCAGCATCGCTTCTCTCTATAAGGAACCTCCCATGGCTGGCGAAACCGCCCTGGCAACCTTGCTGCGCAGCATGAGCCCCCATCTCAATGAGGGTGACTACGTGTTCTGCACCCTGCCCGATCACCGTGTCCCTGCCGGTTGCGAGGTGATCGGCAGCTTTCGCGAGCAGGAAGGCCTGACCCTGATCGTTGAACGCCAGCAGGCGGAACAGGCGGGCTTGGCCTTTGACTACGTTGCCGCGTGGATCACCTTGAATGTGCACTCGGCCCTGGAAGCCGTGGGCTTGACCGCCGCCTTCGCCAGCGCACTGGGCAAGGCCGGCATCAGTTGCAATGTGATTGCCGGCTATTACCACGACCACCTGTTTGTCGGGCGTGCCGACGCCGAGCGCGCCCTGCACGTTTTGCGGCAATTGGCAGCGGACGCGGAGTAAACCCTATGTGGCAAAGTTATCTGAATGGCCTGCTGGTCGCGTTCGGCCTGATCATGGCCATCGGTTCCCAGAATGCCTTTGTATTGGCGCAAAGCCTGCGTCGCGAGCATCACGTGCCGGTCGCGGCGTTGTGTGTGATCTGCGATGCCCTGCTGGTGGCTGCCGGGGTGTTTGGCCTGGCCACAGTGCTGGCACAAAGCCCTTTACTGCTGGCGATTGCGCGCTGGGGCGGCGCAGCTTTCCTGATCTGGTACGGGGCTTGCGCACTGCGTCGGGCCTGTTCAAAACAGCGAATGGAACAAGGCGACGACCTGAAGGTGCGGTCCTTGCGCGCCGTGTTGCTCAGTGCCTTGGCGGTGACACTGCTCAACCCTCACGTGTACTTGGACACTGTATTGCTGATCGGCTCTCTCGGCGCGCAGCAAACCGAACCCGGCGCCTATGTGGCCGGTGCCGCCAGCGCCTCGTTCCTGTGGTTCGCGACTTTGGCACTCGGCGCGGCCTGGCTGGCCCCCTGGCTGGCGCGCCCCGCCACCTGGCGCCTGCTGGACCTGTTGGTAGCGCTGATGATGTTCAGCGTGGCCTACCAATTGATCAGCGCCTGAGGAATATTCCAAAACGCTCTGGAACCTCTATCCCACACAGTTGTTGCGTGGTTTTGCCGCACCCCCGGTGCTATGATCCGGACCCGGCGCCGCAAAGAGTACAAACTCCCCGGCGCTTGTTTGGCCGCCCGTGATCGGCCTTGCGCTCACCGCAACTGACCTGATTAGGAGAATCATCATGGCTTTCGAATTGCCGCCGCTGCCCTACGCACACGATGCCCTGCAGCCGCACATTTCCAAGGAAACCTTGGAATTTCACCACGACAAGCACCACAACACCTATGTCGTGAACCTGAACAACCTGGTGCCAGGCACCGAGTTCGAAGGCAAGACCCTGGAAGAGATCGTTAAATCCTCTTCGGGCGGCATCTTCAACAACGCCGCTCAGGTCTGGAACCACACCTTCTACTGGAACTGCCTGGCGCCAAACGCCGGCGGCCAACCTACCGGCGCGCTGGCTGAAGCCATCAACGCTGCGTTTGGTTCGTTCGACAAGTTCAAGGAAGAGTTCACCAAGACGTCTGTCGGCACCTTCGGTTCCGGTTGGGGCTGGCTGGTAAAAAAGGCTGACGGTTCCCTGGCCCTGGCCAGCACCATCGGCGCCGGCAACCCGCTGACCAGCGGCGACACCCCGCTGCTGACCTGCGACGTATGGGAACACGCCTACTACATCGACTACCGCAACGTGCGTCCAAAGTACGTGGAAGCGTTCTGGAACCTGGTCAACTGGAAGTTCGTGGCTGAGCAGTTCGAAGGCAAGACCTTCACTGCCTAAGCAACGCTTGCAGTAGAAAGAGCCCGGCGATTGCCGGGCTTTTTTGTGCGCTCAGCATCAGCGACTTGCCCGGAATCGTGGAACCCGCACAAAGGAATGTGCCACCTACGCAGTGAGAGGAATAACCCTCTCACATGCTTCTGGAGAGTCACAATGGAAGAAATCGGAAAAGCAGGTGGGCAGATGGCGATGCAACTCATCAGCGGGCTGATGAAAGGCCTCGCCGGTGGTGCGGGTGGTGGAGGGGGCGGTGAAGGCGGTGGTGCCAATGCACCCGGCCGGCCAGGCGAAGACATGATGCCGCCACCGCCGCCAAAGATCGAGATTTCCGCGTATCAGTGAATACGCTCACGGCCTGGAAGGGCATTGACCTGACCACAGGTGAGTCGAGCACCCAGACGGCGGAGTAAATCCGCCGTTTTTTTCTGGTTTTTTCTGCGTATCCCGCATCAAGACGTCTGCGGCCCTAATGTTCCTTTGACTGCCCTCACGGGATTGCCAATACTCATGGCATATTGAAGGCCACCCGCATGAGACAAGGAATGCCCCTTTGAAGCTGGAACTCAAGAACAGCTTGTCCGTGAAGTTGCTACGGGTTGTGCTGCTGTCGGCATTGATTGTGGGCGTATCACTGAGCGTGGCGCAGATCGTTTACGATGCCTACAAGACGCGTCAGGCCGTCGTCAGCGATGCCCAGCGCATCCTCGACATGTTTCGCGACCCCTCGACCCAGGCCATCTACAGCCTGGACCGCGAAATGGGCATGCAAGTGATTGAGGGCCTGTTCCAGGATGACGCGGTGCGCATGGCGTCCATCGGCCACCCCAACGAAACCATGCTGGCCGAGAAGAGCCGCACTTTGCAGCACGCCCCCAGCCGCTGGTTGACCGACCTGATTCTTGGCCAGGAACGCACGTTTACCACGCCCCTGGTCGGCAAAGGCCCCTACAGCGAGTATTACGGTGACCTGAGTATCACCCTCGACACGGCCACCTATGGCCAGGGATTTATCGTCAATTCGGTGATCATTTTTATTTCCGGTGTATTGCGCGCCCTCGCCATGGGCCTGGTGCTCTACCTGGTTTATCACTGGCTGCTGACCAAGCCGCTGTCGCGGATTATCGAACACCTGACGTCGATCAACCCGGACCGGCCCAGCAAACACAAGATCCCGCAGCTCAAGGGTCACGAACGCAACGAATTGGGGCTGTGGATCAATACCGCCAACCAGCTGCTTGAGTCAATCGAGCGCAACACCCACCTGCGCCATGAAGCCGAAACCAGCCTGCTGCGCATGGCCCAGTACGACTTCCTGACCGGTTTACCGAACCGCCAGAAACTGCAGGAGCAACTGGACAAGATCCTTATTGACGCAGGCCGCCGACAACGGCGCGTAGCAGTGTTGTGCGTGGGGCTGGATGATTTCAAAAGCGTCAACGAACAGTTCACCTATCAAGCCGGCGACAAACTGCTGCTGGCGCTGGCAGACCGTTTACGCGCGCACAGTGGGCGCCTCGGCACCCTGGCCCGTCTGGGCGGAGATCAGTTCGCGCTGGTCCAAGCCGATATCGAACAGCCTTACGAAGCCGCCGAGCTGGCGCAAAGCATCCTTGATGACCTGGAAGCAGACTTCGTCCTCGATCACGAACAGATTCGACTGCGCGCCACCATCGGCATCACCTTATTCCCGGAAGACGGCGACAGCACTGAAAAGCTGCTGCAAAAAGCCGAACAGACCATGACCCTGGCCAAGACCCGCTCGCGCAACCGCTATCAGTTCTATATCGCCAGCGTCGACAGTGAGATGCGCCGCCGCCGGGAGCTGGAAAAGGACCTGCGCGACGCCCTCAGCCGCAATCAATTCTACTTGGTGTACCAGCCGCAGATCAGTTACCGCGACCACCGTGTAGTGGGCGTGGAAGCCCTGCTGCGCTGGCAGCACCCGGAACACGGCCTGGTCCCGCCGGACCTGTTTATCCCGCTGGCAGAGCAAAACGGCACGATTATCCCGATAGGCGAATGGGTACTCGACCAAGCCTGCCGCCAATTGCGCGAATGGCACGACCTGGGCTTTACCGACCTGCGCATGGCGGTCAACCTGTCCACCGTGCAGTTGCACCACACCGAGTTGCCGCGGGTGGTCAATAACCTGATGCAAATCTACCGCTTGCCGCCGCGCAGCCTGGAACTGGAAGTCACGGAAACCGGCTTGATGGAAGACATCAGCACCGCCGCCCAGCACCTGCTGAGCCTGCGCCGGTCCGGGGCGTTGATCGCGATTGATGACTTCGGCACCGGCTACTCATCCCTCAGCTACTTGAAAAGCCTGCCCTTGGACAAGATCAAGATAGACAAGAGCTTCGTCCAGGACCTGCTGGACGATGACGACGACGCCACCATCGTGCGCGCGATCATCCAGTTGGGCAAAAGCCTGGGCATGCAGGTGATCGCCGAAGGCGTGGAAACCGCTGAGCAGGAGGCTTACATCATCTCCGAAGGCTGCCATGAGGGTCAGGGTTACCACTACAGCAAGCCCTTGCAGGCCCGAGAGCTGGCGGCTTTTTTGAAGCAATCGGAGCGCAATAACGCCGCCATTCTCTGACCTGGCAAGATGATACTAAATATTTCCCGCGTATAACCCTTTACACAAAATGCAAATCTTTCGCATTATGTCGCAGCTTTGCGCGCCCCCGCGCGCCCTCTCAACAACCGAAGCAGGATGTTCGCCATGATTCGTATGCCCCTGGCCACCGCCAGTCTACTGGCCATTGCCATTTCTCTCGCCGGTTGCGGCGAAGGTAAAGACAAGGCCCCTGCAAACCAGGCGCCGACCCCGGCTACCAGCACCACCGCTCCAGCCGCTGCCACCCCTGCCGGTCAGATCGACGAAGCCGCCGCCAAGGCCGTGGTCGCGCATTACGCAGACATGGTGTTTGCGGTCTACAGTGACGCCGAGTCCACCGCTAAAACCCTGCAAACTGCGATCGACGCGTTTCTCGCCAAGCCGAACGACGAAACCCTGAAAGCCGCGCGTACCGCCTGGGTCGCCGCCCGCGTTCCGTACCTGCAAAGCGAAGTGTTCCGCTTCGGCAACACCATCATCGACGACTGGGAAGGCCAGGTGAACGCATGGCCGCTCGACGAAGGCCTGATCGACTACACCGACAAGTCCTACGAACACGCCTTGGGTAACCCAGGCGCCACTGCCAACATCATCGCCAATACCGAGATCCAGGTCGGCGAAGACAAGGTCGACGTGAAGGACATCACCCCGGAAAAACTCGCCAGCCTCAATGAGCTGGGCGGTTCCGAGGCCAACGTCGCCACCGGTTACCACGCCATCGAATTCCTGCTCTGGGGCCAAGACCTGAACGGCACCGGCCCAGGCGCCGGCAACCGTCCTGCGTCGGACTACCTGACCGGCGACGGCGCTACAGGCGGCCACAACGAGCGTCGCCGTGCCTACCTGAGCGCTGTGACTCAACTGCTGGTCAGCGACCTGGAAGAAATGGTCGGCAACTGGAAACCAAACGTCGAAGACAACTACCGCGCCACCCTGGAGGCAGAACCTGCCACCGACGGCGTGCGCAAGATGCTGTTCGGCATGGGCAGCCTGTCCCTCGGCGAACTGGCCGGTGAGCGCATGAAGGTTTCCCTGGAAGCCAACTCGCCGGAAGACGAGCAAGACTGCTTCAGCGACAACACCCACAACTCGCACTTCTATGACGCCAAGGGTATCCGCAACGTCTACCTGGGCGAGTACACCCGCGTTGACGGCACCAAAATGACCGGCGCCAGCCTGTCATCCCTGGTGGCCAAGGCCGATCCAGCTGCCGATACCGCGCTGAAAGCGGAGCTGGCAGCCACCGAAGCGAAGATCCAGGTCATGGTTGACCACGCCAACAAGGGTGAGCACTACGACCAGTTGATCGCTGCCGGTAACGATGCGGGCAACCAGGTCGTGCGTGACGCCATCGCTGCGCTGGTCAAGCAGACCGGTTCGATCGAAGCGGCGGCAGGCAAGCTGGGCATCAGCGACTTGAACCCGGACAGCGCTGATCACGAGTTCTGATCAGTAGCGAATTGGAAAAGGCGGCCTTTGGGTCGCCTTTTTTGTATGCGCCTGTCGACAATCAATCAGGCGCCACAAAACCAATGTGTGCGGGCTTGCTCGCGAATGCGGTGGATCAGCAAGTGAATCCGTTGACTGACACTGCGCATTCGCGAGCAAGCCCCACATTCGACTTACATCGCTTCCAAGCCCCGGTTTACAAGACCTGCACCGCAGGTAGAATGGCGCCTCTGCCCAATAACCCCGAGCTCACTTCATGGCGTTGCCGACCCTACGCATTATCGGTTTCATCATCGGCATCTTCCTGATCACCCTCGCGATCGCCATGGTCGTGCCAATGGCGACCCTGGTGATCTTCGAACGCACCAGTGACCTGCCCTCTTTCCTGTGGGCCAGCATGATCACCTTTCTTGCCGGCCTGGCCCTGGTGATTCCAGGTCGCCCCGAGCATGTGCACCTGCGCCCGCGGGACATGTACCTACTCACAGTGACAAGCTGGGTGGTGGTGTGCATCTTTGCGGCGTTGCCGTTTCTGTTGACCCAACACATCAGCTACACCGACTCGTTTTTTGAAAGCATGTCCGGTATCACCGCCACCGGCTCCACCGTGTTGAGCGGCCTGGACGCCATGTCGCCAGGCATCCTGATCTGGCGCTCGCTGCTGCACTGGCTGGGTGGCATCGGCTTTATCGGCATGGCGGTGGCGATCCTGCCACTGCTGCGCATTGGTGGCATGCGCCTGTTCCAGACCGAATCCTCGGACCGCTCGGAAAAGGTCATGCCCCGCTCGCACATGGTGGCGCGGCTGATCGTGGCGGCCTACGTCGGCATCACCATCCTCGGCAGCCTGGCGTTCTGGTGGGCCGGGATGGGCCTGTTCGATGCGATCAACCACGCGATGTCGGCGATTTCCACCGGGGGCTTCTCCACTTCGGATGAGTCCCTGGCCCACTGGAAACAACCTGCCGTGCACTGGGTGGCGGTGGTGGTGATGATCCTCGGCAGCTTGCCGTTCACGCTCTATGTGGCCACCTTGCGTGGCAACCGCAAGGCGTTGATCAAGGATCAGCAAGTGCAGGGTTTGCTCGGTTTGTTGATCGTGACCTGGCTGGTACTGGGCACCTGGTACTGGTGGACCACCAACCTGCATTGGCTGGAAGCCTTGCGTCATGTGGCGTTGAACGTGACCTCGGTGGTCACCACCACGGGTTTTGCATTGGGGGACTACAGCCTGTGGGGCAACTTCTCACTGATGCTGTTCTTTTACCTGGGCTTTATCGGTGGTTGTTCAGGCTCTACGGCGGGTGGGATCAAGATTTTCCGCTTTCAGGTCGCCTATATCCTGCTCAAGGCCAACTTGAACCAACTGATTCACCCGCGCGCGGTGATCAAGCAGAAGTACAACGGCCATCGCCTTGACGAAGAGATCGTGCGTTCGATCCTGACGTTCTCGTTTTTCTTCGCCATTACCATCTGCGCCATCGCCCTGGCCTTGTCGCTTCTGGGCCTGGACTGGATGACCGCCTTGACCGGCGCAGCCAGTACCGTCTCCGGCGTCGGCCCTGGCCTTGGCGAAACCATTGGCCCTGCGGGTAACTTCGCCAGCCTGCCGGATGCGGCCAAGTGGATCCTGTCACTCGGCATGCTGCTGGGCCGACTGGAGATCATTACGGTCTTTGTTCTGTGCATTCCGGCGTTTTGGCGCCACTGATGGCCGACGCTTCCAGCAACCGCGCCCGGTATTCGCCGGGCGTGGCGTCGAACCAACGACGAAACGCGCGAAAGAAGTTGCTCGGGTCGGCAAAACCCAACAGGTAGGCGATTTCCAATAACGTCATGCTGGGCTGCGCCAGGTACTGCTCGGCCAATTCGCGGCGGGTGTCATCGAGCAGGGTCTGGAAGCTGGTGCCCTCCTCCTGTAGACGCCGCTGCAAGGTGCGCTGGGAAAGGTGCAACGTCTGGGCCACCACTTCTCGTTTGGGCTCACCCTGGGGCAACAGCCGGCACAACACCTGCCGTGCCTTGTGGGTCACGCGGCTCTCCGAAAAACGCGCCAGGTATTCGCCGGCAAATCGATCATGCAGCAGCGCCATGGCCTCGTTGGCCGTGGGCAACTGCGCGTCCATGTCGGCCCGCTCGAAAATCAGCGCGTCATAGGGCGCGTTGAATTCCAAAGGCGCATGGAAGGCTTGTTTGTAGGGCGACAGGTCCGCCGGCTGATCACCTTGCAACACCACCTTGCGCGGCTGCAGGCTACGACCGGTCAGCCAACCGCACAGGGCCAAGGCGCTGGCCAGCGAAGCTTCGGCGCTTTGCCGGGTGGGCGGCAGGTGATCGCCATGCACCGTCAGAATCAGCGCATAACCTTCGGGGATCAGTCGGAAACTCAGGTCTGCACTTTCGGCGATGATGCGCTGGTAGCGCACCAGGCGCATAAAGCCCTCGGCAAGGGTATTGCTGGACATCAGTGCATAGCCAGCCACATGAAACGACGCCGGGCGCACCACTTTACCCATGTTCAGGCCGATCGCCGGGTTGCCTGAAAGCTCTACCGCCCGTTGCCACAGGCGCGTCATGGAGTCTTGCGGAAACCGCGCATCGGGGTCATTCAGGGCGGCGTAGTCCAGGCCGAGCTGCTTGAACAAGGCGCGGCAATCCAAGCCGTCCATTTCCAATGCCTTGACGATCCCCATCGCCCAGCTTGCAGAAGTTGTTCGTTCGCTCATGGCGTCTTCTTAAAAAAGCAGGTTCAAATGGCAGCCAGGAAGCCAAGGATACTAAAGTGGCATCTATTGTCACTGGCCGTTACCACTGATCACTCTAGACTCAAATAAGCTCCCCGCCGAACACCTGTTGGGCGGCATAACAATCAAAGGGCCGGTCACTGTGGAAAACGTCAAGCAATTCAATAGCTTCGCTGAGTTCTACCCTTATTACCTGAGCGAGCACGGCAACAGCACGTGCCGGCGCCTGCATTTTATCGGCACCACGCTGGTGATCGGGATTTTGGCGTACGCCATCGGCAGAGGCTCGCTGGGCCTACTGATTGCCGTGCCGATTGCTGGCTACAGCTTTGCGTGGATCGGTCACTTCTTCTTCGAAAAAAACCGCCCGGCGACGTTTCAGCACCCGTTCTACAGCTTGCTCGGGGATTTTGTGATGTATCGCGACATGATCCTGGGCAAAGTGCCTTTCTAAAGGTAAGTGTGACCCCATGTCACTTGCGTTTGCAGGATCAAGGGTTACCTATTCGTCGAGATAAAAGTCTATTTGTCATTTACAGTGCTGTATCCTGCCAAGGCTTTTTGAGAGCGCGGAATCACCTGCGATTGAAAAAACAGACCTTGCGAGGAGCGACGACAATGCACGAGATACCTAATCTCCCCTTCCCAAGCCTGCACCCTACAGAGCAGCCAACACCGCAGCAGGCCAGCGACAAGCAGCCTGAGGCCAGAGAAGCAAAACCAGTCGACAGCAAAAGCCAGGACTGACGCCGTACCAGACCGTGTGGAAAGCGCAGCTTTGAGCGCTTTCCACACTGCCTGAATCATCCGAGATACCTGCCATGACTGACTCCTCCCCCACTCCCCCGGACACCGCCGTACTCGATGCTGCCCTGCAGATGGTCGAGGTCTGGAACCGCCTCAGCGCAGACAAACAAGCCGTGCTGCTCAAGCGCTTCGGCACCCAGGAAAACGCGCTGGCCGCCCTGGTCACTACGCAATTGCTGGCCCCTGCGCAAACCTGAGTTCTTTGTGACCTGAGGTTTTTGCGTTTTACCGCCCTGCGCGGGCCAAACCACCGGTATCATTAGCAGCCTATCTTTACCTGCTGCGACAGTGGACCTCTCCCCATGCCAGATACCCAGCGCCCCATGGCGGTCACGCTGCACGTTGTTTCCATCGTACTGTTCACCTTTATCGGCTACCTGAATATCGGCATTCCCCTGGCCGTATTGCCAAGCTATGTCCACAGTGAACTGGGCTACGGCGCGGTGATTGCCGGCCTGGTGATCAGCGTGCAATACCTGGCCACCCTACTGAGCCGCCCCTATGCGGGCAAAATCATCGACAACCTGGGCAGCAAGCGTGCGGTGCTGATCGGTTTAGCGGGCTGTGGCCTGAGCGGCGTGTTCATGCTGCTCGCGGCGTGGTTTTCAAGCGTGCCTGCCGTGAGCCTCTGCAGCCTGCTGATTGGCCGCCTGGTCCTAGGCAGCGCTGAAAGCCTGGTGGGGTCGGGCGCCATCGGCTGGGGCATCGGCCGGGTCGGTGCGGCAAATACCGCCAAAGTCATCTCCTGGAACGGCATCGCCAGCTATGGCGCCTTGGCCGTAGGAGCACCTATGGGTGTGCTGCTGGTGAGAAACTTCGGGCTGTGGAGCATGGGCGTCAGCATCATTCTGCTGGCGGTCGTCGGCTTATTGCTGGCCTGGAACAAAGTCGCAGCGCCGATCGTCGCTGGCGTGCGCCTGCCGTTCATGAATGTACTGGGCCGGGTATTGCCCCACGGCTGCGCGCTGGCGTTGGGCTCCATCGGTTTTGGCACCATCGCCACGTTTATCACCTTGTATTACACCACCCAGCACTGGGATAACGCGGTGTGGGCCCTGAGCCTGTTCGGCGCCAGTTTCATCGGCGCGCGCTTGCTGTTCGGTAACCTGATCAACCGGATCGGCGGCTTTCGCGTGGCGATTGCCTGCCTGTCGGTAGAAATCCTAGGGCTGCTGTTGCTGTGGCTGGCGCCGGACGCCAACCTGGCCCTGGCCGGCGCGGCGTTGAGTGGCTTCGGCTTTTCCCTGGTGTTTCCGGCGTTGGGGGTGGAGGCAGTGAACCTGGTACCGGCGTCCAGCCGTGGCTCGGCGGTGGGGGCCTATTCGCTGTTTATCGATTTATCGCTGGGCATCACCGGCCCGCTCGCCGGGGCCGTGGCGGCTGGCTTCGGCTTTGCGTCGATCTTCCTGTTCGCCGCCCTCGCCGCCCTGGGTGGTTTGCTACTGAGCGTGTACCTGTACCGCCAGGCACCCAAGGCCCGTGAAGCGCGCGGCGACTAAAAGTCGACCTTGCCGCGCCCGGCCTTGATGCTGCCACGCTTGGTCTTGGATTCGAGGCGACGCTTTTTCGAGCCCAGGGTCGGCTTGGTCGGGCGGCGCTTCTTCTCGACCTTGGTGGCGCTGAGAATCAACTCCACCAAACGCTCCAGCGCATCCGCGCGATTCTGTTCCTGGGTCCGGTATTGCTGGGCCTTGAGCACCAGCACGCCTTCGCTGGTGATACGGCTATCGCGCAGCGCCAGCAGCCGCTCCTTATAGAACTCCGGCAGCGACGACGCCGGAATGTCAAAGCGCAGGTGCACCGCGCTCGACACCTTATTCACGTTCTGCCCACCGGCGCCTTGGGCGCGAATGGCGGTCAGCTCGATCTCGGCGTCGGGCAGGTGCACGTTGTTGGAAATCACCAGCATTGGGCAAAGGGTTCCGGTCGAAGGTATCCAAGGATACGCGAATGCGCCTTGCCCTTGCCCCTGAAACAGCAAACCCGGCGCAGGTCCGGGTTTGCTCAACACGCCAAAGGGTTACTTCGCGGCTGGCGTTACCACGTGAGGGTACGGCTGCGCAGCGCGCTTGTTCTTGATCCAGTAACACACCGCCATAAACGCCACCCACACCGGGATCGCGTACACCGACACCTGAATCCCTGGAATCATCAGCATGATCACCAGGATAAACACCACGAACGCCAGGCACACATAGTTGCCATACGGGTACCACAGCGCCTTGAACAACGGCACTTGGCCGGTGCGGTTCATGTGCTGGCGGAACTTGAAGTGGGAGAAGCTGATCATCGCCCAGTTGATCACCAGCGTAGCCACGACCAGAGACATCAGCAGTTCCAGTGCGTGTTGCGGGATCAGGTAGTTCATCAACACCGCCACCAGGGTGATCGCCGCCGAGGCGAGGATGGAGCGCACTGGCACGCCGCGCTTGTCGATCTTCGCCAGTGCTTTGGGCGCATCACCCTGTTCGGCCATGCCCAGCAGCATGCGGCTGTTGCAGTAAGTGCCGCTGTTGTATACCGACAGTGCCGCCGTCAGGACCACGAAGTTAAGAATATGCGCGGCGGTGTTGCTGCCCAGCATCGAGAACACCTGCACGAACGGGCTGCCGCTGTAGGCATCGCCGGAGGCGTTGAGGGTTGTCAGCAGGCTGTCCCACGGTGTCAGCGACAACAGCACGACCAGAGCACCGATGTAGAAAATCAGGATGCGGTAGATCACTTGGTTGATCGCTTTCGGGATCACGGTGCGTGGCTGGTCCGCTTCGGCAGCGGTGAAGCCAAGCATTTCCAGGCCACCGAAGGAGAACATGATGATCGCCATGGCCATCACCAAACCGCCGACGCCGTGAGGGAAGAACCCACCGTGCTCCCACAAGTTAGTCACCGAAGCCTGCGGCCCGCCACTGCCGCTGACCAGCATGTAGCTGCCCAGGGCGATCATGCCGACGATGGCCACCACCTTGATGATGGCGAACCAGAACTCAGCCTCACCAAAGACTTTGACGTTGGCCAGATTGATCAGGTTGATCAGCACGAAGAACGCTGCCGCCGAGACCCAAGTCGGAATCTCCGGCCACCAGTAATGCACGTATTTGCCGACGGCCGTCAGCTCCGACATGCCCACCAAAATGTACAGGAGCCAGCAGTTCCAGCCCGACAGGAAGCCAGCGAAACCGCCCCAGTACTTGTGGGCAAAGTGGCTGAAGGAACCAGCGACCGGCTCTTCAACGATCATTTCGCCGAGCTGGCGCATGATCATGAAGGCAATGAAGCCGCAGATGGCATAACCCAGGATCATCGAAGGGCCGGCGGATTTGAGCACCCCGGCAGAGCCCAGGAACAGGCCGGTGCCGATGGCGCCACCGAGGGCGATCAATTGGATATGCCGATTTTTCAAGCCGCGTTTCAGCTCGCCTGAAGAGGAATGGGGTCCGCTCATGAAAAGGATCTCACGCAAGGTTTGATGATGTTGAATGCACGTTGCTGCCTTGAATCTCGACTCAAGCAGCGCTGCTCAAACCCCAGCGCAGGCACCAGGAGTACAGCGTCTTTCTAACGGTCATGCGTCACCTGTTTATTTTTATCTGTGACGAAATCGAACCCGTCTGGCTCGTGGCCGGGCGGAGTGATCAGGGTCGATAACCCTGAGGTCTTGGCCTTTTGCGTGGGTACGCAAGGGCGTCACAGTAAAACGCGGCGGATTGTACACCGCTCGACAGCTTGAGGCCGCACCGCAACGGTGCGTGCGACGATCTGTCAGGCATTTCTTACAGGGCTTCACCGCTCAACAAGCACGCGGTCTTATCGTCAATTAATCGTTACAGCGCGGAAAATCTACGTTACAAGCGTGAACTCACGGAAAATTGGCGGCGGGGAACTTCTTAAAAATCATCCTGATCAGCCTGCTGTTTTTTATGGAAAAAAAGCAGACGCCCCCAAATAGAAAAAATTGTGCAATTGGAACCGTGTCAATAAATATTTTGCATTCTGAAACAGGCTCTCCTAGGTTCATCCCACTTGCCCAGCGCAGCCCGTTGGCAAGCCGTTCTCAAACAACGTCCTCTAGGAGCTACACCATGCAAGCACTGGAAAACGACCTGGAAACCGAACTGCAACTCGACGATTGGTTTGAAGCGCCGACCCATGAGGCCGCCGTTGAAATGATGCAAGCCGATGCCGTCGTGCCGTTCGGCACCGCGATGTGGCCTTTCTAAAATCGGCAGGTATCCGGCAGGTGCTGTGCACGGCACCTGCCACCCTTACCCAAGGCAAAAAAGGATGCACGTCATGGACAAGGCCCGCGCCGTCGAACACTTTCTCTACTACCTTGCGCACCACCCGGCCCTCAGCGGCCTGAATCGTCCCACCGTGTTACTGGGCCATACCGAGCGCTACGACGCCATTGCCCAGGCGATCACCCACAGCAGCGCAGCCCGTTTCAATTTCCAGGTGCAGCGCCTGGACCTGGCCGCCAGCGACGCGCTGGCCCAAGCCATCGAAGCCTGCGACCTCTATCTGTTTTTCTACGATTCCTCGACCTTGCCCAACCCACGCGCCGAAGGCCCGGACTTTATCCGCGCGCTGCAGGGCGTGATGGCCGAGCACTGGAAGAAATCCCTGCTGTTCAAGGATTACGGCGACTATTTCTACGACACCTTCAGCGTCGAGCCACAGCGCATTGCCGACCTCAATGCCACGTTGATCCGGCGCATGTCCCAGGCCAATGTGCTGCGCTTCACCGACAAGCACGGCTCGCGGCTGGAGGCGCCGCTGAGCAGCATCAAGAAGTGGACCAATATCAACGGCATCGGCAACCACGACCTCGCACCCGGCGAGATCGCGACCCACAGCGAAGCCATCAATGGCCAGGTGCGGTTTGTCGGCACCTTTCTCAGCACCATCCCGTTTGCACGCAAATATGGCGTGCTGCAATCACCGTTGCAGCTGTGGATCGAGCACTCGACCGTCTGCAGCGTAGCCAGTGAGGTGCCGGGGTTGGCCGATGACTTCAACAAGTACCTGAATGCCAACCCGTCCAACCGGCGCGTGGAGGAATTGGGGATTGGTACCAATGAAGGGGTCAAGGATTTGTATGCGCGCAATGCCGGGTTTGAGGAGCGCCATTGTGGGTTGCATTTGGGCTTGGGAGGTGGGCAGAAAGGCAGCCATCACCTGGACCTGATCTTTGCCAGTGGGACTTTGGCCCTGGACGATAAACCGTTTTTTGATGGGAGATTTGCGTTTTAGGGCCAGCTACACGTCGTAAGCTATAAGCTTCAAGCAAAAAAAAGCGCCAACCTGTGAGGGCCAGCGCGTCTCTCTTGCAGCTTGAAGCTAAAAGCTTGCCGCTGCTCTTAAGGCTTCTTACGACCAAAACCAGGACGCTGACCCGAACCGGCCGGAGCGCCACGGCGCTTGCCCGACGGCTCGTCCGCGACCAGTTTCGGGCCGGGGCGCTTGTTTGCAGCCGGCTTGGCCGGACGCTTGGTGCTGGCGCTGTCGGCGGGGCGATCCGCTTCACCGCGATTGCTGCGACCACCGGCCGGAGCTGGGCGCGGCGTGCGAGGAGCACGCTCGCCTTCCTGGCGCGATGGCGCAGTTGGACGACGCTCGCCTTCGATCTGCGGCTCACGGGAAATACGACCGCCGGTAGCCGGTGCATTCAGCGCAGGGCGCAGGGTGCGGGCAACGCGCTCGGTACGAGCAACCGGACGCGACGATTTACGCTGCATACGCTCAAGCTTGTCTTTGCTCTTGGCGTTCATCTGCGGCATCGCGACTGGTGTCAGGCCGACTTCGGCGCTGAGGATGTCGACTTCGTACTGGCTCATTTCGCGCCAGCGGCCCATCGGCAGGTCGGAGTTCAGGAACACCGGACCGAAACGCACGCGCTTCAGGCGGCTGACCACCAGGCCCTGGGATTCCCACAGGCGACGGACTTCACGGTTACGACCTTCCATCACCACGCAGTGGTACCAGTGGTTGAAACCTTCGCCACCAGGGGCCTGCTTGATATCGGTGAACTTGGCCGGGCCGTCTTCCAGCACCACGCCGGCTTTCAAGCGCTCGATCATCTCGTCATCGACTTCGCCACGCACACGCACAGCGTATTCGCGGTCCATCTCGTAGGACGGGTGCATCAGGCGGTTGGCCAATTCACCGTCAGTGGTGAACATCAGCAAGCCGGTGGTGTTGATGTCGAGACGACCGATGTTGATCCAACGGCCTTCTTTTGGCTTAGGCATCTTGTCGAACACGGTCGGACGGCCTTCCGGGTCGTCACGGGTGCAGATCTCGCCATCGGGCTTGTTGTACATGATCACGCGGCGCACCGATTCGGCGGCCTCTTCACGCTTGATGACCTTGCCATCAATGGTGATTGCATCGTGCAGGTCGACGCGCTGGCCGAGGGTGGCCTCGACGCCGTTGACCTTGATGCGCTTCTGAGTGATCCAGGCTTCGACGTCGCGGCGCGAGCCCACGCCGATACGCGCCAGCACCTTTTGCAGTTTTTCACCTGCTGGGCCGATTTCCTGGCTGTCGTTCTGGTCTTTGTCGTTCATCTTAAGCACCTCCCGGTGGGTCGATTCAGGCGTGGCCTGAAGAGTGTTGAAAGCGGGGCTTTGGCCGAATAGCTCGGCAAAGGGTCGCGAATCATACGCACATGACGCGCGTTGCGCATCACAGACTAGTCGATATGACCCAAGTCATTTGCTTTTCCGCCGACCGGTGGCGCCCAGCGCCAGCAATCGGAGCTCGGCCTCGGCCAACACTGTGCGCTTGTCGACCTTGTCGAGTTTCTTCCAGGCACGGATTTCGCGCTTGTTGCGGCCACAGCCGACGCAAATGTCGTCGCTGAATTTGCAGACGCTGATGCAGGGGTCTTTGGTTGAACTCATATGATTTCTCCCTGGCAACAATAATCAAATGTGTACGGGCTTGCTCACGTCAGTCTTCGAACTCGCGGCGCTCGTTTTCGATGGCTTCGGCCAGGGCGCGGGCTTCGTCTTCTTCGTCGCTCAGCGGCGGCTGTTCGAGGGCGGCGACGGCGGCCAGGAGTTTCTCGCGGGCTTCGGCGACGCCGAGGCTATCTTCCTCGGGCTCAGGCTGAACCTCAATCTCAGGTTCGACTTCAGGCTCAACTTCAACGTTCAGCTGGGTTTCAGGTTCAACCGCGCCGTCACGCAGCAAATCGTCGAAGTCGGTCTTGATCCCCTGCTCCATGTCGTCCAGTTCCAGCAACAACGTGTGGAAACTGGTCTCGTCCTTCGGCTCTTCCGGCTCGGCACTGGCATCCGCCAACGCTTGCAAACTGGCGGGCACGGGGGCGTCGTCGAAGTCCAGCACCGGGTCTGGCTCCATTTCGCGCAGTTCGGCGAGCGGCGGCAGGTCGTCGAGGTTTTTCAGGTTGAAATGGTCGAGGAACACCTTGGTGGTGGCAAACATCGCCGGTTTGCCGGGAACGTCACGGTAGCCAACGATGCGGATCCACTCGCGCTCCAGCAAGGTCTTGACGATATGGCTATTGACCGCCACGCCACGTACGTCCTCGATCTCGCCTCGGGTGATGGGCTGGCGGTAGGCGATCAGCGCCATGGTTTCCAGCATTGCCCGCGAATAACGTTGCGGGCGCTCTTCCCACAAACGCCCAACCCACGGGGAAAACTTCTCACGGATCTGAAGGCGATAACCCGACGCCACCTCGCGCAGTTCAAAGGCACGGCCGTCGCAGGATTTGCGCAATATCTCCAGCGCCTTCTTGAACACCGGCGGCTCAGGGCGCTCGGACTCTTCAAAGAGTTCGAACAAGCGCTCCAGGGATTGCGGTTTACCCGAGGCCAGGAGAAAAGCCTCCAGCAGCGTCGCCAATTCGCGGGGTTCAGTCAGATTCATCGATTCAGCTCTTTATTCGGCTCGCGCCCGCACGTGGATAGCCGCAAAAGGCTCATTCTGGACCAGCTCGACCAAGGATTCCTTGACCAATTCAAGGATCGCCATAAACGTCACCACCACCCCCAGGCGCCCTTCTTCTTTCGTAAACAGTTCGACAAAAGGCACAAACCCGCCGCCCTTGAGGCGATCCAGCACATCACTCATGCGCTCGCGGGTCGACAACGCTTCGCGGCTGACCTGGTGGCTTTCAAACATATCCCCACGGCGCAATACCTCGGCCATGGACATCAATAATTCTTCCAGGCTCACGTCCGGCAACAACTTGCGCGCACGGGCCTCGGGCGCGTCGAGTTTGGGCACCACCACGTCACGGCCGACCCGGCTCAAGCCATCGATGCCTTCGGCGGCCGCCTTGAAGCGCTCGTATTCTTGCAGGCGACGGATCAGTTCGGCGCGCGGGTCGTCTTCTTCGGCCTCAACCGTCTCCGAGCGCGGCAGCAGCATGCGCGACTTGATCTCGGCAAGCATGGCGGCCATCACCAGGTACTCGGCGGCCAGTTCCAGGCGCACCGACTGCATCAACTCGACATAGCCCATGTACTGACGGGTGATTTCCGCCACCGGGATGTCGAGGATGTTGATGTTCTGCTTGCGGATCAGGTAGAGCAGCAAGTCCAGCGGGCCTTCGAAGGCTTCAAGGAAGACTTCCAGGGCGTCCGGCGGGATGTACAAGTCCAGCGGCATTTCCAGCACGGCCTGGCCATACACCATTGCAAATGGCAGTTCCTGCTGGGCGCCGGCCTGGCTGTCGACGGTTTCCACAGACGACATTCAGGCCTCAACCATAAACGGAGCCGGGTCACCGCACCCCACACGGATTACCTCCGGTTCGCCGTCGGCCAGGTTGATCACCGTAGAGGCTTTGCCACCCCCGAAGCCACCGTCGATGATCAGGTCCACCTGTTTTTCCAGGAGCTGGCGCATTTCGTACGGGTCTTCCAGCGGTTCGCTGTCGCCGGGCATGATCAACGACACGCTCATCAGTGGCTCACCCAGCTCGGCCAGCAGCGCCAGGGCAATCGGATGCTCCGGCACGCGCAGACCGATGGTGCGTTTCTTCGGGTGCAGCAGCAGGCGCGGCACTTCACGGGTGGCGTTGAGAATGAACGTGTAGGGGCCCGGCGTGTGAGCCTTGAGCAGGCGGAAGGTGCCGGTGTCGACCTTGGCGAACAGCCCTAGTTGGGACAAGTCGCTGCAGATCAGCGCAAAGTTGTGGTTCTTGTCCAGGTCACGCAGTCGCCTTACACGCTCTACCGCGCCCTTGTCGCCGATCTGGCAACCAATAGCGTAGGACGAATCCGTCGGGTAGATCACCACGCCGCCGGCGCGAATGATCTCGACGGCCTGTTTAATCAGGCGCGCCTGGGGGTTTTCCGGATGAATCTGGAAAAATTGACTCACGTGTTCTACCTGTTCAGACGGTGGCAATAATGGGGTCATGCTTGAATCGCCCCCACAAGAGCGGCAAGTCCTCCGGGACCTGGCGATACTCGCCGATCTCGGACCAGCCGCCTGGGCCATGAAAGTCACTGCCGGCGCTGACCAGCAGACCAAATTCGCGAGCAAGAATCGCCAGGCTGCCCACCTGTTCGGCGGGTTGATGCCCGTTGACCACTTCAATCGCGTGGCCACCCGCACCAATATAGTCGCTGATCAGCTTGCGGCGCTTACTGCGGGTGAAATCGTAATGCCAAGGGTGCGCCAGGCTGACCCAGGCCCCGGAGGCGCGCAGGGTCTCGACGGTGTCTTCCAAGGTCGGCCAATGCAACTTCACATCCCCCAACTTGCCGGCGCCCAGCCATTTGCGAAAGGCTTCGGCACGGTCTTTAACAAAACCTTCACGTACCATCCAGTCGGCAAAATGCGGCCGGGCCGGTGCGTTGCCGCTGTCGCCCAGTTGCTGCTGGATGGCGCGGGCGCCGTCGAGGGCATTGGGCATGCCTTTAAGGCTGAGTTTGCGGCTTATTTCTTCTGACCGCAGCCAACGGCCATCGTGCAAATTAGCGATGGACTGCACCAATGCCGGGGCTTTCTGATCAAACCCGTAGCCAAGCACATGAATGGTGGCGCCGCCCCAGGTGCAGGACAATTCCACACCGTTGACCAGCTGCATGCCCAGCGCCTGCGCGGTTTCGCGGGCTTCGTCCAGCCCTTCGAGGGTGTCGTGGTCGGTCAACGAAAGGACTCGCACGCCTTTTTCAAACGCACGCGCAACCAGTACCGCAGGCGCCAGGGCGCCGTCGGAGGCCGTGCTGTGGCAGTGCAAATCAACATTCACGGGGCTTTGTAACCTCAAGTCAGCTGGCGCTTTCGCTACCAAGGATGTTTGTTATTATGCCGCCACATCCAGCTTCTGGCTCTTACTGTGAAACAATTCATCGACTTCATCCCGCTGTTGCTGTTTTTCATCGTTTACAAACTCGACCCCAGGGTCATTGATCTGGCCGGCCATGAGCTGACGTTCGGGGGCATCTACAGCGCCACCGCCGTGCTCATCATCAGCTCACTCGTGGTCTACGGCGCCCTCTTCATCTCCCAGCGCAAACTGGAAAAAAGCCAATGGCTGACCCTGGTTGCGTGCCTGGTCTTCGGCAGCCTGACCCTGGCCTTTCACAGCGAAACCTTCCTTAAATGGAAAGCCCCGGTGGTGAACTGGCTGTTCGCCCTGGCGTTTATCGGCAGCCATTTCATCGGTGACCGCCTGCTGATCAAGCGGGTCATGGGGCATGCCCTGACCCTGCCAGAGCCGGTGTGGGTGCGCCTGAACATCGCCTGGATCGTGTTTTTCCTGTTCTGCGGCGCCGCCAACCTGTTCGTGGCGTTCACCTTCCAGGACTACTGGGTCGACTTCAAAGTCTTCGGCAGCCTTGGCATGACCGTGCTGTTCCTGGTTGCCCAGGGTATTTACCTGTCGCGCCATCTGCATGACACCGACCCTACCACGCCAAAAACCGAGGACTGACATGCTCTACGCCATCATTGCTACCGACGTTGCCAACTCGCTGGAAAAGCGCCTTTCCGTGCGCCCGGCGCACGTCGAGCGCCTCAAACAGCTGCAAGCCGAAGGCCGTATCGTATTGGCTGGCCCGCATCCGGCGGTGGACAGCAATGACCCAGGCGATGCCGGTTTCACCGGTAGCCTGATCGTCGCCGAGTTCGCCTCCCTGGCCGATGCCCAGGCTTGGGCCAAGGCCGATCCTTACGTTGCAGCAGGCGTTTACGCTGACGTCGTGATCAAGCCGTTCAAGCAAGTCCTGCCTTGACTCAGGTCGCGCCGAACCATTTCAGTTCGGCGCGCTCCTAATTGCTCATTATTCTGAGTAACCTGCCGACAACGTTCTGAATATTCGTGTGGAATCAGGAGTTCCGATGCGCTTACGTCAGTTGTGTCTGTTGGCAGTGTTAATGATCGGGGCTACGGCCCACGCTGAAGAAACCTCGAACACCGGCAGTTCCACGCCCCTGTCCTTGAGTGCCGGCGCCCAGATCACCGAGTTGCAGCAACGTTTGAAAGAAAGCGAACGCCAGCGTGAAGAACTGGGCAAGCAGCTGCAAAGTGCGGAGGCCTCCCGCGAAAGCGCCCAATTGAGTCGCCTTCGCCAAGAGAATCAACGCCTGGCCCAGCAACTCAAAGATTCACAGGGCGGCGCCTTGACCCGCTGGCTGACCGAGCAACAGCAATGGTTTGTCACCGGCGGGGCCGTCGCTCTGATCGCCCTGCTGTGCGGGATCTTCGCCAGCGGTGGGCACCGTCGCCGTCGACAATGGCTAAATTGAGTGAGTCATGAGCGAGCTGTTACTGATAGATGATGACCAGGAGCTCTGCGAGCTGCTGACCCGTTGGCTGAGCCAGGAAGGCTTCCAGGTGCGCGCCTGCCATGACGGCTTGAGCGCCCGCAAAGCCTTGGCCGACAGCGCCCCGGCGGCGGTGGTGCTCGACGTGATGCTGCCCGACGGCAGCGGGCTGGAGCTGCTCAAGCAATTGCGCAACGACCACCCGGAGCTGCCGGTGCTGATGCTCTCGGCCCGCGGCGAACCCCTGGACCGCATCCTCGGCCTGGAACTGGGCGCCGACGATTACCTGGCCAAGCCCTGCGACCCCCGCGAGCTTACCGCTCGCCTGCGCGCCGTGCTGCGCCGCAGCCACCCGGCCGCCGTGTCCTCACAGCTGGAACTGGGCGACTTGTGCTTCAGCCCGGTGCGCGGCGTGGTCAGCATCGATGAACAGGAATTCACCCTCACCGTCTCCGAAAGTCGTCTGCTGGAAGCCCTGCTACGCCAGCCCGGCGAGCCACTGGACAAACAGGAACTGGCGCAGATCGCCCTGGGCCGCAAGTTGACCCTTTACGATCGCAGCCTGGACATGCACGTCAGCAACCTGCGCAAAAAGATCGGCCCGCACCCGGATGGCCGGCCGCGGATCGTGGCATTGCGTAGCCGTGGTTACTATTACAGTCTTTAAAGCAGCTGCAAGCGAAAAGCTCTTACTTGCCGCTTGCAGCTAAAGACTTGCAGCTGCCCCCTCCCCCTTACCAAACCTTTACCCTCTCCTGACGGCGGCTGACCTTGATCTCCGTAATCTACTCACATCCGGACTCACCGGAATAGAGACAGGAGAATCACCATGCGCAAGACCCTTATCGCTTTGATGTTCGCCGCTGCCCTGCCGACCGTTGCCATGGCAGCAATGCCAGAAGGCCCAGGCCCGATGGGTGGCCCGGAAGGTCACATGATGGGTGGCCCGGGCCACGGCGGTGAACACGGTCCGCGTGGCAAAGGCGGCCCCTTCAGCCAACTGGACCTGAGCAAGGAACAGCGCCAGCAGATCGGCAAACTGATGGGCGACCAATGGCACGCTCGCAAAGACTTGACCAAGAAGTACTTGGACAAACTGCCAGCCGCTGACCAGAAAGCCATGCAGGACGAAATCGCCGCCGGCAAGCAGAAAACCCAGGCCGATATCCGCGCGGTACTCAAGCCTGACCAGCAGAAAAAGTTCGACGAGATCGTCAAGAAGCAAGAACAGCGTCGTGCCGAATGGAAGGAATTCCAAGCCTGGAAAGCGCAACAGCCGCAAAAAGCGCAATAATGCCCTCCCATTAACGTTCCCAGCCCAGTGGCCTGCGCCACTGGGCTTTTCCTGTTTGAGGGTTTCCTGTGCGTTCACTGTTCTGGCGCATCCTGGCCAGTTTCTGGCTGGCCATCGCCCTGGTTGCCGGGTTGTCGATCCTGATTGGGCACATGCTCAATCAAGATGCCTGGATTCTCAGCCGTCACCCCGGCCTCAATAACCTGGCGCAAGAGTGGACCCAACGCTACGAAGCCCAGGGTGAGGTCGCTGCGCAGGATCTGCTGCAGCAGCGCAAACGCCAGTACCACATCGACGTGCAAGTGCTCAACGAAAGCGGCGACCCGGTGGTGCGCGGTACTTTCCCACGTCGCGCCGCCGCCTTCGAAGCTCGCCAGAATGACAGCCAGGACGGCCATCTGCCCTGGCGCCGCCTGACCGCCGAATACACCAGTGCAAAAACCGGCGACACCTACCTGTTGATCTACCGCATCCCGCACCCGGAACTGGACGAATGGCACCGCAGTAGCCTGACGTGGCCGTTGAGTGCACTGGCAATTGCGCTGGTAGTGCTGACCCTGTTCAGCCTGCTGGTGACGTTGTCCATCACTCGCCCGCTCAGCCGTCTGCGCGGTGCAGTGCATGACCTCGGCCAGGCCACCTACCAGCAAAACAGCTTGGCGCAACTGGCTAACCGGCGCGATGAGTTCGGCGTGTTGGCCACCGACTTCAACCGCATGGGCGCGCGCCTGCAAAGCCTGATCGGCAGTCAGCGCCAATTGCTGCGGGACGTGTCCCACGAACTGCGCTCGCCCCTGGCCCGCTTGCGAATCGCCCTGGCCTTGGCCGAACGCGCCAACCCCGAAGAGCGGGAAAAACTCTGGCCACGCCTGACCCGCGAATGCGATCGACTGGAAGCGCTGATCAGCGAAATCCTGGTATTGGCCCGTGTCGACGCCGACAATGCCAGCGCCGAAGACATCGACCTCAACCCGCTGCTCAAGACCCTGCAGAAAGACGCGCAACTTAGCGCGCCGGACCAAGCAGTGAAACTGATCACTCACACCGACCTGCACCTCAAGGGGTGGCCGACCATGATCGAACGTGCTGTGGATAACTTGCTGCGCAATGCACAGCGCTTTAACCCGCCGGGATTGCCGATCGAGTTGCAGGCCCAGCGCCTGGGCGAGCGCATCCTGATCAGCGTGCGCGACCACGGCCCAGGCGTTGAAGCCGAACACTTGAGCCAGTTGGGCGAACCGTTCTATCGCGCTCCCGGCCAAACAGCACAAGGCCACGGCCTGGGCCTGGCGATTGCCCGTCGCGCCGCCGAACGCCACGGTGGCAGCCTGATCCTGGCCAACCCTGCAGAGGGTGGTTTTATCGCCAGCATCGACCTGCCGTTGGTGCCTGGGGTTGTCACACCGGGCTGATCATCTCTTATAGTGGCCCTTCTCTTACGGAGGGCCTTCGATGACTGACCTGCTGACTCCCATCCAAGCTGCACTCGACCTGCCGCAAACGCCCCTGACCTTTACCGAAGCCGGCGCCCTGCCCTCGACTTTCGCCGTGACCGAACTGGCCAGCGCCAGTATCGGCGCTGCCGGCCAGGCCTTGGCCCAGTTGATCCAGCAACAGACCGGGCGCTTGCCCGGCGTCAGCGTGGACCGGCGCCTCGCCTCTTTCTGGTTTTCATCCTCGATTCGCCCGGTGGGCTGGCAAGTGCCGCCGCTGTGGGATCCGGTAGCCGGTGACTATGCCAGCGCCGATGGCTGGATTCGCCTGCACACCAACGCCCCCCATCACCGAGGCGCCGCCGAGCGGGTGTTAGGCAAAGTCACTGACCGTGCCGAGATGGCTGCCCGCGTTGCCCCATGGAGCGCCGCTGAACTGGAACAGGCGATTGTCGATGAAGGTGGCTGTGCGGCGCAGATGCGTGCCTGGCAGGCCTGGCAAGTGCACCCGCAAGGGTTGGCGGTGAATGCTGAAGACCTGGTGCAGCGCCAGACCTTTGAACCCGACGCCGACAAACCCTGGCTCGGCTCGGTGACGCGGCCACTCGCGGGCATCAAGGTGCTGGACCTGACTCGCGTGCTGGCCGGCCCCGTGGCCAGTCGTTTTCTCGCGGGCCTGGGCGCCGACGTGCTGCGTATCGACTCGCCGACCTGGAACGAACCCGGCGTAGTACCGGAAATGACCCTCGGCAAACGCTGTGCCCGTCTCGACTTGAAGACCCCAGAAGGCCGTCGGATTTTCGAAAGCCTGCTCAAGGAGGCCGACATTCTGTTCCACGGCTACCGTGCCGACGCCTTGGAGCAATTGGGTTACACCGCCAACGAACTGCAAACCCTCACCCCCGGCCTGATCGACGTGAGTCTCAACGCCTACGGCTGGAGCGGCCCGTGGCGAAATCGCCGGGGTTTCGACAGCCTGGTGCAAATGAGCAGCGGGATTGCCGACGCGGGCATGGCCTGGAAACAATCGGATAAACCGGTGCCGCTGCCGTTGCAGGCGCTGGATCACGCGACCGGGTATTTGATGGCGGCCAGTGCGATTCAGGCATTGAGCGAACGGTTGAAAACCGGGCGCGGCGGTTCGGCGCGGTTGTCGTTGGCACGTACGGCGAAGTTATTGGTGGAGGCGGGACAGGTGCCGGAGCAACCGGGGTTGCGCACTGAAGAGCCAGGGGATCAGGGTTTGGTGATGGAGCAAACAACCTGGGGCCAGGCCCATCGGTTGTTGGCGCCGCTGACCATCAGCGGCACGCCGTTGCAGTGGGATTTGCCGGCTGGGGAATTGGGGTCGCACCGGCCGCAGTGGTGATCTGACCTGCGCTATCGCAGGCAAGCCAGCGCCCACACTTGACCGCATTCCAACTGTGGGCGCTGGCTTGCCTGCTATAAGGCCCGTACAGACACTATCAATCTGACCGCTGCAACGACGTCCACAAATGCTGCGCCGCATAAGCCCTGAGCGGCCGCCAAGCCTCGGCCCGCGCCGACAACTGCCGCGCCGAAACCGGCCCACCCGCCAACGCTGCCAGCGCATTAATCAGCCCGATATCCCCCGTCGCAAACGCATCCGCCTCACGCATCTGGCGCATTGCGATGTACTGCGCCGTCCAATCGCCAATCCCCGGTAAAGCCACCAGCCGTGCCACGCCTTCCTTGAGGCTGGCCTTGGGTTCGAACACTTCAGGATCATCCAGCAACGCCTGTGCGACACCCGACAACGTGCGCCCACGCGCCTTGGGCATGCCCAAGGTCGCCAGGTCCGCAGCCGCCAATACCTCGGGCGTGGGAAAAACATGCGTGATACCCGCATACGGTGTTTGCAGCGGCTGACCGTATTGCGCCACCAGCTTGCCCGCCAAACGAATCGCGGCCACTACCGTGATCTGCTGGCCCAGCACTGCCCGAATCGCCAGTTCCAGGCCATCCCAAGTGCCCGGCACGCGCAGGCCGGGACGCGCCGCCACCAACTGCGCCATCAACGGGTCCGTCGCCAATTGCGCGTTGATCAACTGAGGCTGGGCATCCAGATCAAACAGCTTGCGCAGGCGCCGTTCGATCTCAGGCAGCGCCGAACCCTCTGGAAACTCCACCGCCACGTCCAACCAATCGCCAGCCCCCGGTACCACGCTGAGCCAGCCGTGCTGGCCGCTCACGCTGATACTGCGCCGGTACATGCCAGCTTCGACCGTCTCCATCCCAGCGATAGCGCGCGCCGATAGAAAACCCACCATCGCCGCCCAGTCATAAGGCGGCTGATACGCCAGTCTCACAGCGACAGCACTCCGCTATACAGCCCATACGCCGCCAACCCGGCGCCCGCGATCACGCAGCTGAAAATGCCTTTTTCCAGGTGGGTAAACAGAGGCTGGCCCTGCTCACGCTTGGCGAGGGCAAACAGGATCACGCCCGGTGCATACAGCAGCGCCGACAGCAGCAGGTACTTCAAGCCGCCAGCGTAGAGCAGCCACACCGCATAGCCGAGGGCGATCAGGCCCACCAGCAAGTCTTTCATGCGCTGGCCGTGAGCGCCCTCATAGGTTTCGCCACGCCCGCTCAACAACACCGCATACGCCGCCGACCACAGGTACGGCACCAGAATCATCGACGAGGCCAGGTAAATCAGGGTGGTGTAGGTGCTGTGGGAAAACAGTGTAATCACCAGGAAGGCCTGGATCATCACATTGGTCAGCCACAACGCGTTGACCGGCACCTGGTTGGCGTTTTCCTTTTTCAGAAAGGCCGGCATGGTCTTGTCATGGGCGGTGGCGTAGAGAATTTCCGCGCAGAGCAGCGCCCAGGACAGTAAGGCGCCGAGCAGTGACACCGCCAGGCCAATGCTGATTGCCATCGCGCCCCAGGGCCCGACGATATGCTCCAGCACACCGGCCAGGGACGGGTTTTGCAACTGCGCGAGCTCCGGCTGGCTCATGATCCCCAGGGACAGCACATTCACCAGCACCAGCAACGCCAACACGCCAAGAAAGCCGATCAGCGTGGCGCGGCCCACGTCCGAGCGTTTCTCGGCGCGCGCCGAATACACGCTGGCGCCCTCGATGCCGATAAACACAAACACGGTGACCAGCATCATGTTGCGCACCTGGTCCACCACATTGCCGATGCCCGGATTACCCAGGCCCCAGATGTCCCGGGTGAAAATATCCGCCTTGAACGCTACGGCGGCGATCACGATGAACATCAGCAACGGCACGATCTTGGCCACCGTGGTGATCTGGTTGATGAGGGCCGCCTCCTTGATCCCGCGCATTACCAGGAAATGTACGCCCCACAGCAGCAACGACGCACAGCCGATGGCCACTGGTGTGTTGCCCTGGCCAAACACCGGAAAAAAGTAACCGAGGGTGCTGAACAGCAACACGAAGTAACCGACGTTGCCCATCCATGCGCTGATCCAATAGCCCCATGCGGAGGAGAAGCCCATATAGTCGCCGAAACCCGCCTTGGCGTAGGCATACACCCCCGAGTCCAGATCGGGTTTGCGATTGGCCAGGGTCTGGAACACAAACGCAAGGGTCAGCATGCCGACGGCGGTGATCGCCCAGCCGATCAATACGGCACCTACCTCGGCGCGCGCGGCCATGTTCTGCGGTAGGGAGAAGATCCCGCCGCCGATCATCGAGCCCACTACCAAGGCAATCAAAGCACTGAGTCGAAGTTTTTGGGCCGGTTGGGACATGAACACTCCTGAATAAATAATAATTCGAGCTAACAACCGTGCACTCAACTAATTAACTCAGCCAGTGTATCGTTTATTAGAGACTGCGATAAAAACGCTACGCTCATAACCCAACGGCATGACAGCTTGTATAGTTTAGGCTTACTTATAATTTAAATACGGCGACTACCTTGTCGCTTCCACGCTACTTGCTGTCGCATTTTCGCAAAGTTTGCACATTCGAGAAAACGGTCTAGCTTCAAACGCCCATAGGCAGCACTAAATGATTAATCAAAACGCAGGGATCGCTCTGGGAAGCGGCTTTGCGCGGAAAATTCGTGCCTGAAGCTTTCAACCTCAAGTTATTAATTCACACAGGTATCTGCCAATGAAGTGATCTGAGTCAGATGATTGATTAGCGCACGGCATTATTCTGCGGCCTCTCTTCTCCTGCATTGGAGTTATGCGATGTCTGAATCTCCCGGAAAACTTCGATTAGGCGCACTGGTTGCACTTGTCGTCGGTTCAATGATTGGTGGCGGGATCTTCTCACTGCCGCAAAACATGGCCGCCAGCGCCGATGTCGGTGCGGTGTTGATTGGTTGGGTGATTACCGCCATCGGCATGCTGACCCTCGCGTTTGTCTTTCAAACTCTTGCCAACCGCAAGCCCGACCTCGACGGCGGGGTGTACGCCTACGCCAAGGCCGGTTTTGGCGACTACATGGGTTTCTCCTCCGCGTGGGGCTACTGGATCAGCGCCTGGCTGGGCAACGTCGGTTACTTCGTGTTGCTGTTCAGCACCCTCGGCTACTTTTTTCCGATCTTTGGCGAAGGCAACACGCCGGCCGCAGTGATCGGTGCGTCGGTACTGCTGTGGGCCGTGCATTTCCTGGTGCTGCGCGGGATCAAGGAAGCGGCGTTCATCAACCTGGTGACCACCGTCGCCAAGATCGTGCCGCTGGTGCTGTTCGTGTTGATCGCAGTGTTCGCGTTCAAGCTGGACATCTTCACCGCAGACATCTGGGGCGTGAAAAACCCTGACCTGGGCAGTGTGATGAACCAGGTGCGCAACATGATGCTGGTCACCGTGTGGGTGTTCATCGGCATCGAAGGCGCAAGCATCTTCTCCTCCCGTGCGGAAAAACGCTCCGACGTGGGCAAGGCTACCGTGATTGGTTTTATCACCGTGTTGCTGTTCCTGATGCTGGTGAACGTACTGTCGCTGGGGATCATGACTCAGCCAGAACTGGCCAAGCTGCAGAACCCGTCGATGGCCGCCGTGCTGGAGCATGTGGTGGGCCACTGGGGCGCGGTACTGATCAGCGTCGGCTTGATCATCTCGCTGCTCGGGGCGTTGCTGTCATGGGTGCTGCTGTGTGCGGAGATCATGTTCGCCGCTGCCAAGGACCACACCATGCCGGAGTTCCTGCGTAAGGAAAACGCCAACCACGTGCCGGTCAATGCCCTTTGGCTGACCAACGCGATGGTGCAGATTTTCCTGGTGATCACACTGTTTTCCGCCAGCACCTACCTGTCGCTGATCTACCTCGCCACCTCGATGATCCTGGTGCCTTACCTGTGGTCGGCGGCCTACGCCCTGCTGCTGGCGGTGCGTGGCGAAACCTACGAAAACGCCCTGGCCGAACGCAAGAAAGACCTGTTCATTGGCGCGGTCGCCCTGATCTACGCGATCTGGCTGCTCTACGCCGGCGGCACCAAATACCTGCTGCTCTCCGCCCTGCTCTACGCCCCCGGCGCGATCCTGTTCGCCAAGGCCAAGCGTGAACTGGGCAAACCGATTTTCACCCTCGTCGAGAAGCTGATTTTCGCCGCAGTGGTCATTGGCGCCCTGGTGGCGGCGTATGGGCTCTACGACGGCTTTTTGACCTTGTAGCTTTTTACCCAAAGAAACTGTTGTTCCTTGGAGGATCTGTAATGACCACGGAAAAAGTAAAGTACGGCGTACATTCCGAAGCCGGCAAACTGCGCAAAGTCATGGTGTGCTCCCCAGGCTTGGCCCATCAACGACTGACGCCCAACAACTGCGATGAACTGCTGTTCGATGACGTGTTGTGGGTGGCCCAGGCCAAGCGCGACCATTTCGACTTCGTGACCAAGATGCGCGAGCGGGACATTGATGTGCTGGAAATGCACAACCTGCTGACCGACATCGTTGCCAACCCTGAAGCGCTCGACTGGATCCTGGCGCGCAAGATCACCTCCAACACGGTCGGCCTGGGCCTGGTCGATGAAGTCAGCTCGTGGCTGCGCAGTCTGGAGCCGCGCAAGATCGCTGAGTTCCTGATCGGCGGCGTATCGGCGGATGACCTGCCGAGCAGCTTTGGTGGCAAGACCATCGAGATGTTCCGCGACTTCCTCGGCCACGCCAGTTTCATCCTGCCCCCGCTGCCCAACACTCAGTTCACCCGTGACACCACCTGCTGGATCTACGGCGGCGTGACGCTGAACCCGATGTACTGGCCGGCGCGACGCCAGGAAACCCTGTTGGCCAGCGCCATCTATAAATTCCACCCTGAGTTCACCCACGCGGACTTCCAGATCTGGTACGGCGACCCCGACCAGGAACACGGTGCCGCCACGCTGGAAGGCGGCGACGTGATGCCCATTGGTAACGGCGTGGTCTTGATCGGTATGGGCGAACGCTCGTCCCACCAAGCCATCGGCCAATTGGCGCGCAACTTGTTCAAAAACAAAGCCGTGGAACGCGTGATCGTTGCCGGTCTGCCGAAATCCCGCGCGGCGATGCACCTGGATACCGTGTTCAGCTTCTGCGACCGCGACCTGGTCACCATCTTCCCCGAAGTGGTCAACCAAATCGTCCCCTTCACCCTGCGCCCTGACGAAAGCAAGCCGCACGGTATCGATATCCAACGCGAGAAAACCAACTTCCTTGAGACCGTAGCCGCAGCGCTCAACCTCAAGGCCCTGCGTGTGGTTGAAACCGGTGGCAACAGCTTCGCCGCCGAACGCGAGCAGTGGGACGACGGCAACAACGTGGTCGCCGTGGAGCCTGGCGTGGTGATCGGTTACGACCGCAACACCTACACCAACACCTTGCTGCGCAAGGCCGGTGTGGAAGTCATCACCATCAGCGCCGGTGAACTCGGCCGCGGCCGTGGCGGCGGCCACTGCATGACCTGCCCGATCATCCGCGACCCAATCGACTATTAAGGAGATCCATCATGGCTTTCAACATGCGCAACCGCAGCCTGCTCTCGCTGATGCACCACACCACCCGCGAGCTCAACTACCTGCTGGACCTGTCCCGAGACCTCAAACGCGCCAAATACACCGGCACCGAGCGTGCGCACCTGAAAGGCAAGAACATCGCGCTGATCTTCGAAAAAACCTCGACCCGCACCCGTTGCGCTTTCGAAGTCGCAGCCCATGACCAGGGTGCCCACGTCACCTATATCGATCCGGTTTCATCGCAGATCGGCCACAAAGAAAGCATGAAAGACACCGCCCGGGTGCTCGGGCGCATGTTCGATGCCATTGAGTACCGTGGCTTCGAGCAGGAAATCGTCGAAGAGCTGGCCAAATTCGCCGGCGTGCCGGTGTTCAACGGACTCACCGCCGAATTCCACCCGACGCAAATGATCGCCGACACCCTGACCATGCGCGAACACAGCGACAAGCCGCTGCATGACATCAGCTACGCCTACCTCGGCGATGCCCGTTACAACATGGGCAACTCGCTGCTGATGATCGGCGCCAAGCTGGGCATGGACGTGCGCATCGGTGCGCCGAAAGCCCTGTGGCCGCACGAAGATTTCATCAAGCAATGCCAGGCGTTCGCCGAAGAAAGCGGCGCACGCATCACCATCACCGAAGACCCGAAAGAAGCCGTGAAAGGCGTGGACTTCATCCACACCGATATCTGGGTGTCGATGGGTGAGCCGGTGGAAGCGTGGGACGAGCGCATCGAGCAACTGCTGCCGTACCAAGTCAACGCCAAGATGATGAAAGCCTCGGGCAACCCACGCGTGAAGTTCATGCACTGCCTGCCGGCGTTCCACAACAGCGAAACCAAGGTCGGCAAGGACATCGCCGCGCGCTATCCGAACCTGGCCAATGGCGTGGAAGTGACTGAAGAGGTGTTTGAATCGCCGGCCAACATTGCGTTTGAGCAGGCGGAGAACCGCATGCATACCATCAAGGCGATTCTGGTGTCGGCGTTGGCGGATATCTAACCCTTAAGTTGGCAATGAGGACAAATGTGGGAGCCGGGCTTGCCCGCGATGCAGGCACCTCGGTCTATCAAGCAGACCGCGGTGATGCTATCGCAGGCAAGCCAGCTCCCACATTGACCGCGTTCCTTCATCAGAACTTTCAGAAGGACACTCTGTATGCGCATCGTCGTAGCCCTGGGCGGCAACGCCCTGCTCCGCCGTGGTGAACCCATGACGGCGGACAACCAACGCGCCAATATTCGCATCGCCACCGAGCAGATCGCCAAGATCCATACCGGCAACGAGCTGGTGATCGCCCACGGCAATGGCCCGCAAGTCGGCCTGCTGTCATTGCAGGCGGCGGCCTACACCCAGGTTTCGCCCTACCCGCTGGACGTGCTCGGCGCCGAGACCGAAGGCATGATCGGCTACATCATCGAGCAGGAGCTGGGCAATCTATTGGACTTCGAAGTGCCGTTCGCCACCTTGCTCACCCAGGTGGAAGTCGACGCCAAGGACCCAGCGTTCCAGAACCCGACCAAGCCCATCGGCCCAGTGTATTCCAAGGACGAAGCGCAAAAGCTCGCCGCCGAGAAAGGCTGGGCAATTGCACCAGACGGCGATAAATACCGCCGTGTGGTCGCCAGCCCACGGCCGAAACGTATCTTTGAAATCCGCCCGATCAAGTGGCTACTGGAAAAAAGCGCCATCGTGATCTGTGCGGGCGGTGGCGGCATCCCGACAATGTACGGCGAAGACGGCAAGCTCCAAGGCATCGAAGCGGTGATCGACAAAGACCTCTGCTCATCCTTGCTGGCTGCGCAACTGGACGCCGACTTGCTGGTGATCGCCACCGATGTCAACGCCGCTTTCATCGACTACGGCAAGCCGACCCAAAAAGCCATCGGCCAGGCCCACCCTGACGAAATGGAAAAACTCGGCTTCGCCGCCGGTTCCATGGGGCCCAAGGTGCAAGCCGCCTGCGAGTTCGCCCGCCAGACTGGCAAAACCGCCGTCATCGGTTCACTCTCGGACATCGAAGCCATCGTCCAGGGCAGCGCCGGTACACGCATCAGCACGGCAAAACCTGGCATCACCTATCTGTGAAGTAGAGGAGAGACGCCTATGGCCACCTTTGAACCCGGTCACTTGCACGTTGAACGTCACGCGCTGAATGCCCAGGACTACAGCTACAACCTGTGCATCGAGTATGAAGTCAGCCAGGACCCCAAGGAAGGCAAGGGGATGCTGTTCACGCTGCATGGCTCGGTGCAGGGCAAGGACCTCAAGGAAGCGTTCTTCCTGCCCAAGGACCAGGCGTTCGACTTTGCGCGGCATGCGATGAATATTGCGCAGAAGTATGGAATGCCCAAGACCGCGGTGTTGAACGGCTCGATGCACAAGCAGTACGACTTGATGTTCGAGGATGTGCGGCATCAGCTGGATGTGAAGCCGGGTGATCCAGTCAAGCCCGAGCACCTGGAGTAACAACACCGCAAATCCCCTGTGGGAGCTGACTGGCTTGCTCCCACATTTTGATCTCCATCATCTCCAAGGCATACTGGCCACCCTCCGCACTCCAGAATCAAGATCCGCCCCATGCGTATCCACGTCAGCTTCATCGACCGCGTCGGCATCACCCAGGAAGTCCTGGCCTTGCTCGGTGGGCGTAATCTCAACCTGGATGCGGTGGAAATGGTGCCGCCTAATGTCTACATCGATGCGCCGACCCTGAGCGCTGAGGTGCTGGAAGCGCTGCGCGACGCCCTCTTCCGCGTGCACGGCGTACAGGCGGTCACGGTGGTGGATATCCTCCCCGGTCAACGCCGCCACCTGCAACTCGATGCCCTGCTGGCCGCCATGACCGACCCGGTGCTGGCCCTGGATAGCGCCGGCAAGATTCTGTTGGCCAACCCGGCACTGATCGCCCTGTATGGCCGCGAACCGGCCGGGGAAAGCATCAGCGAGCTGTTCAACGACCCGACGCTGCTGGACACGTTGCTGGAACACGGCTTTCGCCTGCCGCTGCGTGAGATCAGCGTCAACGGCCAGACCTTGCTGCTGGACGCCACGCCGATCACCGACGCCGGTGCCCTGCTCACCCTCTACCAACCCAACCGTATCGGCGAACAACTGTCGGCGCTGCACCACGACCATGCCGAAGGGTTTGATGCGCTGCTCGGCGAATCCCCCGTCATCCGCACGCTCAAGGCGCGCGCGCAGCGGGTGGCGGCATTGGATGCACCGCTATTGATTCAAGGCGAAACCGGCACCGGCAAGGAGCTGGTGGCACGTGCCTGCCACGCCATCAGCGCGCGTCACAGCGCGCCCTTTCTGGCATTGAACTGCGCGGCGCTGCCGGAAAACCTCGCCGAAAGTGAACTGTTCGGTTATGCACCGGGCGCCTTTACCGGCGCGCAACGCGGCGGCAAGCCGGGGCTGATGGAGTTGGCCAACCAGGGCACGGTGTTCCTGGATGAGATCGGTGAGATGTCCCCGTACCTGCAGGCCAAGCTGCTGCGTTTTCTCAATGACGGCAGCTTCCGTCGCGTCGGTGGCGACCGTGAAGTGAAGGTCAATGTGCGCATCCTCAGCGCCACCCACCGCGACCTGGAAAAGATGGTCAGCGAGGGCACCTTTCGCGAAGACTTGTTCTACCGCCTCAATGTGCTCAACGTCGAAGTACCGCCGCTGCGCGAACGCGGCCAGGACATCCTGCTGCTGGCGCGCTATTTCATGCAGCAGGCTTGTGCGCAGATCCAACGTCCGGTCTGCCGCCTGGCGCCCGGCACTTACCCGGCGCTGTTGGGCAACCGCTGGCCGGGCAATGTGCGCCAGTTGCAAAACGTGATCTTCCGCGCCGCCGCCGTCTGTGAAAGCAGCCTGGTGGACATTGGCGACCTCGACATCGCCGGCACGTCAGTAGCGCGCCAGGGCGACGGTGAAGTCGACAGCCTGGAACAGGCCATGGAAGATTTCGAGCGCAGCCTGCTGGAAAAGCTCTACAGCAGCTACCCCTCGACGCGCCAACTGGCCAGCCGCTTGCAGACTTCCCACACGGCGATTGCCCATCGCCTGCGCAAGTACGGCATTCCCAACAAACCCTGACTGAACAAACGCAGTCTCAATGGGGGAGCTGGCTGGCCTGCGATAGCGGTGGGTCAGCCGGCCCATTTGGGTTTGATGGACCGCCATCGCAGGCCAGCCAGCGCCCACAGGACCGTATTGCAAAAGTTGGTCTGAGAACGACATCGGCTGTACTGAAAGCGCTACAGCGGAACGATATCGCTACAACCTTGTTTTTTGCGCGCCATGCAAGGCTTTGATCCGCATAGGCTTTTTTCTGCGCGTCGGAGTGTAGCGAAATCGCTACAGCCAAATGCCCTATCGTCATAACCATTTTTTATTAAACCCTTGATTTAAAAGGCTTTAACAAGCTTGGCCGCGATATTGCTAAGTAACTCCCCATTATTCCAATCCCGTCCACCAGACGAATCTGGCCCCGAGGAGTTTCCATGAGCGAGTTGCGTTTCACTGAAGATCACGAATGGCTGCGCGCCGAAGCTGACGGCAGCGTCACCGTGGGGATCACCGCTTTTGCGCAGAACGCGCTGGGTGATGTGGTTTTCGTGCAACTGCCGCAGTTGCAGGCTTACGACAAGGGCGCCGAAGCGTCTACCGTCGAGTCCGTAAAAGCCGCCAGCGGCGTGTACATGCCTTTGGACGGTGAAGTGCTCGAAGTGAACGAAAAACTCGATGGCAACCCGGAACTGGTCAACGAAGACCCGATGGGCGAAGGTTGGTTCTTCCGCTTTAAACCGGCCGACGCCGAGGCGGTAGCTAAACTGCTGGATCAGGACGCGTACGACCGCCTGATCAAAGCCAACGCTGAAGCCTGAGGAGCGCGCCATGACGATCAACTTGAGCACTGCCAACGAATTTATCGCCCGCCACATCGGCCCGCGTCAGGAAGACGAGCAGCACATGCTGGCCAGCCTGGGTTTCGACTCCCTGGAAGCCCTGAGCGCCAGCGTGATCCCGGAAAGCATCAAGGGCACCAGCGTGCTCGGCCTGGAAGACGGCCTGAGCGAAGCCGAGGCCCTGGCCAGGATCAAGGCCATCGCCGGCAAGAACCAATTGTTCAAAACCTACATCGGCCAGGGCTACTACAACTGCCACACGCCGTCGCCGATCCTGCGTAACCTGCTGGAAAATCCGGCCTGGTACACCGCCTACACGCCGTACCAGCCAGAGATTTCCCAAGGCCGCCTGGAAGCGTTGCTGAATTTCCAGACCCTGATCAGCGACCTCACCGGCCTGCCGATCGCCAACGCCTCCCTGCTCGACGAAGCCACCGCTGCCGCCGAGGCCATGACCTTCTGCAAACGCCTGAGCAAGAACAAGGGCAGCAATGCCTTCTTCGCCTCGATCCACAGCCACCCGCAAACCCTCGACGTGCTGCGCACCCGTGCCGAGCCGTTGGGTATCGATGTGGTCGTAGGCGATGAGCGCGAACTGAACGACGTCACCCCGTTTTTCGGCGCCCTGCTGCAATATCCAGCCAGCAACGGTGACGTGTTCGACTACCGCGAGCTCACCGAGCGCTTCCACGCCGCCAACGCACTGGTCGCGGTAGCCGCTGACCTGCTGGCCCTGACCCTGCTGACCCCACCGGGTGAATTCGGCGCCGACGTGGCCATCGGCAGCGCGCAACGCTTCGGCGTGCCGCTGGGCTTCGGTGGCCCGCACGCGGCGTACTTCTCCACCAAGGATGCGTTCAAGCGCGACATGCCGGGCCGCCTGGTAGGTGTGTCCGTCGACCGTTTCGGCAAGCCGGCCCTGCGCCTGGCGATGCAGACCCGCGAGCAGCATATCCGCCGCGAAAAGGCCACCAGCAACATCTGCACCGCCCAGGTGCTACTGGCCAACATCGCCAGCATGTACGCCGTGTACCACGGCCCCAAAGGCCTGACCCAGATCGCCCAGCGCGTGCACCAGTTGACCGCGATCCTGGCCAAGGGCTTGACCGCCCTGGGCCTGAAAGTCGAGCAAGCCAACTTCTTCGACACCATTACCCTCAACACCGGCGCCAACACCGCCGCCCTGCACGACAAGGCCCGTGCCCAGCGCATCAACCTGCGTGTGGTGGACGCTGAGCGTCTTGGCGTGTCGGTGGACGAAACCACCAACCAGGCGGATATCGAAACGCTGTGGAGCATCTTCGCCGACGGCAAGCCGCTGCCAGCCTTCACTGCCAACGTTGACAGCGCCCTACCGGCCGCACTGCTGCGCCATTCGCCCGTCCTCAGCCACCCGGTGTTCAACCGTTATCACTCGGAAACCGAGCTGATGCGCTACCTGCGCAAGCTGGCCGACAAGGACCTGGCGCTGGACCGCACCATGATCCCGCTGGGCTCGTGCACCATGAAGCTCAACGCCGCCAGCGAAATGATCCCGGTGACCTGGGCCGAGTTCGGTGCCCTGCACCCCTTCGCCCCGGCCGAGCAAAGCACCGGTTACCTGGAGCTGACCTCCGACCTGGAAGCCATGCTCTGCGCGGCCACCGGTTACGATGCAATCTCCCTGCAGCCGAACGCCGGCTCCCAAGGCGAGTACGCGGGCCTGTTGGCCATCCGTGCTTACCACCAGAGCCGTGGCGATGAACGCCGCGACATCTGCCTGATCCCATCGTCGGCCCACGGCACCAACCCTGCCACCGCCAACATGGCTGGCATGCGCGTTGTCGTCACCGCCTGCGATGCGCGTGGCAACGTCGATATCGAAGACCTGCGCGCCAAGGCCATCGAGCACCGCGACCACCTCGCCGCGCTGATGATTACCTACCCGTCCACCCATGGTGTGTTCGAAGAAGGTATCCGCGAAATCTGCGGCATCATTCACGACAACGGCGGCCAGGTGTACATCGACGGCGCCAACATGAACGCCATGGTCGGCCTGTGCGCACCGGGCAAGTTCGGCGGCGACGTGTCCCACCTGAACCTGCACAAGACCTTCTGCATTCCCCACGGCGGTGGCGGCCCGGGCGTCGGCCCGATTGGCGTCAAGTCGCACCTCACGCCGTTCCTGCCAGGCCACGCAGCCATGGAACGCAAGGAAGGCGCGGTCTGCGCGGCGCCGTTCGGCAGCGCAAGCATTCTGCCGATCACCTGGATGTACATCAGCATGATGGGCGGCGCGGGCCTCAAGCGCGCTTCGCAACTGGCGATCCTGAATGCAAACTACATTTCCCGTCGTCTGGAGGAGCACTACCCCGTGCTCTACACCGGCAGCAACGGCCTGGTAGCGCATGAATGCATCCTCGACCTGCGCCCACTCAAAGACAGCAGCGGCATCAGCGTAGATGACGTGGCCAAGCGCCTGATCGACTTCGGCTTCCATGCGCCGACCATGTCGTTCCCGGTCGCGGGCACGTTGATGATCGAGCCGACCGAGAGCGAATCCAAGGAAGAACTGGACCGCTTCTGCGACGCCATGATCGCCATCCGCGAAGAAATCCGCGCCGTGGAAAACGGCACCCTGGACAAGGATGACAACCCGCTGAAGAACGCGCCGCACACCGCAGCCGAGCTGGTGGGCGAGTGGACACACCCGTATAGCCGTGAACAGGCTGTGTACCCGGTGGCTTCGTTGATCGAAGGCAAATACTGGCCGCCGGTTGGCCGGGTCGACAACGTGTTTGGCGATCGCAACCTAGTGTGTGCATGCCCGTCGATCGAGAGCTACGCATAACTGAGGCTGTGCTCGATTAGATGTGAAAGCTGGCTTGTGTGGGAGCTGGCTTGCCTGCGATAGCCTCACCTCGGTCTGCCAGATGGACCGAGGTGCCTGCATCGCGGGCAAGCCCGGCTCCCACACACACCTCTTCCACAGTTGAATCGAGTACCTCCCACACATAATAAGAAACCGGAGAACAACCATGTCCCTTAGCGTGTTCGACCTGTTCAAGATTGGCATCGGCCCCTCCAGTTCCCACACCGTCGGCCCGATGCGCGCCGCAGCCCGGTTTGTCGAGGGCTTGCGCCGTGACAACCTGCTGAGCGCCACCACCACCGTCAAGGTGGAACTCTATGGATCGCTGGGCGCCACCGGCAAAGGCCACGGCAGCGACAAGGCCGTGCTGCTCGGACTGGAAGGCGAACACCCGGACACCGTCAACACCGAAACCGTGGCGACGCGCCTGGCGCAGATGCGCAAGGACGGCTGCCTGAATTTGCTCGGCGAACACAGCATTGCGTTCAATGAGAAAGAACACTTGGCGATGATTCGCAAACCCCTCACCTACCACCCCAACGGCATGATCTTTCGTGCCTTTGACGCCGCCAACATCCAGATCCGCAGCCGCGAGTACTACTCGGTCGGTGGCGGGTTTGTGGTAGATGAGGACGCCGCAGGCGCTGACCGGATTGTCGAAGACGCCACGCCGCTGACCTTCCCCTTCAAACACGCCAAAGACCTGCTCGGTCATTGCACTACCTATGGGTTGTCCATCAGCCAGGTGATGCTGACCAATGAAAGTGCCTGGCGCCCCGAAGCGGAGACCCGCGCAGGCCTGTTGAAAATCTGGCAAGTGATGCAGGACTGCGTCGACGCGGGCTGCCGCAATGAGGGGATTTTGCCGGGTGGCTTGAAGGTCAAGCGGCGCGCTGCTGCGCTGCATCGCCAGCTGTGCAAGCACCCGGAATCGGCGCTGCGCGACCCGTTGTCGGTGCTGGATTGGGTCAACCTTTACGCCCTGGCAGTCAACGAAGAAAACGCCAACGGCGGGCGCGTAGTCACGGCGCCGACCAACGGCGCGGCCGGGATCGTGCCAGCCGTACTGCATTACTACATGCGCTTTATCCCCGGCGCGAACGAAGACGGCGTGGTGCGTTTTCTGCTCACCGCCGCTGCCATCGGCATTCTGTACAAGGAAAACGCCTCGATTTCCGGCGCCGAAGTCGGCTGCCAGGGTGAAGTAGGCGTGGCCTGTTCGATGGCGGCGGGCGCGCTGTGCGAAGTATTGGGTGGCAGCGTCTCCCAAGTGGAAAACGCCGCCGAGATCGGCATGGAACACAACCTCGGCCTGACCTGCGACCCGATTGGCGGGCTGGTGCAGGTGCCCTGCATCGAGCGCAATGCCATGGGTTCGGTCAAGGCGATCAATGCGGTGCGTATGGCCTTGCGCGGCGACGGCCAACATTTCGTCTCGCTGGATAAAGTCATCCGCACCATGCGCCAGACTGGCGCCGACATGAAAAGCAAATACAAGGAAACCGCCCGTGGCGGTTTGGCGGTCAACATTATCGAGTGCTGACGCCTAACGGCGCGCCAGCACGTTTTTCAGGAGCTGAATATGTCCACCGAAACCCTGTTGAAAACCCCACTGCACGCCCTGCACATTGAGCTGGGCGCGCGCATGGTGCCCTTCGCCGGCTACGACATGCCGGTGCAATACCCTCTGGGTGTGATGAAGGAACACCTGCACACCCGTGATCAAGCCGGGCTGTTCGACGTGTCCCACATGGGCCAGATCCGCCTCACCGGCGCCAATGCGGCCAAAGCCCTGGAAACCCTGGTGCCGGTCGACATCATCGACTTGCCGGTGGGCATGCAGCGCTACGCGATGTTCACCAATGACCAGGGCGGCATTCTCGACGACCTGATGGTGGCCAACCTGGGTAACGACGAGCTGTTCCTGGTGGTCAACGCCGCCTGCAAGGATCAGGATCTGGCGCACCTGCGCCAGCATATCGGCGACCAGTGCAGCATCGAACCGCTGTTCGAAGAGCGTGCATTGCTGGCCCTGCAGGGGCCGGCGGCGGTCAAGGTACTGGCACGCCTGGCACCGGAAGTCACCAAGATGACCTTCATGCAGTTCACCACCCTGCGCCTGCTGGGTGTGGACTGCTACGTCAGTCGTTCGGGCTACACCGGTGAGGACGGCTTTGAAATCTCCGTGCCGGCCGCCAACGCCGAAAGCCTGGCCCGCAGCCTGCTCGCTGAGACCGAAGTACAGGCCATCGGCCTGGGCGCCCGCGACTCGCTGCGCCTGGAAGCCGGCCTGTGCCTGTATGGCCACGACATGAACACCGACACCACACCCATCGAAGCCAGCCTGTTGTGGGCGATCTCCAAGGCCCGCCGCGCCGACGGCGCGCGTGCCGGTGGCTTCCCGGGCGCCGACAAGGTCTTCACCCAGCAGCAAGCCGGCGTAAGTCGTAAACGTGTTGGCCTGTTGCCACAGGAGCGCACGCCAGTGCGCGAAGGCGCGGAAATCGTTGACGAACACGGCACAGTGATTGGCAGGGTGTGCAGCGGTGGTTTCGGTCCGACGCTGGGTGGCCCGCTGGCTATGGGTTACCTGGACAGTGCATTCATCGCGCTGGATACCGAAGTGTCTGCGCTGGTGCGTGGGAAAAAAGTGCCACTGCGTGTAAGTAAAATGCCATTTGTGCCGCAACGTTACTACCGCGGTTGATTGACTGTTTCTATAAGTAACGCGGTTGCGCCAGCGTGCACTAATCTGTAACGCAACCGCCACAAAACAGTGCATCACCGATAGTCTTTATTAAGTGTTTAAACCCATAACAAGTGACCAACTCTATCGAATAAGTCGACGCCTCATTATTCGCCAAAGCGTCATAAAGCCCAGCAAACACGGGGCATTTGCCAGGACTTGTTTTTTATCTATTAGTTGGCGTAGAGTTTGCGCACTGTGTTTGCATGGGTCGCTTGGAACCTGGACCTGGGCAGTAGCTGAAGTAGTTGTGCTACAACCCGTTCGACGTCTCTTACTTTCCTGCAACCCAGCCCAGTGCTCTTTCATGTGAAAGAGGCTGTCATTAATTTTAGCGTCAAGGAAATAAGAAAATGTCTGAACGTCAGAGCGGTACCGTCAAGTGGTTTAACGACGAGAAAGGGTTTGGTTTTATCACGCCAGAAAGCGGTCAGGATCTGTTCGTGCATTTCCGCGCCATTCAGGGCAACGGCTTCAAGAGCCTGAAAGAAGGCCAGAAAGTGACGTTCGTTGCTGTGCAAGGCCAGAAAGGCATGCAGGCTGACGAAGTACAAGCAGAAGGCTGATCCCAACTGCGACAAAAAGCCCCTGATGCTGACATCAGGGGCTTTTTTATGTGCGATTGCTCGTAAAATGGCTTTTTCCATTAGAGAGCCCTGCCATGTCGAAACCCCTGCTGAGCCCCACAGGCGATTTCCCCGCCGTTGGCCTGGGCCGTCGCTTGGCAGCGATGTTCTACGACTTCCTGTTGTGCACCGCGCTGCTGATCGTTACTGCGTTCTTCTACAAGCTGATCTGGATCGCGTTTATGGGCGAAGCCAGGATGCGCACGCTCACCGAGTCCGGCGCACTGGATGGCGATCCGCTGCTGTCGACGATTCTGTTGTTTGTGCTGTTTGGTTTCTTCGCCAAGTTCTGGACACATTCCGGGCAGACCCTGGGCATGCAGGTGTGGGGCGTGCGCGTGCAGAACGCCGACGGCTCGCGGATCAGCCTGTGGCAGGCGCTGTTGCGCTTTGTGGTGTCGATTGCGTCGTGGCTGTGCGTGGGGCTGGGGTTTATCTGGTCGCTGTTCGATAAGCAAAAGCGCAGCTGGCACGATATCTATTCGGATACGCAACTGGTGCGGGTTCCGAAGCAGAAGAAGTAATTGCAGACGACACACATCAACTGTGGGAGCTGGTTTGCCAGCTCCCACAGTTTGACAGTGTTCACAACGGGGTCAGGCGTTGCCGGCCAGCTTCAGGCGCGCAGCCTGGGTGAAGTCCAGCATGCGCTTGAGCGGGCGCACCGCATGCGGGATCACCGACGGCTCGACGAAGATCTCGTTGCTACCCTCACGCAGGCACTGCAGCGTGCGCTCCAGCGTGTTCATCGCCATCCACGGGCAGTGTGCGCAACTGCGGCACGCGGCGCCGTTGCCGGCGGTAGGCGCTTCGATAAAGACTTTGTCCGGGCACAGCTGCTGCATCTTGTAGAAGATGCCGCGGTCGGTGGCGACGATAAAGGTCTTGTTCGGCAAGCGTTGGGCAGCCGCGATCAGTTGGCTGGTTGAACCCACGGCGTCCGCCAGTTCAATCACCGCCGTCGGCGACTCCGGGTGCACCAGAATGGCTGCATCCGGGTACAGCGCCTTCATGTCTTCCAACTGCTTGGACTTGAACTCTTCGTGGACGATGCAGGCACCGTCCCACAACAGCATATCGGCACCGGTCTGGCGCTGGATGTAAGTACCCAGGTGCTTGTCCGGGCCCCAGATGATCGTCTCGCCGTTGTCCATCAGGCTTTCGACAATTTCCAGCGCACAGCTGGAGGTCACCACCCAATCCGCTCGGGCTTTGACCGCCGCCGACGTGTTGGCGTACACCACCACGGTGCGCTCGGGATGCTGATCACAGAACGCCGAAAACTCCTCCACCGGGCAACCCAGGTCCAGGGAACACGTGGCTTCCAGCGTCGGCATGAGAATGCGTTTTTCGGGCGTAAGGATTTTGGCGGTCTCGCCCATGAAGCGCACACCGGCGACCAGCACGGTCTTGGCCGGATGCGCGGCGCCGAAGCGGGCCATTTCCAGGGAGTCGGAGACACAGCCACCGGTTTCTTCGGCCAGGGCCTGGATCACCGGGTCACAATAGAAGTGGGCAACCAGGACGGCGTCTTGAGCTTTGAGCTCAGCAGCGATGGCGGTGCGCAGGCTCGCCTCTTCATCGGCGCTCAGGGCCTTGGGCTGCTTGGCGTCGAGATGGGCTTGGACCAGAAGGCGTTCAGAAATTTGCGTCATGTTCGCAAGACCTGCAGGCGCAGTAGCGCGAAAGTCGAGTGTACCACCGGCTCTGGAGCCCTTCGGGCGCCGCCGGACGAAGTGATTGTGTTCATCAAGCACGGGTAAAGGTGAAGCTCGGCAAGGCTACAGAATATCGAATGGATTCAAAAGCCTAATCTGGCATCTGCGGGCGCGTCTGTAGGGCAAAAAACGGGAAACCCCAGGGCGGGGCTGCCCGTTCTCGCAAGCGGTGTCAGCGCACCAGTGCAGATGGGTCTTCCTGCAACATCACCGAGGCATGCACGTCGGCCAGGGCATCTTTCAATGTGGACGCCTGCAGTGCATCTTTGGACTTCTTGCTTTCCTTGGCCGCGTATTCGAGAAGGACGAGGTAATCGCGCTTGACTGAGGCGTCTTTCGGCACAGTGGTGTCCTCCGTCAGCTTGCCCATCACATACTTCTGCGTACGAGTGTTCTGGCTGGCACTCTGCTCGACGGATGCGTTGACCAGCAGGCCGTCCTTGTAGGAGAGATTGGCCGAACTGCTGGCCTTGTCCTGCACTTGCACATAAAGATAGTTCTGCGACTCCAGGCTGCCATCCAGGGCCGGTGCCTTTCCACCCTTAAGGCCTTTATGGAAACTCGCGGAGAGGCTCGACTGCTGGTCCTGGCTGACGTTGCGGTCCAATGCGCTGCCGCCGCCGACGCGGGTCTTTTGCGACACTTGATAGGCAAAGCCGTCCACCTCGGACGGGCGCATCGGGTTGGGTGAGTCAGCGGCCTGCTTGATCGACGCCTTGAAATCAGCAAGGCCGGTCAGCAGTCCCTGGTCGGTCGGGTTGCGGATCAGCGCTTCCGGCAGGGAAATGGCCTGTGGATAATGGCTGTTCATGGCGCGGAACGCGTCCTTGAACATCGCCATCAACTCCGGCTTGGCGCTGCCGCGTTCCTGCGCGCGATCAAACTGGGTGAGGTAGCTTTTCAGCGCATTGGCCTGCTGCTTGGCATCGCCCAGGATCGCGCTGTTTTTCAGGTCAACTGCCACGTTAAGTTCGCCCAGCGGGCCACTCATGCGTGTAGTACGGCTTTGACTGTCGGCGTGGAAGGCCAGGCTCAGGTCCTGACCGTCCAGGCCCTTTAGCGTGGCGTTGAGGTTCACCGAGGCCAGCAGCTTGGAATCAAACTGCGTCAGTTGGCTGAGGTCGAGCTTCGGCGGCGTCGCAGTCACCCCGTCTACGGCGGCCTGGAAGGCGCTGCCCAATTTGCCGACCGCCTCGAGCTCGTCATCGCTCAAGGTGCCGCCATCCACCGTGGCCTGCACACCCAGGCCATCGGCCTGGCTGGAGAGGCTGAAGGTCACGGTCTTGCCGCTGGCGGTCTGGATGCTGAGGCTCAGCAGATTATCGGCCTTGGTGTGCAGCAGACTCTGATCGATCTTGAGTTCGCCAGCGTTTTGCGCCCGATCCGCACTCGCGTACAAAACAGACTGGGAAACCCCCACCCCGCCGCCCTTGACGAATTGCGCAACCAGGCCGGTGCCGAGGCCACTGAAGCGGCTGGCTGTGGACAACGAGTTGAAGTTGGTATTTAGGGTTTTGCTGAGCGCATCCTGGCTTTCGCTCTCCCAGGCACGCACGGTCTCTTGACCCGGTAATTGCCCCCGGCGGGAATACGTGTCAGCAAGCGTATCGGAGACAACATTGCCCAGGCTGACGACCAGGGACGGTCGCTTTACGCTGACGTCCGTGCTTTGCGCCAGAGTGGCGCTCGGCGCTTCTGCCGGACGGGGAACAAGCGTAGTGGCGGAGGTGATAGGCGAAAGCATGGTCATGACGGTCCTTGTCCTGAGCTGTATAGCACTCAATCTACTCGCGGTTCGGATCGTTTGACAACAAACGGGGAGAAAAAGCCTTGCCCCTGTGACGCTTGCCGTCGAACAGATACAAAAATGCCCCAGGCTTCTTGTCCGCCTGGGGCTTTGGGTATGTTCAAACAGGCAAAAAAAAACCCGGAAATCCTCACTTGCGTGGGCCTTCCGGATTTTCTAAACCGCCAAATATGGTGGGTCGTGTGGGATTCGAACCTACGACCAATTGGTTAAAAGCCAACTGCTCTACCAACTGAGCTAACGACCCGCTGTGTGGTGGCGCGTATAATACTGATTTCTAAGGATTATTCAACACCTTATTTGAAATAAATCAGAAATAACGCGTTGGGTCAGCAATTCCGGCCGCTTGGAAGCCTTCTGCACGCAGTCGGCAGCTATCGCATTTCCCACAAGCACGGCCGTCATCGTCTGCCTGATAGCAGGAAACAGTCAGCGAATAATCAACGCCAAGCCCTACGCCAGCCTTGACGATATCGGCCTTGCTCAGGTTTTGCAGCGGCGCGAGGATGCGGAAGCCCTGCCCCTCTACACCGGCCTTTGTTGCCAGGTTGGCCATGCGCTCGAACGACTCAACGAACGCTGAGCGGCAGTCCGGGTAGCCGGAGTAATCCACCGCATTGACGCCGATAAAGATGTCACGGGCGCTGAGCACTTCTGCCCAGCCGAGGGCCAGGGACAGGAACACGGTGTTACGTGCAGGCACATAAGTCACCGGGATACCTTCGCTGGGCGCTTCCGGTACATCGATGCTGCTGTCGGTCAGCGCGGAGCCGCCGATGCCGTTGAGATTGAGGCCGATCACCTTGTGCTCTACCACGCCCATCTCACGAGCGACGCGGGCGGCGGCGTTCAGCTCGGCACGGTGGCGCTGGCCGTAGTCGAAGCTCATGGTGTAGCAGCTGTAGCCTTGCGCTTGTGCCATGGCAACCACTGTGGCGGAATCAAGGCCACCGGAAAGCAGGATTACCGCGCGCTTTTGATCCATTGTTTGTTCTGTCATATCAGCGTCCTGGCTCGTCGTTCCAAAGGTATTTATGCAACTGCAATTGCAGGCGGACCGGTAGATTGTCCGCCACGACCCAATCGGCAAGGTCACGCGCGTTCAGGTCATGGTGGCTTGGCGAGAACAGCACCTCACCCGCGCGACGGTCCAGGCCATATTGAATCAGCTTGGAGTTTGCCCAGTCGTAATCGTCGCGGGAACAGATAACGAACTTGACCTGGTCGTTCGCCGTCAGCAGGTCGATGTTCTCGTAGCGGTTGCGATGTGCTTCCTTGGAGCCTGGAGTCTTGAGGTCGACCACGCGACTTACACGGGGGTCAACCGCAGAGATGTCCAGAGCGCCACTGGTCTCCAGCGACACTTCATAGCCGGCATCACACAGCTGCTTGAGCAAAGGGATGGCATTGGGCTGGGCCAGCGGCTCACCGCCGGTCACGCAGACGTAGCGCGGTTTATAACCGGCAACCTGCTCCAGGATGTCATTGAGGGTGCGCACCGTTCCGCCACTGAAGGCGTAGGCGCTGTCGCAGTATTGGCAACGCAAAGGGCAACCGGTCAGCCGCACGAATACTGTGGGCAGGCCGGCCGTTCGCGTTTCACCCTGCAATGAGTAAAAAACTTCGGTAATTCGTAATGTGTCTTGCATAGTCGCCACGGGCGTAACAGCTAAACAGGCTGTCCGCCTCCGTCAGGCACCTCAAGAGACCCCGCCAACGCGTAGACCCCAGGAAGCGTGTTTCATAAAAGGGCGTGGATTCTAACGAAAAAACCCGCGCCAGGCGCGGGTTTCTTCTAAACGGGCGGCATTGCTTACAGGCGTTGCAGGTCCCGCTGGGCCAACTGGGCAGCTGAAGTACCCGGATATTGGGCGACGACCTGCTGCAGAATACCTTTGACCTTGTCGGTATGACCCAGGCGGCGTTCTACGTCAGCGAGTTTGTACAGCGAATCCGGCACCTTGGCGTGCTTGGGGTACAGCTGGCTGACCTTCGCAAATGCCTGGCCTGCACCCTGCACATCACCTTTGGCCAGGTTGACTTCGCCCAACCAGTATTGGGCGTTGCCCGCGTACTGGCTGTTCGGGTATTTGCGCAGGAAAGCGGTAAAAGCCTGGCTGGCCTTATCGAAATCTTTGGCCTTGATCAGGTCGAAGGCTGCATCGTAGTACAGCTTTTCCTTCGCCGGATCAACCGGTTCGCTGCTGACAGGGGCTTGGCTTGCAGCCCCCGCTGCGGCACCACCGGCAGCAGCGCTAGGCGCGCCACCGGCAGAAGAATTATCAGGAGTGGCGGCAGGTGAAACACCGGTTCCAATACGTCGATCAAGATCCTGGTAACGCTCCAGGCCTTCTTGCTTCAGCTGGTTCACTTGATTCTGCAGTACTTCAATGGTGCCTTGTTGCTGCGCCAATTGATCCTGCATGCGTTGCAGCTGGTTGAACAGTTCGCCCTGTGCCGAGGGAGCGGACGTAACCGCTCCCCCCGCATAGGCGCCGTTCGTACCATAACCCGCTGGTGGATAGCTGCTCCCGCTATTGTTATAGCCTGAGTTGCTATCTTCCACAGGAACCGCAGCCCACACCGCAAGCGGTGCGAGGCTGAGAGCCAATACAGTTAGAGCACGACGGCACGTTCGCATGACGAATTACTTACGCAGTTCGACGCGACGGTTTTGAGCCCAGGACTGCTCATCGTTACCGGTGGCAACTGGACGCTCTTTACCGTAGGAAACCAGTTCCAGTTGGCCTGGAGCAACACCTTGCAGTACCAGGTAGCGCTGAACGGCTTTCGCACGACGCTCGCCCAGTGCCATGTTGTACTCACGAGTACCACGGGCGTCAGTGTTACCTTCCAGAACAACGCGAGCGCCGTTAGCTTTCAGGTCCTTCGCGTGAACGTCCAGAGCGCGCATGGCCTCTGGTTTCAGGTCCGAACTGTCGTATTCGAAGTAGAAAGTGGTGATCGCGCGCAGAGCAGCTTCTTCGCTCAGGGAGCCGTCAACTGCACCAGTGTTAGCGCCGTAACCAGCGTTTGGATCAACAGCTGCGCCTTCACCGGCATTGTCGCCGCCTTTAGACGAGCAACCAACAGCTACGGACAGAGCCAGAGCCAGAGCAGCAAACTTACCAAACTTCAGCATTTCCATCGTGAAACTCCTAATGAACCCCAGTGTGTTAAGTACTTCTTTTTGTAGCGCCGCGTCAGTTCAGGTAAGGGGACCAGGATGGTTCTCTGACTTCGCCTTGTGCGGTAGGAAGCGGGAGCCTTACGCGTCCATTAATGGACACGAGCATCAAGACTCCCCGGCCCTGCTGGCGGGTGGCGTAGATTACCATGGTGCCGTTGGGCGCAACAGTGGCTGACTCATCAAGGTTGGTATCTGTGAGGATTTTTACGGTTCCGCGCTGCAAATCCTGGGCCGCAACCCGGAAATTAGTGAAACCATCCTGACGGTGAATCATCACCAACGTCTTTTCATCGGCCGAAAGCTTAGGGTTGGCGTTGTAGTTACCAATAAAGGTCACACGTTCCGCACCGCCGCCATTCACGTTTGCCTTGTAGACCTGTGGCTTACCGCCACGATCAGAGGTGAAGTAAATGGTCGAACCATCCTTACCCCAGAACGGCTCGGTATTGATGCCAGGGCCATTGGTTACGCGGCTGAGCTGGCGCGAAGCCATGTTCATCACGTAGATATCCGGGTTGCCATCTTTGGACAGCACGAACGCCAGGCGCGAACCATCCGGCGACCACGCGGGTGCACCGTTGAGGCCTTCAAAGTTAGTGATCTGCTCACGACGGCCAGTATCAATGTGCTGCACGAAAATCCGTGGGCGGCGCTGCTCAAAAGACACATAGGCAATACGCTTGCCGTCCGGCGCAAAGCGCGGCGACAGGATTGGCTCACGCGATTGCAGCAGGGTCACTGCGCGTGCACCGTCGTAGTCCGAGCGCTGCAGCGTGTAGCGCGTGTTATCCACGGAAAAACGTTCAGCCGTTACATAAAGCAGACGCGTCGAGAACGCACCCTTGATGCCGGTGAGTTTTTCAAACGACTGGTCCGAGATGTAGTGGGCCATGTCCCGCAGTTGTTCGGTGGTGCCCGAAACGCTGCCGGTCAAGACCTGCTGCTCGGTCGCCACGTTGAACAAAGTGTAGGTGATTTGCAGGCGACCGCCGGCCGGCGTGATGTTGCCGACCATCAGGTATTGGGCGCCAACAGCCTTCCAGTCTCGGAACACAACTTCGCTGGCCTGGTTCGGCTGGCTGATCATGTTGCCCTTTGGAATCGGTGCGTAGTAGCCGGAGTTGCGCAGGTCGTCACCGACGATCTGGGCCATGTCGTCCGGCAGCACGCTGCCGCCCTGCCAGCCGAACGGTACTACCGCGATCGGGGTGGCCCGATCGCTACCGCTGGTGACCAGGATGTTCTTTTCATCCGCCGCCGCTATCCCTGCCATACAGCAAATAACGACAAGCATTCCTCGAAGAAGGTTTCTCACAAGGCTAGATCCTCAGGTGTGAATGTCATCTTGAATGATCGATAGGGAGCGAAGTCGCTTGGTTTCATTCCCTGCATCTCGGTCAACCGGCCAATATTCTTGACCGCGGCAACCGCCGAACTGTCGAACGAACCGTCACCACTGGACTTGGCCACGCTGACCGAAGTCACCGTACCGTCCGGCAACATGCCGATCTGCAGCACTACTGTCATGCCTTTACGCGCCGAAGGTGGACGTGTCCAGCCTTCTGCTGCCCGCGCCCGAATCAGGTCGTCGAAACTGCCCGCGACATCATCGCCTTGCTCATCGGCCAAGGCTTGCTGACGCTGAGGCGTGTCGGAAAGCAAATCAGCCAAGGCCTGGGCCTTTTTCTCTTCGGCGGATTTACGCGCTGCTTCCTGGGCCTTTTTCTTGGTGGCGTCGGCGGCAGCTTTCTTCTTCGCGTCGTCGGCGATTTTCTTCTTCGCCTGGTCTGCTTCAGCTTTTTTCTTGGCGTCTTCGGCGGCTTTTTTCTTCGCGTCTTCGACTATTTTCTTCTTAGCGTCTTCAGCGGCCTTTTTCTTGGCCTCTTCTTCAGCAGCTTTCTTGGCTTCTTCTTCAGATTTCTTCTTGGCTATATCAGCCAATTGTTTCTCTTCAGCCTTTTTAGCTTCGGCAGCTTTCTCGGACTTCTTGGCTTCATCCGCCTTTTTCGCCTCGTCAGCTTTCTTGGCTTCGTCAGCCTTTTTCGATTCCTCGGCCTTTTGAGCCGCCTCTTCTTTCTTTTGTTCCGCAGCAGCCTTCACCGCTTCCTGCTCGACCTTCTTCTGTTCCATCTGTTCGACTTCAGTCTGGCGCGCAGCCGACTTCTGGGCCTCACCCGCAATCTTCTGATTGGTCTGGGTGGTGGCCTGACTTTTCGATTTCAGCTGATACAGGGTCGCCTGCACGATAGGCTTGGCTGGCGGCAGGTCCGGGGTCATGGCAAAGCTGACGAACAGCATGCCAAACACCAGGACGTGCAGGGCAATTGCCCAGACGCTAGGCCAGAAGAAGCTTTCCGAGGCGGACGGCTCTCGCTGTTGCTGCATCAGGGCGCCTCGGTAATCAAGCCAACGTTACCGACGCCGGCCTTCTGCAGCCCGCCCATGGCGCCCATGACGGAGCCGTAGTCGACCGACTTGTCACCGCGAATGAAGACCTGGGTGTGCTTGCCGCCTTCGTTGCCGGAGCGAATGATCTTGGTCACAGCGTCAGTCATCGCTGGCAAGGTGAGGGCCTTGTCCTGCTGCTTCTGGGTGTCGACTTCGCTGCCAAGGTTCCAGTAATAGGTCTTGTCAGCCTTGATCGAAATGGTCAGGACCTGAGTGTTGTTGTCTTGCGGCAAGGCTTCACTGGAAACCTTGGGCAGATCAACCTTCACGCCCTGGTTGAGCATCGGCGCGGTCACCATGAAGATAACCAGCAGCACCAGCATCACGTCGATGTAAGGCACTACGTTCATCTCGGCGACCGGCTTGCGCTTTTTGCGAGCTCGAGCGATTAAAGCCATTGGGAATTACCTGCTTATTCTTCGCTGGTGTGCACTTTACGGTGCAGGATCGCCTGGAACTCATCGGCGAAGGTGTAGTAACGGCCAATCAACGTTTCGCTGGTAGCGGCGAAACGGTTGTAGGCGATTACTGCCGGGATCGCAGCGAACAGGCCGATCGCGGTGGCGACCAGGGCTTCAGCGATACCCGGGGCAACGGTGGCCAGGGTCGCTTGCTGGGCCTGGGCCAGGCCGCGGAAGGAATTCATGATCCCCCACACGGTACCGAACAGGCCGATGTATGGGCTCACGGAACCGACGGTGGCGAGGAACGGCAAGCTCTGCTCAAGCTTCTCTTCTTCACGGGAAATGGCGACGCGCATGGCGCGGGCCACACCCTCCATGACCGCTTCCGGGTCCACGCCTGGCTGCTGGCGCAGACGGGAAAATTCCTTGAAGCCCGCGCGGAAGATCTGCTCGACGCCCGAATCCGGGTCCGGGTTGCTACCGGCCTGGCGGTACAGCTTGGACAGATCGATACCCGACCAGAAGCGCTCTTCAAAGCTCTCCAGGGCACGTCGACCGGCACGCAGCAGGTTGCTGCGCTGAAAAATCATGACCCAAGAGGTAACCGATGCGGCTACCAGGGTCAGCATCACCAGTTGAACCACAACACTGGCATTACTGACCAGGCTCCACATGGAGGAATGGTCGACGACGGTAGGTTCCACGCTAAATCTCCTGCTTTGATTGTTTACCCGCGCCGCTTACGCCGGCAAAGGCCGCACGTAGAGCTTCGGGAATGGCCCGGGGTTTCAAACTATTGGTGCGCACACAGGCCACCAGGAACTGCCCCTCACAGAGCAGCGTTGCATCCGTTGCCCGCCTGACCTGCTGTTTGAAACGCAGGCTGACACGGTTCAATTCGATTACTTCAGCGCTTACCAGCAATTCATCGTCCAGCCGCGCCGGCGCGTGATAGCGCGCCTCGCTGGAATGCACGACGAATAACAGGTCCTCCCCTGCCAGCTGGGATTGGGCAAAGCCCAGCTCCCGTAGCCGCTCGGTTCGAGCCCGCTCCATGAACTTGAGGTAATTGACGTAATACACGATGCCGCCCGCATCGGTGTCCTCGTAATAAACGCGACAGCGATGAGCGAACGACTGATCCCCGTTTTGCGCGCGCATACTCTAGTGCTTACTCCTCAGGTTGCCAATCCGGCCAGGCAACTGTTTTTTCATTCTCTGAAACATATCCAGTGACTGAAAGACGACGCCAGCCACTAGGACAGCACAAACATCGAATAAATCGACTTTCGTGAAGCTTTTAATCGTCCACTGCATCAAGGAATTCGTCTACCACGGGCATCTCACCCAATCGTGACGGAATGTTTAATCCGAAGTGCAGGTAGGCATGGCGCGTCACGACGCGGCCCCTCGGAGTGCGCATGATATAACCCTGTTGGATCAGGTACGGCTCCAGCACATCCTCAATGGTATGGCGCTCCTCGCTGATCGCCGCCGCCAGGCTGTCGACGCCCACCGGCCCCCCGTCGAACTTCTCGATCATGGTCAAGAGTAGACGTCGATCCTGGTGATCAAAGCCGTGTTCATCCACATCCAGCAGGTTCAAGGCCAGGTCGGCCACGGGCTTGGTGATATGGCCCTTGGCCCGCACTTCGGCAAAATCCCTCACGCGACGCAGCAAGCGGTTGGCAATCCGTGGCGTACCACGGGCGCGACGGGCGATTTCAAACGCGCCTTCCGGGTCAAGCGGCAAGCCAAGAATGCCTGCCGAACGGCTGACGATGGTCGCCAAGTCTGCGGTGCTATAGAACTCTAGACGTTGAACAATGCCAAAACGGTCTCGCAGCGGGTTGGTCAACATGCCGGCGCGGGTGGTGGCGCCGACCAGCGTGAAAGGTGGCAGGTCGAGCTTGATCGAGCGCGCCGCAGGGCCTTCGCCGATCATGATATCGAGCTGGAAGTCTTCCATCGCGGGATACAGCACTTCCTCGACAATCGGCGAGAGTCGGTGGATCTCGTCGATAAACAGCACATCGTGCGGCTCAAGGTTGGTCAGCAATGCTGCCAGGTCGCCCGGACGCTCCAGCACCGGGCCGGAGGTCGACTTGATCGACACGCCCATTTCCTGGGCAATGATGTTGGCCAGGGTGGTCTTGCCCAGACCCGGCGGGCCGAAGATCAGCGTGTGATCCAGGGATTCACTGCGTCCGCGCGCGGCCTGGATAAACAATTCCATCTGCTCGCGCACGGTAGGCTGGCCAATATAGTCCGCCAGGCTCAGTGGACGGATGGCGCGGTCCTGGATTTCTTCACGGTCGCGCGGGCCGGTGGCCGCGATCAGACGATCAGCTTCAATCACTTAAATCATTCCCTTCAGGGCACGGCGGATCATGTCTTCACTGCTCAGGTTCTTGTCCTTGATGGCCGATACGGCCTTGCTGGCTTCCTGCGGCTTGTAGCCCAGGGAGATCAGCGCACTGACCGCATCACTTTCGGCGCTGGCGACCTGCCCCGCCGGCATATCCGGCTGGTTCGGCACCAGCGCAAACATGCTCGGCACGACTTCCCAGGCCTTGAAGCGGTCCTTGAGTTCCACCAGCAGGCGCTCGGCGGTCTTTTTGCCGACGCCGGGCACCTTGGTCAACGCAGAGGTATCCTGGGCCGAAACAGCTCGCACCAGTTCATCCACTTCCAGGCTCGACATCAAGGCCAGGGCCAGTTTCGGCCCCACACCATTGAGGCGGATCAGCTCGCGGAAGAAGTCACGGTCGCGCTTGCCAATGAAACCATAGAGCAGTTGTGCGTCTTCGCGCACCACCAAATGAGTGTGCAGTGTTATCGGCTCACCGACCGACGGCAGGCGATACAAGGTGGTCATGGGCACTTCCAGCTCATACCCCAACCCATTTACATCCAGAATCAGGTGCGGCGGCTGTTTCTCAGCCAGGGTGCCGCGCAAGCGTCCAATCACGGTTCGTTCCTTAAAGCTTGGGGTCAGATCAAGGCCTGACCGGAAATAACGATTGCGCTGATGCTATCAGAGACGCAGGCGCCCGCCACGACTGCGTGCCGTACCGAGGCCGTGCGGTAGGAGACTGGATCGGGTGTGCGCATGGCAAATGGCGATGGCCAGGGCGTCGGAGGCGTCAATCTGCGGCTTGGCGGTGAGTTTGAGCATGTGCATGACCATCATCTGCACCTGTTCCTTGTTGGCCCCACCGGTGCCGACCACGGCCTGCTTGACCTGCGTCGCGGTGTACTCGGCAATCTCCATGCCCTCCTCCGCGCCGGCCACGATGGCCGCGCCACGGGCCTGGCCAAGCTTAAGGGCTGAGTCGGCGTTCTTTGCCATGAACACCTTCTCGATGCCCATGGTCACCGGCCCGTACGTCTGGATCACCTCACGCACGCCGCGATAGACAATCTGCAGGCGCTCGGCCAACTCGCCCGCGCCGGTACGGATGCAACCCGAGGCGACATAGATGCAGCCGCGCGGGGTGTGTTGCACCACGCCAAAACCGGTGATGCGCGAACCGGGGTCGATACCTAGGATTAAAGTCATAGCGCCTGCAGGTTGGGTAAAACAATTTTCGATACAGAGGAGATCCAATGTGGGAGCGGGCTTGCTCGCTCCCACATTTTGATCTACGTCACCCATCAGCCTAGCTGTGCGGCAACTTCTTCCGGGATATCGGCGTTCGAATACACATTCTGCACATCATCCAGGTCTTCGAGCATGTCCAGCATCTTCAGCACTTTCTGCGCACCGTCCAGATCCAGCTCGGCGCTGGTGGTCGGCAGCATCACGATTTCCGCGTCAGTGCCTTTGAAACCAGCGGCTTCCAACGCATTGCGCACGGCATAGAACCCGGCAAACGAGGTGAACACGTCGATGGAGCCATCGTCGTTGGTCACCACGTCGTCGGCATCCGCCTCCATCGCGGCTTCGATCAGTGCATCTTCATCCACACCCGGTGCAAAGGAAATCTGCCCCTTGCGCTCGAACAAGTAGGCCACCGAACCGTCAGTACCGAGGTTGCCGCCGCACTTGCTGAACGCATGGCGCACAGCCGCTGCGGTGCGGTTGCGGTTGTCGGTCATACACTCGACCATCACCGCCACCCCGCCCGGGCCATAGCCTTCGTAGCTCAGCTCGACCATGTCGTCGGTATCGGCGGCACCGGCGCCACGGGCCACGGCGCGGTCGATGATATCGCGGCTCATGTTCGCACCCAGGGCCTTGTCCAGCGCCAGGCGCAGACGCGGGTTGGAGCCAGGGTCACCACCGCCTTGGCGGGCAGCGACGGTCAGCTCGCGGATCCACTTGGTGAAGATCTTGCCTTTCTTGGCATCTTGACGCTCTTTGCGGTGCTTGATGTTCGCCCACTTGGAATGGCCAGCCATAACACAACTCCGAAATTCTGTAGAAACCTTAACAATCCCACCCCAGGTGGGACTTCCCTCTTTAAAGCACAGCCCTTGTAACGCAAAGGCGCATCCGAAGATGCGCCTTTTTAGACTGCGTAAACCTCAGTGCGCTTTCACGCTGCGGCCTTACTCAGCTTTCGGCGTCTCACGCAGACGAATGTGCAGTTCGCGCAATGCCTTGGCATCCACCACACCTGGAGCCTGGGTCATGACGTCCGCAGCACTCTGGGTTTTCGGGAAGGCGATCACTTCACGGATCGACTGGGCGCCGGTCATCAGCATCACCAGGCGGTCCAGGCCGAAGGCCAGGCCACCGTGGGGCGGTGCACCGTATTTAAGGGCGTCGAGCAGGAAGCCGAATTTCTCTTCCTGTTCCGCTTCATTGATACCCAGCAGACGGAAGACCGACTGTTGCATCTCTTTGCGGTGGATACGGATGGAGCCGCCACCCAGCTCAGTACCGTTCAACACCATGTCGTAGGCACGGGACAGAGCGCCAGCCGGATTGGCTTCCAGCTCTGCCGGCGTGCACTTCGGCGCGGTGAACGGGTGGTGCAAGGCGCTGAAGCTGCCGTCGTCGTTCTCTTCGAACATCGGGAAGTCAACAACCCACATCGGTGCCCACTTGCAGGTCAGCAGGTCGAGGTCGTTGCCCAGCTTGATGCGCAGTGCGCCCAGCGCTTCGCTGACGATCTTGGATTTGTCGGCGCCGAAGAACACGATGTCGCCATCGACCGCACCGACGCGATCGAGGATCGCGTTCAGGTTGTCCAGCGGGATGTTCTTGACGATCGGCGATTGCAGACCCTCAACGCCATTGGCGCGCTCGTTGACCTTGATGTATGCCAGGCCCTTGGCACCGTAGATGCCGACGAACTTGGTGTAATCGTCGATCTGCTTGCGCGGCATGCTCGCGCCGCCAGGCACGCGCAGGGCGGCGATGCGGCATTTAGGATCGTTGGCCGGGCCGCTGAACACCTTGAAGTCGACCTCCTTGAACTGGTCGGCCACGTCCACCAGTTCCAGCGGGTTACGCAGGTCTGGCTTATCGGAACCGTAGCGGCGCATGGCTTCTTCGAAGGTCATGTGCGGGAATTCGCCGAACTCCAAGTCCAGCACTTCCTTGAACAGGTTGCGGATCATTTGCTCGGTGAGGTCCATGATCTCTTTTTCATCGAGGAAACTGGTCTCGATGTCGATCTGGGTGAATTCCGGCTGGCGGTCGGCGCGCAGGTCTTCGTCACGGAAGCACTTGGCGATCTGGTAGTAACGGTCGAAGCCGGCCACCATCAGCAGTTGCTTGAACAGCTGCGGCGATTGCGGCAAGGCGAAGAAGCTGCCGGCGTGGGTACGGCTAGGCACCAGGTAGTCACGCGCGCCTTCCGGGGTGGCCCGGGTCAGGATCGGCGTTTCAACGTCCAGGAAGCCGTTTTCGTCGAGGAAGCGGCGGATGCTGGTGGTCATGCGCGAACGCAGGCGCAGCTTCTCGGCCATTTCCGGACGACGCAGGTCCAGGAAGCGGTAGCGCAGGCGGGTTTCTTCGCCCACGTCGGAGTACTCGTTGAGTGGGAACGGCGGGGTTTCCGACTCGTTCAGCACTTCCAGCTCGTAGCCCAGCACTTCGATGCCGCCGGACGCCATGTTCTTGTTCACAGCGCCAGCGGGACGCAGGCGAACCTTGCCGGTGATCTTCACAACGTATTCGCTGCGCACGCGGTCGGCGGCGGCGAAGCTCTCGGCGCGATCCGGGTCGAACACCACTTGGGCCAGACCATCACGATCACGGATATCGAGGAAGATGACCCCGCCGTGGTCGCGGCGACGGTGAACCCATCCGCAAAGGGTGATTTCCTGACCTTCCAGGGTCTCGTTCAGTTGGCCGCAATAGTGGCTGCGCATCATGGTAGTGGTTTCACTTCTCGTAATTCGAAATTCGGTGGAGGCCCGCCTCGTCACCGTACATTAAAGCAAGGGACGGATAATGCAGGAGCCTGCGCGTAGAGTTCAACTCAGTCTGCTTTGTCGCCGCCGGCCAGGTTCTTCTTCGAGCCGGTCTTGAAGTCGGTCTCGTACCAGCCGCTGCCGCTCAAGCGGAAGCCCGGCATGGACAACATCTTCCTGAGCTCCGGAGCCTGGCAGGCAGGGCAATCGACCAACGGCGCGGCGCTTATCTTCTGAATGGCTTCCAACTGATGACCACAGGAAGCGCATTGATAGTCGTACATGGGCATGGAGATGTCTCGGCGATCAGATCGTTACTGCGCCACGCCTGCCCTGCGGGTTCGCAGCATGCGTAGCAAAGCGCGTGATTATATCTGGTAAATCGAGGCAGCGCAGCCGGCTTTCTGTCCTGAGCCTTACCCACCTCAGCTCATACATGGGCCGACCCCGGTGCCCGGTGACTACCCCGGTGAGTATGAAGGTTCAATACGCCCTTTCAAGACGTGAACCACGCACACCACCCTGACCAACCCACTGAAGTTCTTCACACCGCCATAACGCAAGTGCACTTCCCGATCGACGTAAGACAGCAACGCACTGACTGAACAGGCGTTGATCCTGGCTATTTCCGTGAGGATATTCCAATAGATCTGCTCCAGCCGCAGACAAGTGGAAAACCCGTTGAGCCTCACCGACCGGGACAATGGCTTGGCCAGCCCCATATCGAACCCTTTTGCAAAAGGGTCGACCTGTATCTTATGAAAACCACCGGTTTCCATCACTCCATTACCGACTCCACGTGACATACACCTGACACTCCATTGCCAAACAGCAGCCCACGGGATATCCCCTTGGGCAATGGCCCTATAAAACAGCAGCGAGCAGCGGGCAGCCAGAAGACGTGGGAGTTGATCGGCGTAGGACAACGCCAGGAAATGCGCGGAAACAAGCGAGCGGCGCCAGGACGGCGCCACTCAGGGTCGGCGTTTACTGATTTTCGAGCAGCGAACGCAGCATCCATGCGGTTTTCTCGTGAACCTGCATACGCTGGGTCAACAGGTCGGCCGTGGGCTCATCGCTGACCTTGTCGAGCAATGGGAAGATGCCGCGCGCTGTGCGAGTGACGGCTTCCTGACCGGCCACCAGTTGCTTGATCATCTCTTCGGCACTGGGTACGCCCTCTTCTTCCTTGATAGAAGAAAGACGGGCATAGATCGAATACGCACCCGGCGCCGGGAAACCCAGGGCGCGGATACGCTCGGCAATGGAGTCCACCGCCAGGGCCAACTCGTTGTACTGCTCTTCAAACATCAGGTGCAACGTACGGAACATGGGGCCCGTGACGTTCCAATGGAAGTTGTGGGTCTTCAGATACAGTACGTAGGTATCGGAAAGCAGTCGTGAAAGCCCATCGACGATGGATTTACGATCTTCTTCACTGATACCGATATCGATTGCCATGTTTATCCCCTTCAATTGACAAGCATTTATTGATCAGGTGCAGGACCACTCTAGCAAGAGTGCCGGTGATGCGCAGCCCGGAGCGGCAATTCGCCCCGGTGTAACCTGCCAAACGGCGCAGCCGCAGCCGTCGAGCCATGTGGGAAATATCTCTACCAGCCGTGTGAAGGGCCTGTACGTGTCTAGGACAAGCGTTTGACGCAGAAATGCCGTCCTCCTTGCAACACCCCGAAATGCTTGATTTGAGTAGCCACAGCCTTTGCTGTTAAATAGACGGCGTGTCGTCGCCGTTACTTTCTGCGGCAGCGACATAGGCTGATACCCGCGCACGTGCCCAACGCCTCCCATTGTTCAGAAGCGAACCGTGCCAGTCAGCTCTTCCTCGTGATCCGTCTTAACGTGAGTTAATCAAAATGTTGAAAATCGTCCACCTGCTAACGGGCGTTGCAGCTTTGCTGCTGTCCTTTATACCGAGCTTGCAACAGGGAAGCCCTCCCTACCTGGAACAACACGACGCTCTGTACCTGGCCTTGTTCGGCCTTCTTAACCTGACGCTGGCACCCGCGATCCCTTACTGGAACAAAGGCACACGTCATCAACTGCAAAACCTGGTCAGCGCGCTGCTGGTGCTGACCGTTGTCGTACAAACCCTCACCCTCCTGGCCCCCATGCCAGAAGTCGGCGGCCACCCGGCCATCCTGCTCAGCCTGGTGATTGCTGTGGTCGCCATCGTTCTTCACTTGGCCATCAGCTTCTACCGTTCGTCTCCTGCGGCCTCGTCGCCAACCTACGACATGACCAATCGGGATACCGGTACCGTCAAGTGGTTCAACACGTCCAAAGGCTTCGGCTTTATTTCCCGCGATTCGGGCGACGATATCTTCGTCCACTTCCGGGCCATTCGCGGCGAAGGCCATCGCGTCCTGGTGGAAGGCCAGCGCGTGGAATTCTCCGTCATGAATCGCGACAAAGGCCTGCAAGCCGAAGACGTGATCGCTGCACTGCCGCGTCGCTGATACGCGCCTTCGAAGCAAAAAAAACCGCGAGCCAGCATTGCTGGATCGCGGTTTTTTTATGCGCGGCTATTAATAGTGAGGCGGCGGTGCTTCTTCTTCCGATGTCTCGAATTGGCCGCCCATCTCTTCCTGGCGCTTGAGCAGCGCGGTCATCTGCAACTGCAGGCGCTCGACCGCACGCTGCTGCGTGACCAGAATGTCGTTAAGGGTCTCGATCGTGTCATCCTGGAAGGCCAGCCGGCTTTCCAGGTCGGTAACGCGGTCTTGCAAATCCATAATTCAGCCCTGGGTAAAGATGAAATCGGCAGGCAGCAGCTCACGCAGACGAGCGCGGATGGCTGTCACTTGCTCATCGGTGTAAGGCTGGGCCGGATGCCTGCCCCACACCGGCGCCGGCCAAGCGGCGTCGTCGCGTTTGCGCACGATCACGTGCACGTGCAACTGACTGACTACGTTGCCCAGTGCGCCGATATTCATCTTGTCAGCCGCAAGGCCTTCATTCAGCAATTGCGCCAAGGCGGTGGTTTCTTGCCATAAGCGCTGCTGGTCGGTGACATCCAGTTGAAACATTTCGCTGATACCGTTGATACGCGGCACCAGGATGAACCAAGGGTAGTTCGAGTCATTGGACAGCAGCAGGCGACAGAGGGGGAAATCCCCAATGACCAGCGTGTCTTGTTGAAGGCGTTGATCTAAAGCGAACACCGCAGGCACTCCGTTCGGCAGGACAGGTTCAAGGCCGATAGCATACCTGCGAATCGGTACTGCTTCACGCCGCGCCATATGCGCATTTGCAACGCATGGTAAAAAGAGGCGCACCATTTCGAGACAGTCGAATTTTTCGACTACGCTCAATGACCACTACTTCAGCGATTGGCCAGATGCTGGTCGAACCATTGCGACGAGACCCTCGGTACAGAGGCCTCAACACGCAAAGGCATTGAGCCATCACTGCAAACCGAGCCATGAGGGTTATTGCACCAAAATGACCCACTCATGCCTCAAAGCGAGCCTCCGTCTACCCACCGAATGGGGTGAACGGGTAACGTTTTTGCAAGGTTAAGGATTTATGCACTCGCGAACAGCCAAAGAGCATGGGCATCACGGCCTAACCAATCGGCGTAAAAACCCCGTGTTTGTGCGGTTTTCACGAAGCTGTAACGTTTTTCACGAAAAAATGACATTCAATTTTCGGTTTGGGCGCGCTTGTTGCATTCATCCCCCTATCGTCGGCAACGGCACCTGAAGGGATCCAGGTGTTTCGCGATGAAAACAACAGCGGTTCAGTGTGCACCAGGGAAGATTTCAAACTTTAAAATCACGTTTTCTACGCGCTTTTAACGGTATGGACACAGCATTGAAGTTGTCAGTCTCGTTACAGTGAGGCTGTGAAATTGCGACATGGATCTAGCAATTTACGACCCGCTCGTCGCTCGTAAAGAAGCTGAAAGGAAAGTGGGGCAAGTATCGCCAACATTGTCAGCGTGATATAACTTTGCGCCGACACAAAAAGAAAGAGCCGCCCAGACAAAAATACAGGTGGGACGGCAGTACTCTTCCTAAAACCAAAGGAGCAAATCACGATGCGCGTGATGAAGTGGAGCATGATCGCCCTGGCTGTTTCAGCAGGCACTACGCAGTTCGCAATGGCGTCTTCTCAAGACGAATCCAAGGGTTTCCTCGAAGATCAAAGCCTCACGGCCAAGTCTCGCATGGAATACATGAACCGTGATTACAAGAATGGCGCGAGTAACCCTTCTTCGGGCACAAGCGGCTATCGTCAAGATACCGGTATCAGTGAGCTGCTCCAATACAAGTCCGGCTTCACGCAAGGTACCGTTGGTGTTGGCCTTGACGCATTCGTGATGGGCTCGGCCAAGCTGGATGGCGGTTCGGGCCGTCGCGGTAACGGCCTGTTCGCCAATGACAGTGATGGCAACCCTGAACGGACTCAGTCCAAGGGCGGCGCGGCCATCAAGTTCCGTATTTCCGATACTGTTTTGAAATACGGTCAACAAACCGTCGCCAGCCCTGTGTTCTCGACTGATGACAGCCGCCTGCTGCCTGAAATCGCTACGGGCACTATGATCACCTCCACTGAAATCAAAGGCCTGGAGCTGAGTGCAGGTCGCTTCACCGCCCTGAGCAAGCAAACCGGCATGGGCCGCGACAGCATCAGCGGTGTTTCCGACGGCTTCGACAATGGCAAAGGTCTGACCGCAGCCAATATCTTCGGCGCAACCTACGCATTTACCGAAGGCCTTACCGGCACTTTCGCAGCGTCGGATGTTGATCAGTACTTCAAGAAGCAGTATGTCAATCTGAACTACACCTTTCCGATGAGCGACACCCAATCGCTGAACTTCGATCTCAACGGGTACCGTACCCGGGGTGACAAGCGTGGTGACCAGGTCGATATGATCGGCGACGGTACTCGGGGTGTAGACAACAACCTGTGGAGCTTGCAAGCCGCCTACAGCATTGGCGCTCACAAGTTCACGATCGCTCACCAACGCTCCAGCGGTGACAACGGCTACTACTATGGCGTCGACGGTAACGGTACGATCTTCGTCTCCAACTCGATCCAGATATCCGACTTCGTGGGTCGCGACGAACGTTCCTGGCAGGCTCGTTACGACATCAACATGGCGAGCTATGGTGTTCCTGGCCTGAGCTTCATGACCCGCTACGTCAAAGGTGACAACATCAAGACCAATGGCTTGGGTGAAGGCAAGGAGAACGAGTGGGATGCCGAGTCCAAGTACGTTATGCAAAGCGGACCGGCCAAAGACCTGTCGTTCCGCCTGCGCTTCGCCATGTATCGCTCTAACGGTGCCTACAGTGGTTATTCCGCTGACAACAATGACACTCGTCTGATTGTCGAATACCCGTTGAGCATTTTGTAATTAACCGGTAGTTCGATTACCGTTTAAACGCAATAAAAAAACCGCATACCTGTTCGGGTACGCGGTTTTTTTATGTCTAGTTTATTACTGTCAGGGCTTCAAATTACATAGCTAGCAAACTAACCATCACTGAGTCCGACTTTTCGCCCACGTTGCCTTGCAACAATCGTTATTTATTACTTCTCGGAGGTTTCCTGCACCACCCGAATAACCCGCTGCGGAAACGGAATATCAATTCCCACCGCTTTCAAACGGTCACGTGCCAGCTCATTGAACAAGAACACCAAATCCCAGTAATCCGACGTCTTGGTCCAGCAGCGCAGGGACACGGTGATCGAGCTGTCGCCCAAGGTTGAAACCACGGCCACAGCCATCGGGTCCGCCAGCACGCGCGGATCTTTCGCCAACTCCAGCAGCACTTCGCGAGCTTTCTGCAGGTCAGCGTCATAGTCCACACCCACGTCAAACACGACCTTGCGAGTCGGCTGACGATTGGTATTGGTGATGATGCCGTTGGACAGGATGCCGTTAGGTAAGATCACCGTCTTGTTGTCGCCGGTACGCAGCACAGTGTGGAAGATCTGGATGCTGTCGACGGTACCCGAGGTGCCCTGGGCCTCGATCCAGTCACCAATACGGAACGGGCGGAACAACAGAATCAATACGCCGCCGGCGAAGTTGGCCAGGCTGCCTTGCAATGCCAGGCCAATGGCCAGGGTAGCGGCACCGATCGCAGCAACGAACGAGGTGGTCGCTACGCCGATCATTGAGGCCACGCTGACAATCAGCATGACTTTGAGCGCGATGTTCGCCAGGCTGGTGACGAAGTGCTGCAGTGCCAGATCGGCGTTACGGGTGGCCAGCAAGCGCCCTACTCGGTGGGTAAATACGTTGATCAGCCACCAACCAATGGCCAGGGTGATTACAGCGAGCAATACCCGGCTGCCGTATTCCATGATCATCGGGATCCACGACTGTGAGGTCTTGATCAAGTGATCCATTTCAGCGTTCAAATCCATCAACATTCTCCTGGTTACCGGATGTTCGGCGTATTCACGGGCCACAAATGCAATTGAGCCCCGTAGGGCTCAAGAGTGGGCGCAGGTGTCTAGGGCGTGGGACGTCAAAAACGCCCGCTGGTTCCACAATGTGCCATCAGTCGCGGAAGTTATTGAACTGCAGCGGCATATCGAACGTCTTGGCACGCAAGGCCGCGATGGCCTCTTGGAGGTCGTCACGCTTCTTGCCAGTGATACGCACCTGCTCACCCTGGATGGCGGCCTGGACTTTCAGCTTGGCGTCCTTGACGTGGGCAACGATCTTCTTCGCCAGCTCCTTATCGATGCCTTCCTTGAGCACGGCTTCCTGCTTCATCAGCTTGCCGGAGGCGTAGGCATCCTTGATTTCAAGGCACTGCGCATCGATCTTGCGCTTGACCAGCGACAGCTTGAGGATCTCGATCATCGCTTCCAGCTGGAAATCGGCTTCAGCGGTCAGGTTGACGGTCAGGTCCTTTTCCTTGAATTCGAAGCTGCCCTTGCCTTTCAAATCATAGCGGCGATCCAGCTCCTTGACGGCGTTCTCGACGGCGTTGGTGACTTCGTGTTTGTCCAGTTCGGATACCACGTCGAACGAAGGCATGTCATTTCTCCAATATAAGGGGCGGGCTCAGTAGAGATGGAGCGCGCCCGAGCTAAAATGCCGGAGCATTATAGCGGTTCTTTCGCCGCGTTCACTGTGAGCGACCCTACGGAGCACAAACTGATGTCGACCGCCTGGCATATTCTCGGCGCTGGCAGCCTGGGCACACTCTGGGCCACTCGCCTGGCACGTGCGGGCGTGCCCGTAAGGTTGATCCTGCGCGATGAGGCACGCCTGGCCAGTTATCAGGCCGCCAAAGGGCTGACCCTGATAGAACAAGGCGTCGAACACACTTACCCGGTCATCGGCGAAACGCCCGACAGCCCCGAACCGATTCATCGCCTGCTGGTGGCGTGCAAAGCCTACGACGCCCAAGACGCTGTCGCACAGTTGCAACATCGACTGACACCCGATGCCGAGCTGATCCTGTTGCAGAACGGTCTGGGCAGCCAAGACGCAGTGGCCGCGCAACTGCCCCAGGTTCGCTGCATCTTTGCCTCCAGCACCGAAGGCGCATTTCGCGATGGCGACTGGCGCGTGGTGTTCGCCGGCCATGGCTATACCTGGCTGGGAGACGCCAGCCACCCTACCCCGCCACTTTGGCTCGATGATTTGAACGCCGCCAGCATCCCCCACGATTGGAGCACCGATATCCTCACGCGGCTGTGGCGTAAATTGGCCCTCAATTGCGCGATCAACCCACTGACGGTGCTGTACCAGTGCCGCAATGGAGAACTGCAAGCCCATCACTGCGAAGTCGCCACCCTCTGCGCCGAACTCGGTGAACTGCTGGAATGCTGCGGCCAACCCGCAGCCGCGCAGGACCTGCAGCAAGAAGTGGAACGGGTAATCCACGCCACGGCCGCCAACTACTCCTCCATGTTCCAGGACGTGGCCGCCGGCCGACGCACCGAAATCAGCTATCTATTGGGCTATGCTTGCCAGGCAGCCAGCCGTCATCAGTTGAACCTGCCGCATTTGCAACAGCTGCAAGTACGCTTGGTCGAGCAGTTACTCGCGCGCGGATTGCCCCGCGACTGAGCCACGCGCTACCCTGCTCGTCTGTCTATTGCCTGGGAAAACCCTGATGCCGTTGCGCCAGCGTCTTGAAAACTTACCGGTCGGGCAGAAACTGCTGGCCGCCCTGCTGGTGCTGCTGACCACCGTCTTGCTGGTGGCCAACCTGACTTTTATCAGCGCCGCCTACTGGATCTCCCAGGAAAGCATGGCGCCCCAGGCGTTGCAGGCTATTGGCCGCCTGGTGTCCAACCCCGCGCTCGCCGCCGAGGCCCTTGAGTCGCCCGCGAAAGCTGATGCCCTGCTCAATGAGCTAACCAGCTATTCCCCCCTGCGTGCAGCCGCCCTGTACGACGGTGCTGGCAACCTTTTGGCGCAGATGCAACACGGCGACCGCCTGCACCTGCCGGACCACTACCGGCATATCGAAGCCTGGCGTGTCACCGAGTTTCGCAGCAATCAGATCATCACCCTGCCCCGTGCGGGCCAGCCGTCCGGGCATCTGTTGCTGGTGGCCAGCAGTGAATTGCCGGTGGCGTTCTATACCGGCACGCTCACGGCCAGCCTGGGCATCCTGATTTTCAGCGTGCTGCTGTGGCTGGTCATTGCCCGCCAGATCAAACGCCTGATCACCCGTCCGATCCACGAACTGGAAGAACTCTCGCGCCAAGTCACCCGCGAAGAGAACTACGCCCTGCGCGCCGGCCGCGGCAATCACGATGAAATCGGCAGCCTGGCCGAAGCCTTCAACACCATGCTGTCGCGTATCGAAGCGCGCGAGCAGCAACTCAAGCGTGCGCGTGACGACTCCCAGGCCGCCTATGACCAGGCCCAAGGCCTGGCCGAAGAAACGCGCCACACCAATCGCAAGCTCGAACTGGAAGTCCAAGTTCGCAGCAAGATCGAGAAAAAGCTCACCGGGTTTCAGAACTATCTGAACAGTATCATCGACTCGATGCCCTCGGCGCTGATCGCCCTGGATGAACAGCTCTACGTCACCCAATGGAACCAGGAGGCCAGCGCCCTCTCCGGCACGCGCCTGGATGAAGCCCTGAACCAGCCGATTTACCTGGCGTTCCAGCCGCTCAAACCGTACCTGCCGCAGATCAGGGCAACCGTCGAACAGCACACCGTGGAACGCATCGAGCGCGTCACGTGGTTCAAAGACGATGAACCCAAGCACTATGCCCTGACCTTCTACCCGCTGATGGGGGGCGCTGGGCGTGGCGTGGTGATCCGGATCGATGACATCACCCAGCGCCTGTCCCTGGAAGAAATGATGGTGCAGTCGGAAAAAATGCTCTCTGTGGGTGGCCTGGCCGCTGGTATGGCCCATGAGATCAACAATCCGCTGGGGGCGATCCTGCATAACGTGCAGAACATCCGCCGCCGGTTGTCTCCCGACCTACCCAAGAATCTGGAGCACGCTGAACAGGCTGGCATCGAACTGGACACGGTCAACCGTTACCTCGAGGGCCGCGACGTGCCACAACTGCTCGATGGTATTCAGCAGGCCGGAGCCCGGGCGGCGAAGATCGTCACCCATATGCTCAGTTTCAGCCGCCGTAGCAACCGGCAAATGGCGCCTTGCGATTTGCCGGCGCTGATCGACCAAGCCGTGGAAATCGCCGGTAACGACTTCGACCTTGCCATCGGCTTTGACTTCAAGGGTCAGGCGATCACCCGCCAGTTCGACCCCCAACTGGGCCCGGTTCCGGGCACTGCCAACGAGTTGGAACAGGTGCTGCTCAACCTGCTGAAAAATGCCGCCCAGGCCATCCACCTGCGTGCAGACGGCAGTGAGCCGGGGCGCATTATCCTGCGTACCCGTCTCAACCCGCCGTGGGCGGAGATCCAAGTGGAAGACAACGGCATCGGCATGAGCGAGAACGTGCGTAAGCGCACCTTCGAACCGTTCTTTACCACCAAGGAAATCGGCCAGGGCACCGGGCTTGGGCTGTCGGTGTCCTATTTCATCATCACCAACAACCACAAAGGCCAGATGGAGGTGCACTCCACCCTCGGCCAAGGCACCTGCTTCACCCTGCGCCTACCCTTGGCCGGCAGCCAACTGCCCCCCTACGAATTGAACCAACTGGAGCACTGACCATGGGCTTTCGCCTGTCGAAGATCTACACCCGCACTGGCGACACAGGCGAAACCGGCCTGGGCGACGGCCGCCGCGTGCCCAAGGACCACCCACGGGTGGAAGCCATTGGTGAAGTGGATACGCTGAACAGCCAGCTGGGGTTGCTGCTGGCCAATCTTGAAGAGCAAAGCGGCAAGCACCCTGAGTTGATGGATGTGGTTGAAGTACTCACGCCTTGCCAGCATCGACTGTTCGACTTGGGCGGTGAGTTGGCGATGCCGGTGTACAAGGCATTGAATGCGGCAGAAGTGGATCGGCTGGAAGCGGCAATTGATCGCTGGAATGAGGAAGTGGGCCCGCTGGAGAACTTCATCCTGCCCGGTGGCTCGGCGTTGATCGCCCAGGCCCATGTATGCCGCAGCCTGGCACGCACTGCGGAGCGGCGGTGTCAGCACTTGAATGCGGTGGAGCCGTTGGAAGGGGTCGGGTTGGCGTATATCAATCGACTGTCGGATTTGTTGTTTGTGGCGGCGCGCGTGATTGCCAGGCGTCAGGGTGTTGCTGAGGTGTTGTGGCAGGCAGCGGCCAAGCCTCACTGACAAACCCTCGCGTAGCAGCTGTCGAGCTCAAGCGAGGCAGCTGCTACGGTGGAGTTTCATGCCTCGGGCCAGAACGCCCTGATCCCAGCGACACCTTGAGCCCCAGCCTCCCAAGCCTTTTCCCGCTCAGCAGGCCCAACCCCACCCAACAGAAACACCGGTTTGCTGAACCCGCTGATCAACTCAGCCGCCTGCTCCCAACCCAACGGCTGTGCATCAGGATGAGTCTGCGTCGGCTGCACTGGCGACAGCGTGACAAAATCCACGTCCATCATTTCCGCCAGCGCCAACTCCTCGGCATTGTGGCAAGACGCCGCCAACCAGCGATCTTTAGGCAGCGGCCGGCCTTTGCTCGCATATTTACGCAGTTGCGCCGAAGTCATGTGCCAGCCCGCCGAAGGAAAATCCCCCAACCACTCAAATGGCCCCTTGAGCATCAACTGAGCCTTGCCCGCACACAAACCCACCGCATCCACCGCAAGATCGCGGTATTTGGGGTCGTAGCCGTTGGGTGCGCGCAGCTGAACCAGCTTGATGCCGCCGGCGATGGCTTGCTGGATACCGCGCAACAGTGTCGGGGTTTCCAACTCGCCAGGGGTGATCAGGTATTCAGCCGGCAAACGCGCAGCCGCCACAATCGGCGCATTGGCTGCCGGGAACTCATAGTTGAGCAGGTCCCGAGGGGCAACCCATTCCAGCGGCTGCCCTTCGGCGCCGTGGGGTTCGCCGGTAAAGGCCGAGACTTCCCAGACATCCAGCAACACCTGCTTGTCCGGGTAATCATGTTGCACCTTGATCAGCGGCCGCGCCGTGGTGACCTGGATGCCCAGTTCTTCCTGCAATTCGCGGGACAGTGCGCTGGCGACCGACTCATCGGCCTCCACCTTGCCTCCAGGAAACTCCCAGAGGCCGCCCTGATGCTGGGTATCGGCGCGGCGCGCCAGCAGGATCCTGCCGTCGACACCGCGGATCACCGCTGCTGCTACATGCACTCGTTTCACCGCGCTTTTCCTTTTTTTGCTATCAGGTACGGTATTCCGCGTTGATCTTCACGTACTCGTGGGACAGGTCGGTGGTCCAGATGGTTTCGCTGCACTCGCCGCGACCGAGCTCGATGCGGATGGTGATTTCTTCCTGCTGCATCACCGCCGAGCCTTGGGCTTCGGTGTAGGTCTCGGCGCGGGCGCCACGGCTGGCAATGCACACATCACCGAGAAACACGTCGATCTTGCTCACGTCCAGGTCTGGCACGCCGGCACGGCCGACTGCTGCCAGGATACGGCCCCAGTTAGGGTCAGAGGCGAACAATGCGGTCTTGATCAGTGGCGAGTGAGCCACGGTGTAACCGACATCCAGGCATTCCTGGTGGTTGCCGCCGCCGTTGACTTCAACCGTCACAAACTTGGTCGCGCCCTCGCCGTCACGCACGATGGCCTGGGCCACGTCCATGCACACTTCGAACACTGCCTGCTTCAAGGCCGCGAACAACGGGCCGCTGGCCTCGGTGATTTCCGGCAGGTTGGCCTGGCCGGTGGCGATCAGCATGCAGCAGTCGTTGGTCGAGGTATCGCCATCGATGGTGATGCGGTTGAACGACTTGTTGGCGCCGTCCAGGATCAAGCTGTGCAGCACGTCGCGAGAGACTTTGGCGTCGGTGGCGATGTAACCGAGCATGGTGGCCATGTTCGGGCGGATCATGCCTGCGCCCTTGCTGATGCCCGTCACGGTGACGGTCACGCCGTCGTGCACGAACTGGCGGCTCGCGCCTTTTGGCAAGGTGTCGGTGGTCATGATGCCGGTAGCCGCTGCCGCCCAGTTATCCACAGACAGGTCATCGAGTGCGGCTTGCAGTGCGCCTTCGATTTTTTCCACGGGCAGCGGCTCACCGATTACGCCAGTGGAGTACGGCAGCACTTGGCTGGCGTCGACGCCGGTCAACTGGGCCAGCTTGGCGCAGGTGCGAGCAGCAGCAACCAGGCCAGGCTCGCCGGTCCCGGCGTTGGCATTGCCGGTGTTGGTCAGTAAGTAACGGATGGTGCCAGCCACGCGTTGCTTGGCCAGGATCACCGGCGCGGCACAGAACGCATTGAGGGTGAACACCCCGGCGACGGTCGAGCCTTCGGCGCAACGCATCACCACCACATCCTTGCGACCCGGGCGCTTGATGCCGGCCGAAGCGATACCCAGTTCAAAACCGGCAACCGGGTGCAATGTGGGCAAAGGACCAAGACCAACAGCCATGAATGCGCTCCTTAAAAATGGGTGATGTCTGTACCGTCATGATCGACGGCGAAATTAATGGCAAAACGCCGCGACGGCAGAGGCCGGTCGCGGCGCAGGGTGTTGCAGCGTCAGGCAGAAATCTTATTCGATCTGGCCGTGGCAGTGTTTGAACTTCTTGCCCGAACCGCAATAGCACAGCTCGTTGCGACCCAGCTTCTGGTCGTTGCGAACCGGGGTTTGAGCCAGGGCCACATCAGTCTCTTCGGCCAGTACTTCAGGGGCTTCCAGACCTGGCGCCTCGTCATGCTGGAACTGCATGCGTGCCGCCAGTGCCTCGGCCTCCTCGCGCAGGCGGGCCTCTTCCTCGATCGGGTCTTCGCGACGCACCTGAACGTGGGACAGCACGCGGATCGAATCGCGCTTGATCGAATCCAGCAGTTCGGAGAACAACGTGAACGACTCGCGCTTGTACTCCTGCTTCGGGTTCTTCTGGGCGTAGCCACGCAGGTGGATGCCGTGACGCAGGTGGTCCATGGTCGACAGGTGGTCTTTCCACAGGTCGTCCAGCACGCGCAGTACGATTTGCTTCTCGAACGTGCGCAGTGCTTCGGCACTCGCCTGCTCTTCTTTCTCGTTGTACGCAGCCAGCAGCTCGGCCATCAGTTTCTCGCGCAGCGTCTCTTCGTACAGGTGATCGTCTTCGTCCAGCCATTGTTGAACCGGCAAGTCGACACCGAAGTCGCTCTTCAATGCCGCTTCCAGGCCGGCAACATCCCACTGTTCTGGCAGGGATTGTGGCGGGATGTGAGCGCTGACGGTGGCATTGAGCACGTCCTGACGGAAGTCAGCAATGGTCTCGCCAATGTTGTCGGCGGCCAGCAACGTGTTACGCATGTGATAGATCACTTTACGCTGTTCGTTGTTGACGTCATCGAACTCGAGCAGTTGCTTACGAATATCGAAGTTACGCCCTTCAACCTTGCGCTGTGCCTTCTCGATGGCGTTGGTCACCATACGGTGCTCAATCGCTTCACCGGACTGCATGCCCAAAGCCTTCATGAAATTCTTCACGCGGTCCGAGGCGAAGATGCGCATCAGGCTGTCTTCCAGCGACAGGTAGAAGCGGCTGGAACCGGCGTCACCCTGACGACCGGCACGACCACGCAGCTGGTTGTCGATACGACGCGATTCGTGACGCTCGGAAGCGATCACCTGCAGTCCACCGGATTCCAGAACGGCCTGGTGACGTTTCTGCCAATCCGCCTTGATCTGCGCGATCTGCTCTGGAGTCGGGTCTTCCAGCGAAGCCACTTCCACTTCCCAGTTACCGCCCAACAGGATGTCGGTACCACGACCGGCCATGTTGGTGGCGATAGTCAGCGCGCCTGGGCGACCCGCCTGGGCGATGATCTCGGCTTCTTTTTCGTGGAACTTGGCGTTGAGGACCTTGTGCTCGATGCCTTCCTTATTGAGCAGGCTGGACATGTGTTCGGACGTTTCGATGGTGGCCGTACCCACCAGCACTGGACGGCCGTGAGTCATGCATTCCTTGATGTCAGCGACGATCGCTGCATATTTCTCGTCGGCAGTCAGGAACACCAGGTCGTTGTAGTCCTTACGCGCCAGCGGCTTGTTCGGCGGGATAACCATCACCGACAGACCGTAGATCTGGTGGAATTCGAACGCTTCAGTGTCGGCCGTACCGGTCATGCCGGAGAGTTTGTTGTACAGACGGAAGTAGTTCTGGAACGTGGTGGAGGCCAACGTCTGGCTTTCGGCCTGGATGTTGAGCACTTCCTTGGCTTCGATAGCCTGGTGCAGGCCCTCGGACAGACGACGCCCCGGCATGGTACGGCCGGTGTGTTCGTCAACCAGAACGACTTGGCCGTCCTGCACGATGTATTCGACGTTGCGATGGAACAGCTTATGGGCGCGCAGACCGGCGTACACGTGGGTCAACAGGCCCAGGTTGTGCGCCGAGTACAGGCTTTCGCCTTCGGCCAGCAGGCCGATCTGGGTGAGCATGTCTTCGACGAACTGGTGACCGCCTTCGTTGAGTTCGACCTGGCGGGTCTTCTCATCGATGGTGAAATGACCTTCTTTGGTCACTACGCCTTCCACTTCTTCGATGTGCTGCTCCAGACGCGGGATCAACTTGTTGATCTCGGTGTACAGGCGCGAGCTGTCTTCGGCCTGGCCGGAGATGATCAGCGGGGTACGGGCTTCGTCGATGAGGATGGAGTCGACTTCGTCGATCACGGCAAAGTTGAGTTCGCGCTGGAATTTCTCATCCATGCTGAACGCCATGTTGTCGCGCAAGTAGTCGAAACCGAATTCGTTGTTGGTGCCGTAGGTGATGTCGGCAGCGTAGGCGGCACGCTTCTCTTCCGGCGGCTGGAACGGCGTCACAACGCCGACGGTCAGGCCGAGGAATTCATAGAGCGGGCGCATCCAGTTGGCGTCCCGGCGAGCCAGGTAGTCGTTCACCGTTACAACGTGCACGCCCTTGCCGGACAGTGCGTTGAGGTAAACGCCCAGGGTGGCCACGAGGGTCTTGCCTTCACCGGTACGCATTTCGGCAATCATGCCTTCATGCAAGGTCATGCCGCCGATCAACTGGACGTCGAAGTGGCGCATGCCCATGACACGCTTGCCGGCTTCGCGGGCGACCGCAAAGGCTTCGGGAAGCAGCTTGTCGAGGGTTTCACCTTTGGCTATGCGGGCCTTGAACTCTTCGGTCTTGGCGCGCAATTGCTCGTCCGAAAGGGCAACCATCTGCTCTTCGAAGGCATTGACCAGCTGCACCGTCTTGAGCATGCGTTTGACTTCACGCTCATTCTTGCTTCCAAAAAGTTTCTTTAACAAAGGCGCAAACATATCGGCAGGTTCTTCCACACATAGGGATGGAGGGCGCACCGTGAGTGGCCCGAGCAGCCCTCACGGCCGCATGCGAACGCGCATTCTACCCGGATTCGTGGGTGAGGAAAGTGGCGTTGTTCCGCGAGGCTGGCATGGCGCCGTGAGAGGGCACGTTTAAAATAAGGGCTTTTGCTGGAACTTCAACCCATGGAGCGAAGAAGTTACTGATTGATTTCACGCACAAAACCCACGAAGGCATGGCCTGGGGGCATACAAGCGCTTTCTGCTAAGATGGCCGCTCTGTTACTTAAGGTGTCCAATAATGGCATTTCGCCCCCTAACAGCCCGCGCGCCTGCCGTGTTGCTGCGCGAAGCCAAGCCGTTGAAAGCTATCTTTGGCCATGCGCAACGCTTGGGCCATCTGCAACGCCTTCTCGAAAGCCAGCTGCAACCCGCCGCGCGCGAACACTGCCGCGTGGCGTCGTGGCGTGAGGGGAACCTGCTGCTTATTGTCACAGATGGTCACTGGGCAACGCGTTTGCGTTATCAGCAAAAACGCCTGCAGCGTCAATTGATGACCTTTGATGAGTTTGCGGGTTTGACGCGCGTCCAATTCAAAGTACAACCGCCCACCCCCCTACCCGGCGTGGAGGGTCATACCCTGGACCTCTCGACAAATGCGGCCGAAACCATTCAGGCAACGGCCGACGGGATCAGCGACCCCGGCTTGCGCGCGGCGCTTGAGCGGCTGGCTGCCCACGCCAAACCCAAACCCTGATTCGCTATTTGCGCTTGCTCCCGCCCAATAACGACCCCAATAAACCACGCACCAGTTGCCGGCCCATCTGATTGGCGGCTTGCTGCATCGCTGATTTCAGCGCTTTGCCCGCCGTCGTGCCGAGAAACGCCCCGGCCCTGTCGGTAAAGCTTGGCTCATCGGTGGCCGGTGCGGCCTCTTCGGTCGGCCCAAGCTCCTTGCGTGCCATCAGCACTTCATAAGCGGATTCCCGATCGATCGGTTTGTCATACCGGCGCTGCAAGGGCGAACTGGCGATCAAGGCTGCGCGCTCGGTTTCGCTGAGCGGCCCGATCCGTGATTGTGGCGGTGCGACCAGTACGCGCTGGACCACCTCCGGCGTGCCCTTTTCCTGCAAGGTGCCCACCAAAGCCTCACCCGTGCCCAGTTCGGTCAATACCGACAACGCGTCAAAGGCCGGGTTTGGCCGGAAGCCGTCCGCTACGGCGCGCAAAGACTTCTGTTCTTTAGTGGTAAACGCCCGCAGACCATGCTGGATGCGCAGGCCGAGTTGGGCCAATACGCTGTCCGGCAGGTCGCCTGGCGACTGGGTGACAAAATACACGCCAACGCCTTTCGAACGAATCAGCCGCACCACCTGCTCCAAACGCTCTTGCAACGCCTTGGGCGTGTCGGCGAACAGCAAATGCGCTTCGTCAAAAAACAGTGCGAGCAGCGGTTTGTCGGCGTCACCGCGCTCGGGCAGTTGCTCGAACAATTCCGCCAACAGCCACAGCAGGAACGTCGCGTATACCTTCGGCGCTTCGTGCACCAAGCGGCTGGCGTCCAGCAGGTGGATGCGCCCGCGCCCGTCGCTGGTGGGCTGCAGGATATCTTCCAACTGCAAGGCCGGCTCGCCAAACAAGGCTTCGGCGCCCTGCTGTTCCAACACCGCCAGACGTCGTAACAATGCCTGGCTGGAACCAGTGGTCATCAGCGCTGCGTCTTCGCCCAGCAATTCCGGGTGATAGCGCAGATGGTTAAGCAGTGCCTTGAGGTCTTTGAGGTCCAGAAGCAACAGGCCTTCGCGATCCGCCACCTTGAAGGCTGCGTAGAGGGCCGACTGTTGGCTGTCGGTAAGCTCCAGCAGGCTACCGAGCAACAACGGCCCCATTTCGCTGATAGTGGTGCGCAACGGATGGCCAGACTGCCCGTGGATGTCCCACAGCGTGACCGGATAAGCCTTGGCCGTGTAATTCAGGAAAGGCATGCCGGCGATACGCTCGGCGACCTTGCCTTGGGGGGCCGCCGCAGCGCCCAGGCGGCACAGGTCACCCTTGATGTCGGCGGCAAACACTGCCACGCCGGCATCACTGAAGGCTTCGGCCAGACGTTGCAACGTGACGGTCTTGCCCGTGCCGGTGGCGCCGGCGATCAACCCGTGACGGTTGGCCAGGCGCATGGCCTGGGCGATAGGCTGGCCAGTAAGGTCAGCACCGATAAGGAGTTGCGTAGAATCAGGCATTTCGTCACCCATGGTTAATCTTTACTGTCGTCAGGTCGATACAGGGCTATGTGAGACCCATAAAGTCTAAAAATAGGTCAGATAGTTCCTACAGGGACCCACAGAGCTATCAATCGGATTATTACACCTTTTTTGACGCTACCATTTTGCGCATCCCACGAGGACGCGCCTCGGATATCAAGACCATAGCGGACCCTACAAGCCATGAATAAAAATCTGCGTTTCAGCCATAAAATCCTGCTTGCAGCCTCCCTTATCGTCATCGCCGCTTTCGCGCTGTTTACCCTCTACAACGATTACCTGCAACGCAACGCGATTCGTGACGACCTCAACAACTACCTGCATGAAATGGGCGATGTCACCGCCAGCAACATTCAAACCTGGCTGACCGGGCACATTGCCCTGGTGGAAAATGCCGCGCAAAACATCGCCATTAACCCCGAGCCTGCTGCCGTTGCCAGCCTGCTGGAACAGAAAGCACTGACCTCTTCGTTCATGGCAACCTACGTCGGCGACAGCAAGGGCGCCTTCACCATCCGTCCCGACACCAAGATGCCGGACGGCTTCGATCCGCGTGTGCGCCCCTGGTACAAAGGCGCCCAGAGCAGCAACGGTTCAACCCTGACCGAACCCTACATCGATGCCGCCACTGGCAAATTGATCATTTCCGTTGCCACCCCCAGCACCCAGGGTACCCAGAGCATCGGCGTGGTCGGTGGCGACCTGAGCCTGCAAACCCTAGTGGATAACATTGGCGTGCTGAACTTCGGCGGCATGGGCTATGCTTTCCTGGTCAGTGCCGATGGCAAAGTACTGGTACACCCAGACAAAAACCTGGTGATGAAGACCCTGGCCGACGTGTACCCGAAAAACACCCCGAAGATCAGTGCAGACTTCAGCGAAGTCGAGGCCAACGGCAAAGACGCTATCGTGACCTTTACACCGATCAAGGGCCTGCCCTCGGTGAACTGGTACCTCGGTATTTCGGTAGATAAAGACAAATCCTTCGCCATGCTCAGCGAGTTCCGCACTTCCGCGGTCATCGCTACGATCATTGCCGTGGTGATCATCATCGCCCTGCTCGGCATGCTGATCCGCGTGCTGTTGCAACCACTGCATGTGATGACGCGCGCCATGCAGGACATTGCCGACGGCGAAGGCGATCTGACCCGTCGCCTGAGCATCCACAACAATGATGAATTCGGCACACTGGGTAACGCATTCAACCGGTTTGTGGAGCGTATTCATACCTCGATCCGTGAAGTGTCCTCCGCCACCGAACAGGTCAATGAGGTGGCACTGCGGGTCGTCAGCGCGTCCAATTCGTCGATGGTCAACTCCGACGAGCAGGCCAACCGCACCAACAGCGTGGCGGCCGCCATCAACGAACTGGGCGCCGCCGCCCAGGAAATCGCGCGCAATGCCGCTCAAGCGTCGAGCCAGGCCAGCGACGCGCGGCATTTGGCCGAAGACGGCCAGCAAGTGGTGGAGCGAAATATCAAGGCGATGAACCAACTGTCGGCGATGATCAGCGCTTCCAGCAGCAACATCGAAGCGCTGAATAGCAAGACAGTGAATATCGGCCAGATTCTTGAGGTGATCACCAGTATTTCCCAGCAAACCAACCTGCTGGCACTGAACGCCGCCATCGAAGCGGCCCGCGCAGGGGAAGCCGGGCGTGGGTTTGCGGTGGTCGCGGACGAAGTGCGCAACTTGGCTCACCGCACCCAGGAATCGGCGCAACAAGTACAAACGATGATCGAGGAACTGCAGGTCGGCGCCCGGGATTCGGTCAGCACCATGAGTGAAAGCCAGCGTCACAGCCTCGACAGTGTGGACATCGCCAACCTGGCTGGCGAACGCCTGAACAGCGTGACTCAGCGTATCGGTGAGATCGATGGCATGAACCAGTCGGTCGCCACTGCCACTGAAGAACAAACCTCGGTGGTGGAGTCGATCAACATGGACATTACCGAGATCAACACCCTCAATCAGGAAGGCGTGGAAAACCTGCAATCCACGCTGCGCGCCTGTGGCGACCTGGAGCGGCAAGCGTCACGACTGAAGCAATTGGTGGGCAGTTTCCGCATCTGATCCAGGCGAGCGATTACGCGTCCTCGGGATCGGCCTTACCCTGCTCCTGCTCCCACAACTCGACGGCACCGGGAAATTCGGTGCCGTCCTCACTGTCGAGGTCATCCGGGTCATATCGGCTCAAGCACCCTTCCCCCAGGGTCGCCGGGGCTTTTGACGTGGCTTTTTCCAGCGGGTCACTCATGACTCAATCCTCAACAGCGCACAAAGAAAAAAAGGGCCTGGAGCGATTTAACGCCCAGGCCCTTCATTCTTCAATCACAACACGTCGGTCAGAACACGACCGTCTTGTTGCCGTGCACCAGCACGCGGTCTTCCAAGTGGTAACGCAGGCCACGGGCCAGGACCATCTTTTCGACGTCACGGCCGAAACGCACCATGTCTTCAATGCTGTCGCTGTGGCTGACACGCACCACGTCTTGCTCGATGATCGGACCAGCGTCCAGTTCTTCGGTGACGTAGTGGCAGGTCGCACCGATCAACTTCACGCCGCGCAGAGAAGCCTGGTGGTACGGCTTGGCCCCTACGAACGATGGCAGGAAGCTGTGGTGGATGTTGATCACCTTGCCAGCATATTCGCGGCATAGCTCCGGCGGCAGGATCTGCATGTAGCGCGCCAGCACCACAACGTCGGCTTCATGTTGCTTGACAAGGCGCGAGACTTCGGCGAACGCCGGCTCCTTGTCCTGCGGGTTGACCGGCACGTGGCAATACGGGATGCCATGCCATTCAACCATGCTGCGCAGGTCGTCATGGTTGGAAATCACGCAAGCGATCTCGCAGTCCAGCTCATCGCTGTGCCAGCGGTGCAGCAAATCAGCCAGGCAGTGGGATTCGCGACTGGCCATCAACACCACGCGTTTTTTCTGCTCGGTGTCGGTGACGTGCCAGGTCATCGAAAACTCTTCGGCGATCGGCGCAAACGCCTCGCGGAAGGCATCAAGACCAAAAGGCAGCGAGTCGGCACGAATCTCGTGACGCATGAAGAACCAACCGCTGAGATTGTCCGAGTGATGACTCGCTTCGGTGATCCAACCATTGTGGGAGGCCAGAAAGTTACTGACTTTGGCAACGATGCCGACCCGGTCCGGGCAAGCAATCACCAGCCGAAAAGTGCGCATTAGGGGAAAACTCCAGAACTTCGCAAAGGCCGCCATTCTAGCGATTGCGCGAGAAAACTGCAGTATTCGTTGAAGCTTATTCTGATCGCAGGCCCGTACCATGACCCTTAATAGCCTATGGCTTTACCACCTTTATATGAATCTACTGCGTTACCCGATGGGTGTTCCTCGCATGTCAAGCAGGTTATCTTTAGGTTGACGCCCTAGTAATTAACTCGAATGCATAGCAAGGCTACAAACATTCAAAGTAATTCACATAAATACGACCTTAAATGTTTACTTGGGCAAACCGCCTGACTATTATTGGGCCACTGTCCCTGTCAATCAGCGCTCTACATAAGGTAGTCCACATGTCTCTGATCAACGAATACCGTGCCACCGAAGAAGCTATCAAAGAGCTGCAAGCCCGTTTGAAGAATCTGTCCCAAGACGACAAACTGCAAACCGAGCTGGAATTCGAAGGCAAATTGCGCACCCTGATGGGTGAATACTCCAAATCCCTGCGTGACATCATCGCGCTGCTGGATCCAGAGTCGAAAGTTAAAGCACCGCGCGGCGCGGTAAAAACTACTGGCACCAAGCGCGCTCGCAAGGTCAAGCAATACAAAAACCCGCACAACGGTGAAGTGATTGAAACCAAAGGTGGCAACCACAAAACCCTGAAAGAGTGGAAAGCCAAGTGGGGCGGTGACGTGGTTGAAGGCTGGGCTACCCTGCTGGGCTAAGGCTCGCCAGGCCTGCGCCTGATACGCAACACTTTAAAAACGCCAGCCTGCTGGCGTTTTTTATTGCCTGCCTATTTTGTCAAAGTCGACTACAGGTTTACCTTGGCGGCCAGAGAGTCCGCATACTCCTGCCACTGCTCCAGTACCTCAGCCTGCAACGGCGTTGCACTAACGGCAAACTCTTGCCGAGCCTGCTTAAATGCCCTGAGGGTGTTCGGCGCGCCCCACTGCGGGTCAGACAAACGTTGCTGACAGAAAAGTGCCCAGCGTTGTTGCTCCTCATTGTTCAAGGTATCGGGGAAGTTACGCGCGCGGTAGCGAAACAATAATTCAGGCAAACGCTGATCATCAAAAGGCCATTGCTGGCGAGCTAATTGCGCAGGCTCGGCCATCCGGACTTGTTCGCATAAGCGCCGATCACGATCTCCGATAAAACCATCATAAAGCTGTTGCTCCGGGTCTGAACTCGGTACGAAATCTTCCTCGGCGTAAATGGCCGCCAACTTATCGCGCCAAAGTTCCTGTGCGTCAGTTAGCCGCAGCGCTCGTTCCTGATAGATGTTCATATCCAAGTGCAAGCGTTCACGGTCTTCAGCCCGCAGCACATTCAACGGGGCAACCACCGGGCAGCGATTGATATGTACCAACTTGAGCGGTACCGGCAGCTCACCCTCGCCAAGATCGTCACGACGGGTGTAAAGGCGCTGGCGCAAGGCATCCGCATCTAGGTCCAGCAACCCTTGCGGATCAAGCCCAAGATCGCAGACGATCAATGCATTACGGTTGCGCGGGTGCCACGCCAGCGGCAGCACCACACCCAGGTAATGGCGCTCGGCGGAAAAACGCCCGGAGATATGCACCATCGGTTGCAGCAGGCGCACCTGGTCCATCACACGTTGCTTGCTGCGCAGTTGAAACAACCATTCATACAGCTTGGGCTGTTTCTCACGAACCCGTCGAGCCAACGCAATCGTGGCGCGTACATCGGACAACGCATCATGAGCCTGGCCATGGTCGATACCGTTGGCTTCGGTCAGGCGCTCCAGCTTGAGCGTGACACGCCCATCCTGTTGCGGCCATTCAATACCTTCAGGGCGCAAGGCATAGGCCGTGCGGACCACGTCGATTAAATCCCAGCGACTGTTACCGCCCTGCCACTCCCGCGCGTAAGGGTCGAAAAAATTGCGGTACAGGCTGTAGCGCGTCATTTCATCGTCAAATCGCAAGGTGTTGTAGCCGGCGCCGCACGTACCCGGCGCGGCCAGTTCAGCATGCACTCGCGTCATGAAGTCGGCCTCGGCCAAGCCTTTTTCCGCGAGTATTGCGGGCGTGATACCGGTAATCGCGCAGGCGACGGGATGCGGCAGGATATCGTCGCTGGGCTGGCAGTAAAGATTGACCGGCGCGCCAATCTCATTGAGCTCAAAGTCCGTCCGGATGCCGGCTACCTGGAGTGGACGATCGCTACGTGGGTTGATACCGGTGGTTTCATAGTCGTACCAGAAAATGGAGGTCACGGGCTATTCCTGTACTGAAGATCGACAAAGTCTAGGCGCTCAACGGCGTCCGCGACCAGCACCAAATGTACTGTACAAACATCCAGCAAAACCTTGAATGGTTGCTTCCAGCGCCGACACTGCTAGCATCCGTGTCTCCCAGCCTCTGCGCACTGCCAAGGATCGCGATGCCGTCAGCCCCATTGGACACCCGCTACCAGATCGAAACCCCTGAGGGCATCGACCTGCCCCTGCGCCCGGCCGGCCTGGTGCCACGCGTGCTGGCCTTTGCCTTCGACCTTGGTTTGCGCGGGATCGTCCTGGGCATTCTGCTGGTGCCATTGGCCTTGCTCGGCAACGTCGGCATCGGCCTGGGTTCGCTGCTGCTGTTCCTGATCAGTTGGTGGTACATGGTGTTGTTCGAGGTACTGAACCAGGGCTGCTCACCCGGCAAACAGGTCATGGGGCTGCGTGTCGTCCAAGATGATGGCACTCCGGTTGGCTGGTCCGCATCACTGATCCGTAACCTGCTGCGGTTTGTCGACATGCTGCCATTCGGCTACTTTCTCGGCGCGATCAGTTGCCTGCAACACCCTCACTTCAAGCGCCTAGGTGACTTGGCAGCCGGCACACTGGTGATCTACCGGGAACAGCCGTTGGTGCGCCCTCAAATCCCGCAAGCGGCGGCCTTGCGCCTGCCCTTCACCCTGGATTTGAATGAACAGCGGGCCATCCTTGGCTTCGCGGAACGTCAGGGTGAACTGTCCACCGAACGCGTTCATGAGTTGGCCTCTATTCTCGCCGCTCCCTTGCAGGTATCCCCGGCCCGCGCCGTGGAGCAACTCAATGGTGTGGCCCGTGGACTATTGGGGCCGACATGAAACAGAGCCTTTTCGAAAGCCGCCACCAGCCTCAATGGCAAGCCTTTGCCGAACACCTGAAACAGTTGGAGCAGGGCAAGGCCAAAGCCAGTGACGTGGCCGACTTCCCCCATCAATACCGACGATTGTGCCAACACCTGGCCTTAGCCCAGGCGCGGGGCTACAGCAGCTATCTGATAGACCCGTTGCAACAACTGGCCCTGCGCGGCCACCAACAGCTCTACCGTCATCGCAGCCAATTGGCGGCAAATGTGCTCGGGTTCGTACTCGCTGATTTTCCTCGGTTGGTGCGCGAGCAATGGCGTTTCGTGCTGATCGCCAGCCTGCTGTTCTTTGGCAGCCTGGTGGGTATCGCGCTGTTGGTCTACCTGTTCCCCGACCTGGTCTACAGCATCGTCAGCCCGCAGCAAGTGGCCGAGATGCAGGGCATGTATGACCCCGACGCCAGCCGCCTGGGCCGCGCCGCCGAGCGTGCGTCAAGCGAAGACTGGATGATGTTCGGCTACTACGTGATGCACAACACCGGCATAGCGTTCCAGACGTTTGCCGCCGGTTTACTGTTCGGGCTGGGCAGCGTGTTCTTTCTGATTTTCAACGGCCTGGTCATCGGTGCAGTCTCCGGGCACCTGACTGAAATCGGCTACGGGCAGACCTTCTGGTCATTCGTCATCGGCCATGGTGCATTCGAGCTGACAGCGATCGCGCTCGCCGGCGCCGCAGGCTTGCAACTGGGCTGGGCGCTGATTGCTCCAGGGCAATTGACCCGTGGCGAATCACTGCGGCGCGCGGCACGCAAGAGCGTGCAGATGTTGTGCGGCGTCATGATGTTCCTGCTGATCGCAGCCTTTATCGAAGCCTATTGGTCGTCCACCACCGCCATCACCCCTTGGGTCAAATACTTGGTGGGCGCTGCTCTGTGGCTGCTGGTGGCGGCTTACCTGGGCCTTGCCGGAAGGACTCGCCATGCGCCTGAGTGATGCAAGCGTGGTAATCCGCCCACGTACTGCCTGGGAAGCCATGGACCTTGGCGTATTGATGGCCCGCGAATATCGCCTGCTACTGATGGGCAGTTGGGCGCTGGTGAGCCTGCCAGTGTTCGTCTTACTCACTGCACTGCTGTGGCAGTACCCGTCTACTGCACTATTCGTGTTCTGGTGGCTCAAACCGGCCTTTGACCGCTTGCCGCTTTACATCCTGTCCAAGGCCTTATTTGGCGAAACACCCAGCATCAAGCAGGCCGTGCGCCAGTGGCCGAAACTGCTGAAAGGCCAGCTGCTGGCCAGCCTGACCTGGCGACGGCTCAGCCTGAGCCGCAGCTTTTTGATGCCAGTGAGTCAACTCGAAGGCCTGGATGGTCCGGCACGCCAAAAACGACTGGGCGTGCTGCAGCAACGTAAAGCAGGAGCCGCACGTTGGTTGACAACCATCGGAGTGCACCTGGAAATCGGCCTGTGGTTTGGTTGCATGGCACTGCTCTATCTGTTCATTCCCCAGAACGTCGAGATGGAGTGGGACTGGCAACGTCTGGCACTGGCGACAAGCTCGGACAATTTGTGGCTGGAACACCTGAGTAACGCGTTCTATGCCTTGATCCTGGTGTTTTGGGAGCCCATCTATGTCGCCTGCGGTTTCAGCCTTTACCTTAACCGCCGCACCGTACTCGAGGCCTGGGACCTGGAACTGGCGTTCCGACGCCTTCGTCAGCGCCTGAGCAGCGTAGCGCCGCTATTGTTACTGATAATAGGGCTGACGCTGCTGCCATTCAGCCCACCCGCCATGGCCGATGCTTCCAGCCCCGCCAAGCCACTGAACACCCAGGACGCGAGCCAATCCATCAAGTCGCTGCTGGATAAGCCTCCCTTCAAAAATCCGGAAACCGTTACCCGCTATCGCTTTGGCGAAGACAAGACCCCTGTTAAAAACAAGGCTCACAGCGACGGTAAACTCCCGGGCTGGTTGAAGGCGCTGCTGAACAACCTCAACAGCAATACCTTCAAGCACATCGCCCAAGGCTTGGAGGTGCTGTTGTGGGGCCTGCTGATCGGCGTCTTGATCATGCTGGCATGGCGTTATCGCGAATGGTTGAGCACGTTTGTCAGCCGGCGCGGGCCGCGCAAGCCAAACGTCATGAACCCCGTGCCGACACAATTATTCGGTCTCGAACTGGGCACCGAGACCTTGCCCGACGATGTTGCCAGCGCCGCCGAGGACCTATGGGCCACCCAACCAAGGGAAGCCCTCGGCCTGCTGTACCGCGGCCTGTTAAGCCGACTGCTGCATGATTTCAATCTGCCGCTTAAAAGCGCTGACACGGAAGGCCAGGTCCTGGCGCGCGTGCACCAACTGCAACAACCGCAGTTGCTGGCCTTCAGTGACGAATTGACCCGCCATTGGCAAAACCTTGCCTACGGCCATCACCTTCCACCCCTTTCAGCCCAGCAAAAACTCTGCACTGATTGGCGCACCCTGTTCAGCGCTGGGAACAACCCATGAACCGGCCTCTAATATGGGTGGGACTATTGCTGGCGTGCCTGCTTGGCGCGGGTGGTTACTTCGTGTGGAGCAAGGCGATCCCCTACGACGAAGTGGTGGATCGCGGCCCTTCTCCAGAAGCCCTGGCAAACCCCTACCTGGCGGCGGAACACTTTCTAAGCCAACAAGGCCTGTCCGTGGACCATGCCAACAGCGCGGAACGGCTGACGACGCTGCCAGCCAAGGGCCACAGCCTGTTATTGCTTGGCGAGCGCAGCAACATGTCACCACGCCAGGTAGAGCAACTGTTGGCTTGGGTCAAATCCGGCGGCCATCTGTTATTCGTGGCCGAGGCGCTATGGGATGAAGAGACTGGCAAAAGCGGCGACCTGCTGCTCGATCGCCTGGATATCCACCAGACCTTGAGTGATGAACCTGAAGAGCTTGCACCTACAGAGAAGACGCCTCTCAAAAAGAAAGCCCCGGACCTGACCAAACTCTACGTCGACAATGAAACCGCACCGGCTTATGTCAGTTTCGACACGGACTTCAACCTTACCGACCCCAAGCACCTGGCCCAGTTTTCTGCCAACAGCGCAACGTCGAGCCACCTGATGCAACTCGACCTTGGCAGAGGCCGCGTCACGGTGATCACCGACAGTGACCTGTGGAAAACCCCGAGTATTGGTAGGCACGACAATGCCTGGCTGCTGTGGTATCTGACCCAGGGCACAGCCGTGACCCTGCTGTTCAACAGCGACTTCGACGACTTGTTTACCCTGCTGTTGCGGTACTTCCCCCAGGCTCTGGTCGCATTCATTGCTTTGGTCGCCCTGGCACTGTGGCGGGCCGGAATGCGTCAGGGCCCGATCCAGCCTGCCCCACCCAATGCACGCCGCCAGTGGCAGGAACACCTGAAAGCCAGCGCCGACTTCCTGCTGCGCCGCAGCGGCCAGGGCACGCTGCTGCGTGCTCTGCAGCGCGATGTCTTGCGTGCCGCCAGGCGTCGTCACACCGGTTTTGAACACCTCGACAATGCAGAACAGTGGCGGGTACTTGAACACCTGACGCACCAACCCTTTCACGTCATCAGCCAGGCCCTTGGCTCACTTCCGGCAAAACGGCTTTCCAGCGCCGATTTCAGCCGGCAGGTGGCGTGCCTGCAAACCCTCAGGAATGCCCTATGAGCGAAATTCCAAGCGCCACTGCCCTGACCAGCGAAACCTTGCAACGTGCCAGCGGGCAAGCCCAGGCTCTGCGCACTGAATTGCGCAAGGCGGTGATTGGCCAGGACCAGGTGATCGACGATGTCCTGACCGCACTGATCGCCGGTGGCCACGTGCTGCTCGAAGGGGTGCCTGGGCTGGGCAAAACCCTGCTGGTACGCGCCCTCGCACGTTGCTTTGATGGCGATTTCGCGCGTATCCAGTTCACCCCGGACCTGATGCCAAGCGATGTCACCGGCCACGCCGTGTATGACCTGCACACCGAGCAATTCAAATTGCGCAAAGGCCCGGTGTTCACCCACTTGTTGCTGGCCGACGAAATCAACCGCGCCCCGGCCAAGACCCAGGCGGCGTTGCTTGAGGCCATGCAGGAACGGCAAGTCACCCTTGAAGGCGAGGCGCTGCCTATCGGCCAACCGTTCATGGTACTGGCGACCCAGAACCCCATCGAACAGGAAGGCACCTACCCCCTACCGGAAGCGGAACTGGATCGTTTTATGCTCAAGGTGCGCATGGATTATCCCGACGCGCAGCAGGAGCTGGATATGGTGCGCGAAGTAACGCGCTCGTCCCGGGCCGACATGCTGGATATACACCCATTGCGCACCGTGTTGCAGGCCGAGGACGTGCTGCAACTGCAGCGATTTGCCAGTGAATTGGCCCTGGATGAACAGGTGCTCGACTATGCAGTGCGCCTGGCGCGCACCACTCGTAGTTGGCCGGGGCTGACCATCGGCGCCGGGCCGCGGGCCTCCATCGCCCTGGTGCGTTGTGCGCGTGCTCGCGCCCTGTTGCGCGGTGGTGAATTCGTCACCCCGGACGACATCAAGGGATGCGCCTTGGCCGTACTGCGCCATCGGGTGCGTATAGCGCCAGAATTGGACATTGATGGGCTGGAGGTCGACCAGGTGCTCAAGCAAATGCTCGATCAGATTCCGGCGCCTCGGCAATGACTCGCCCATGAAACCGACCCGTCTGCTGCTGAACTGGCTCGGCGTATTGCTGGGCTTGGGCATATTGCTGGGCACCGCAACAGCATTGCAGCTCAAGGTGCCCGACACCTTGCACTCAATCGCATGGGGGTTGCTCCTCGCACTGTTGCTGCTGGCTACGCTGGATGCGATACGTCTGCGTCGGCGTCCATCCCCCCGTGTGCAACGACAGATGCCCGGCAGCCTGGCGCTGGGACGGTGGGGCGAAGTACGGCTGGCCTTGGAGCATGACTTCCCACAGCCGCTGACGGTGCAGGTATTCGATCATGTCCCCGATGGATTGAGTGTCGAGAACCTGCCCCAGTCCATAGCGCTGCGCCCGGGTGAAAGCAGTGAGCTGGGTTACCGCCTTCGCCCTTTGCGGCGCGGGCATTTCAGTTTCAGTTGCTGTGAAATTCACCTGCCCAGCCCCATGGGCCTGTGGTCGGCGCGGCGACTTATCGAAGTGAGCGATGCCACACGTGTCTACCCGGATTTCGCCCGACTGTACGGCGCGCAATTGCTGGGGGTGGACAACTGGCTGAGCCAACTGGGTGTGCGTCAACGTCAACGACGTGGATTGGGGCAGGCGTTTCATCAACTGCGCGAGTTTCGCGACGGTGACAGCCTAAGGCAGATCGATTGGAAGGCCACCGCCCGACAGCGCACGCCCATCGCCCGTGAATACCAGGATGAGCGCGACCAACAGATCGTGTTCATGCTTGATTGTGGACGACGCATGCGTAGCCAGGATGGCGAGCTGTCGCATTTTGACCACGCCCTCAATGCCTGTCTGTTGCTCAGCTACGTTGCCTTGCGCCAGGGTGATGCGGTGGGCCTGTGCACCTTTGCCGGTGACCCACCACGCTACCTGGCACCGGTCAAGGGCAGCGGCCAGCTGAACCTGTTGCTCAACGCCGTGTACGACCTCGAGACCACCCGACGGACTGCCGATTACCAGACCGCGGCAAGTGATTTGCTGACTCGACAAAAGCGGCGCGCGTTGGTGATCGTGGTGACCAACCTGCGCGATGAGGACGATGAGGCACTGCTGACTGCAGTCAAGCGTATCAGCCGTCAGCACAGGGTGCTGGTCGCCAGTTTGCGCGAGGAAGTACTCGATCAACTGCGCCAGGCGCCCGTGCAAACCTTGCCTGAAGCCTTGGCCTACAGCGGCACCATCGACTACCTGAATACCCGCGACGAATTGCATGACCGCCTCGCCGCCCAAGGCCTATCCTTATTGGACACCTTGCCATGTGAACTGGGGCCGGCCCTGGTGACACGTTACCTGGGCTGGAAGAAAGCGGGTGCGCTCTGAAAAGAGCACGCGCACACGGCAGCCCCCCCCAAAAAAACCGGCTAGAAAATGCACTGTGTCTAGGCCGAAGCCTGCAAGGGATCAAAACTGAAGTAGTGCAGCAACACGTTGATCAGCTGCCCATATTCCTCGGGAGCGTGGCGCACGCTGAAACCTGAATCGTACTGCTGCGGGTTGATATCCTCGTGGCTCCACAGGCAGGTTGCCGTCAGATCGATTGGATGGAAGGTGCCGTCAGCACTGGGAATCTTCAAGCGCAGCTCGAAGTCCACGTCGACCATCATGGGCAATTGGCTGATTAACATCAGCCCATCTTCCGAGACATTGCCCAAGAAGCCGATGGGCTTATCGGTGAGACGGTTAAACACTTGCAGAAAGTAAGGTAGCTGATGCCGCTCAATCCGTCGGTCGGTAAACATGGTGAGATCGCCATCCAATGGCCATAACTGCGGCCGTGCCAGTGATTCGGTACGAGAAAACCGCTCGCTCTCCCTGGATCTCGGTGCGACAACAGGCAATAGTTGCCGATGGACGGCCGCCGAGTCCGGGCCCTTGATTCGTTCGAATGGAAACTTGTACAAACGAACATTCAAAGAATAGCTCAAGACTTGCAGCAGGCCAGTTATGAAATGACGAATATCATCAAAGGGAGGCTGGACGCGGCTGAGCGACGCGGGCTCCGGGGTAATGCCCAAGTTGTTGCAAGGTGTCGAGCCTCGCGCGAGCACGGTAGGCGTACTCACTCGACGGGTACTGATTAATGATGAATTGATAAGTCTGTGCCGCGTCGACAAACAGCTTTTGCCGTTCCAGGCATTGGCCGCGCAACATCGAGACCTCCGGCTGTACATAACGCCGGGTACGACTTTCACGGTCGACCTGGGACAATTCCAGGGTGACACGCTCACAATCACCGACCTTGTAGGCGCGGTAGGCATTGTTCAAATGGTGGTCCATCGACCAACGGGTGCAGCCGACAACACTGACGGCCAGGGCAGCAATGAGCAAAATTCGCATGAGGGTTCTCCTGTCTTGTGCAGTGTATCGACCCATCGTCGAAAATCTTCAAGGATGTTCGTATTCAGCCGCAACGAAAACAAGTCAATCGTCGATAAGTAGTGCAAACGAACAATGACTACAACGAAAGAGCATAGTAGCCTTCCTCAGCGCTTGAACTCAGGAGTCTGTGCATGTCCGTCCGTCGCACCAAAATCGTCGCCACCCTTGGCCCGGCCAGCAACTCGCCGGAAGTCCTCGAACAGCTGATTCTGGCTGGCTTGGACGTTGCCCGTCTGAACTTTTCCCACGGCACCCCAGACGAGCACAAGGCTCGCGCCAAGCTGGTGCGTGACCTGGCCGCCAAGCACGGCCGCTTCGTGGCACTGCTGGGTGACCTGCAAGGCCCGAAAATCCGTATCGCCAAATTCGCCAACAAGCGGATCGAGCTGAAGATCGGTGACAACTTCACATTCTCCACCAGCCATCCGCTGACCGAAGGCAACCAGCAAGTCGTGGGTATCGACTACCCGGACCTGGTCAAGGACTGCGGCGTCGGTGACGAACTGCTGCTGGACGACGGTCGTGTGGTGATGCGCGTCGAAACCGCGACCCCGACTGAGCTGCATTGCGTCGTGTTGATCGGTGGTCCGCTGTCTGACCACAAAGGCATCAACCGTCGCGGTGGTGGCCTGACGGCGCCGGCCCTGACGGAAAAAGACAAGGCCGACATCAAGCTCGCCGCCGAAATGGAAGTGGACTACCTCGCGGTGTCCTTCCCGCGCGACGCCGCCGACATGGAATACGCCCGTAAACTGCGCGACGAAGCCGGCGGTACTGCCTGGCTGGTGGCGAAGATCGAACGCGCCGAAGCCGTGGCCAACGACGAAACCCTCGACGGCCTGATCAAGGCTTCCGACGCGGTGATGGTTGCGCGTGGCGACCTGGGCGTGGAAATCGGTGACGCTGAGCTGATCGGTATCCAGAAGAAGATCATCCTGCACGCGCGCCGCCACAACAAAGCGGTGATCGTAGCGACCCAGATGATGGAGTCGATGATCCAGAACCCGATGCCGACCCGCGCCGAAGTGTCCGACGTAGCCAACGCCGTGCTCGACTACACCGATGCGGTGATGCTCTCAGCTGAAAGTGCCGCTGGCCCGTATCCGCTGGAAGCGGTGCAAGCCATGGCGCGTATCTGCCTGGGCGCCGAAAAGCACCCGACCAGCAAGACCTCCAGCCACCGCATTGGCAAAGAGTTCGAAAGCTGCGACCAGAGTATCGCCCTGGCGGCCATGTACACCGCCAACCACTTCCCGGGAGTGAAGGCGATCATCGCCTTGACCGAAAGTGGCTATACGCCGCTGATCATGTCGCGCATCCGTTCCTCGGTACCGATCTATGCGTTCTCCCCGCACCGCGAAACCCAGGCCCGCGCGGCCATGTTCCGTGGCGTGTACACCGTCCCGTTCGACCCGGCTTCGTTGCCACCGCATGAAGTCAGCCAGGCGGCCATCGACGAGCTGATCAAGCGCGGCGTCGTGGAGAAAGGCGACTGGGTCATCCTGACCAAGGGCGACAGCTACCACACCATCGGTGGCACCAACGGCATGAAGATTCTGCACGTTGGCGACCCAATGGTCTGAGTGACGCGCTGAAAAACAAAAGCCCCGCCATGTGAATGGCGGGGCTTTTGTTTTTCAGATTGGTTTTTGTATTGGCTTCAATGGCCTAGCAATACAACATCAGCGCCGAGAAATGAAAACCGACAACGCAGCAATCGCCTCCGGCGACCTCAACCGCTGGGTAAACAACGCGCCCTCCTCCTCAATCACCTGCCGCAATTGCTCGCGATCCACACTCTTCATGAGTTGCTTGGTCACCTGCACCGCTCCCGGCGCCAATGTCTCAAAGCGCTCGGCCATTTCCCGCGCCCTGGCCAACGCCGCCTCGCCGCTACCCAACGCCTCGGTGGCAATCCCCCACGCCGCCGCCTGTTCGCCGCTGAAGCCCTCGCCCAGCAGCAATAACTCAGCCGCCTTGGCGTGACCCAACAACCTCGGCAGGATCAGGCTCGAACCAAACTCCGGACACAGCCCCAGGTTGACGAACGGCATGCGCAATCGTGCATCACGGCTGACATACACAAGGTCGCAATGCAGCAGCAGGGTTGTACCGATACCCACCGCTGCACCTGCTACCGCGGCGAGCACCGGCTTGCGGCAGTTGAGCAGGCTCTTCATGAAATGAAACGGTGGGCTGTCGAGGTCGCTGGGCGGCTGTTCGAGAAAGTCGCCGATGTCGTTGCCCGCAGTGAAACACTCACTGCTGCCCTGGATAAGCACGCAGCGGATATCCACATCCGCATCGGCCTGCTCGAGCGCCTCGGCCAATTGGGTATACATGGCCCGAGTCAGCGCATTTTTCTTCTCGGGACGATTGAGCTGCAGGATCATCAGCCCGCGTTCGCGGTGCTGCAGGAGGGCGTCAGTCATGGCAGATCTCGCGGCGGTGGAGTTCAACGCTCAACCACGGGGCAGGAACACATCGGCCAGCAGTTGATTACGCGGCAGTCCCGCCAGGAACAGGCGCTTGGAAAAGGCCTCGACGCTGACGGGGTGACCGCAGAGTAGAGCCAGCGTTTGCCGCGAAACAAGCCGCAGTTGCGCCAATGCCTGTGCCGACCCGGCCGCCGTCCACAGCTCCACCGTGAGGTTGGGATGCTGCGCAGCCAACGCCGCCAAGGGTTCGGCGAGATAATGGCCTTGAGCATCATGGGCCAGGTGAATCACGCGAATAGCGCCCTGGTGATCCTGGCGCAGCGCCTCGCGCAACACGCCCCACAACGGCCCTAACCCTGTGCCGGAGGCCAGCAGCCACAGCGGTCGGGATTGCCAGTCGGGGTCGTATTGCAGCGCACCGCCACGCAGTTCGCCCAGGCGCAGGTGATCGCCAACCTGCAACTGCCGGGCAAGATCGCTGAATTCGCCGGGGTGGCGGCAGTCAAGGTGAAACTCCAGAAAGGGATCTTCCTGTGGCAGGCTCGCCAGGGAATACGGACGTGCCACCTGCCCCACCCACAACACCAGATGCTGCCCGGCCCGGTAACGCAGGCCACGCTCCGACTGCAGGCGCAGGCGCAGCACGCTCGGATTCAGCCAATCAGCACCCACTACCTGCGCCGGCAAACCCTCACGCGTCGGGTCAAACGCCTCGACCCGCACATCCCCGCTGACCTGGCACTGACAGGCCAACCGCCAGCCATCCTGGCGTCGCGCCGGGCTCAAGGCCTCGGGCTGCTTGTCCTCGACATCACCTTGGCAACGCACCAGGCAGGCATGGCAACTCCCAGCGCGGCAACTGTAAGGCACAGCCACACCTGCCTGGTTCAGGGCATCCAGCAGGTTGCTGCCGGTGGATACCGACCAATGGCGTTCGCCGACGTACAGTTCAGGCATATAAGGACTCCATCATAAGAGGCGCGCACAGGGAATCATGCCTGCGACAGTTTGACCATAGTCGGGTGTATCGGCCACCGTGTCGGGTTATACTGCCGCGCCTTTTTAGCGTCGCGCCTGCACCAGTGGCGTGCCTTGGAAAGGTGGTTTCAGCCGACCGATGCACCCCACTGAAGCCACCTTATTGAATGTTCCCTTATAGAGGAGCGCGACTCATGACCGTGATCAAGCAAGACGACCTGATTCAGAGCGTTGCTGACGCCCTGCAATTCATTTCCTACTACCATCCGGTTGATTTCATCCAGGCCATGCACGAAGCCTACCTGCGCGAAGAATCGCCAGCGGCCCGTGACTCCATCGCCCAGATCCTGATCAACTCGCGCATGTGCGCCACCGGCCATCGCCCGATCTGCCAGGACACCGGTATCGTTACCGTGTTCGTGCGCGTGGGCATGGACGTACGTTGGGATGGCGCCACCATGGGCCTGGACGACATGATCAACGAGGGCGTGCGTCGCGCCTACAACCTGCCGGAAAACGTCCTGCGTGCATCCATCCTGGCCGACCCGGCAGGCGCGCGTAAGAACACCAAGGACAACACCCCGGCGGTCATCCACTACTCCATCGTCCCGGGTAACACCGTGGAAGTGGACGTAGCGGCCAAGGGTGGCGGTTCCGAGAACAAGTCGAAAATGGCCATGCTCAACCCGTCCGACTCGATCGTCGACTGGGTCTTGAAGACCGTTCCGACCATGGGTGCCGGCTGGTGCCCACCGGGCATGCTCGGCATTGGCATCGGCGGTACCGCCGAAAAAGCCGCCGTGATGGCCAAGGAAGTGTTGATGGAATCCATCGACATCCACGAGCTGAAAAAGCGCGGCCCGCAGAACCGTATCGAAGAGATGCGCCTGGAGCTGTTCGAGAAGGTCAACCAACTGGGCATCGGCGCCCAGGGCCTGGGTGGCCTGACCACGGTGCTCGACGTCAAGATCATGGACTACCCGACCCACGCCGCCTCGCTGCCGGTGTGCATGATCCCCAACTGCGCCGCCACCCGTCACGCACACTTTGTGCTCGACGGTTCGGGCCCGGCGGCGCTGGAAGCGCCACCGCTGGACGCCTACCCGGAAATCGTCTGGGAAGCCGGCCCATCGGCCCGTCGCGTCAACCTCGACACCCTGACCCCAGAAGAAGTGCAGAGCTGGAAGCCGGGCGAGACCGTGTTGCTCAACGGTAAGATGCTCACCGGTCGCGATGCGGCGCACAAGCGCATGGTCGAGATGCTGAACAAGGGCGAAACCCTGCCAGTGGACCTCAAGGGTCGCTTCATCTACTACGTTGGCCCGGTTGATCCGGTGCGCGAAGAAGTGGTTGGCCCGGCTGGCCCGACCACCGCGACGCGGATGGACAAGTTCACGCGTCAAATCCTCGAGCAAACCGGCCTGCTGGGCATGATCGGCAAATCCGAGCGCGGCCCGACCGCCATCGAAGCGATCAAGGACCACAAAGCCGTGTACCTGATGGCCGTTGGCGGTGCTGCTTACCTGGTGGCGCAAGCCATCAAGAAGTCGCGCGTTGTCGCCTTCGCCGAACTGGGCATGGAAGCGATCTACGAGTTCGACGTGAAAGACATGCCGGTCACCGTTGCGGTGGACAGCAAGGGCGAATCCGTGCACATCACCGGTCCTGCCATCTGGCAGAAAAAGATCAGTGAAAGCCTGGCGGTAGAAGTGCAGTAAGCGCTTCTTTCGCGGGGACAAAGGCGACTGCGGCTCATGGCCCAGTCGCCTTTTTATTGCCTGCTGATTTCTCTGCCGTGAGCCGGCCCCGCTCGCCACAACATTAACGTCGCGCATGCTATGGTGCACTTCCCTTTCTGCGCCTGCTCATCACCGTATGATCGTGACCCCTCGCCCCCTGCGCCTGACCTTCTATTCCTTGCTGATCATCGCCGGTGCGGTGCTGGCCGCGGCCTTGGCCACGCGCCATGCCGAACACCAGGCTCTGGGGGAGGATGCGGCCCGTGCCAACCAGCAACTCGCGCTGTATGCCAACTCACTGCATACCCTGATCGATCGCTACCGAGCGCTGCCGGCTGTGCTGGCGCTGGATTCGGAGATGATCAATGCCTTGAAAAGGCCGGTGGATGCTCAAACTCAGGACGTACTGAACCGCAAGCTCGAACGCATAAACGGTGCCGCGCAATCGTCCACCCTGGAATTGATGGACCGCACCGGCCTCGCCGTTGCCGCCAGCAACTGGAGCCTGCCGAGCAGCTATGTCGGCCATAACTACGCCTTCCGGCCGTATTTCAGCCAGACCCTGAGCCAGGGCACCGGGCGTTTTTACGCGGTCGGCGTGACCACTGGCATACCGGGTTACTTTCTCTCCAGCGCCGTGGTGGACGAGCACGAACAGTTTCTCGGCGCCATGGTGGTCAAGCTTGAGTTCCCCGAACTTGAGCGCGAGTGGGCCCAGGGCAATGACCTGCTGCTGGTCAGCGACGCGCGTGGCATCGTGTTTATCGCCAATCAACCGGGCTGGCGTTATCGCAACCTGCGGCCGCTGTCGGCCAGCGATCTCGCCGAACTCAAGGCCACCCGCCAATACGACAAAAAACACCTGCAGCCGCTGGACACCCAGACGCTGCAACGCTTTGACGAAAACAGCCATTTGATGCGCGTCAATGGTCCGGACGGTAACGCCAATTACATCTGGGAATCCCTGCCGCTGAAGGCCGAAGGCTGGACCCTGCACCTGCTGCGTAAACCGCAGTTCGCTTTTGAGGACCAGCGCAACGCCGGCCTCGCCGCCGCCGGTTCCTGGCTGGCGCTGGTGTTCCTGGTGCTGTTCCTGACCCAGCGCTGGCGCCTGGCCCGCCTGCGCCAGCGCAGCCGCGAAGAGCTTGAGCAACTGGTGGAAGAACGCACCCAGGCGCTACGCACTGCCCAGGATGGCCTGGTGCAGTCGGCCAAATTGGCGGCACTGGGGCAAATGTCCGCCGCCCTCGCCCATGAAATCAATCAGCCGCTGACCGCCCAGCGCATGCAGTTGGCCACCTTGCGCCTGCTGCTGGATCACGGCCGCGTCGACGACGCCTACAAGGCGCTTACGCCGCTGGACGACATGCTCACGCGCATGGCCGCGCTCACCGGCCACCTCAAGACCTTCGCGCGCAAAAGCCCGAGCGGCCTGCGTGAACGCCTGGACTTGGCCAGCGTGGTCGATCAGTCCTTGCACCTGCTCGACGCACGCTTGCGCGATGAAGCCATCGGCGTCGTGCTGGACCTGACACGCCCCGCCTGGGTCCGTGGCGATGCAATCCGCCTGGAACAGGTACTGATCAACCTGCTGCGCAACGCGCTCGACGCCATGGCCGACAAGCCACGTAAACGCCTGGAAATCCGCCTGCACGCCGATGAACAACTGTGGCAACTCACCGTCAGCGACAGCGGCGGCGGGATTGCCGAAGAACACCTGAACAACGTGTTCGACCCGTTCTTCACCACCAAGCCAGTGGGTGACGGGCTCGGCCTGGGGCTGGCAGTGTCCTACGCTATCGTGCACGAACTGGGCGGCCGCCTGATCGCCGCCAACCGTGGCGACGGCGCGGCTTTCACCCTGACCCTGCCTATCGCGCTGGAGACGCCCGACCTATGTTGAACGCGGTGATTGTGGTCGACGACGAAGCCAGTATCCGTAAGGCGGTCGAGCAGTGGTTGAGCCTGTCTGGGTTTGAGGTGCAGTTGTTCAGCCGCGCCGAGGAATGCCTGGCGAAACTGCCCAAGGACTTTCCCGGGGTGATCCTGAGCGACGTACGTATGCCGGGGCTCAGCGGCCTGGAACTGTTGGCCGAAGTGCAGCGCCGTGATGCGGATTTGCCGGTGATATTGCTGACCGGCCACGGCGATGTGCCGATGGCCGTCGACGCCATGCGCGACGGTGCCTACGACTTCCTGGAAAAACCCTTCAGCCCCGACGCCCTGCTCAACAGCCTGCGCCGCGCCTTGGACAAGCGTGGATTGATCCTGGAAAACCGTCGCCTGCATCAACAGGCCGATCATCGCGCACAGTTGGAGTCGACCCTTTTAGGCGTGTCTAGAGGTTTGCAAACCCTACGCCGCCAGGTGCTGGATTTGGCGAGCCTGCCGGTCAATGTGCTGATCCGTGGCGAGACCGGCAGTGGCAAGGAGCGGGTTGCCCGTTGCCTGCATGACTTCGGCCCCCGGGCGAAAAAACCCTTTGTGGCACTCAACTGCGCGGCGATCCCCGAGCAGTTGTTCGAGGCCGAGCTGTTCGGCCACGAAAGCGGCGCATTCACCGGCGCCCAGGGCAAGCGCATCGGCAAACTGGAATACGCCCACGGCGGCACGCTGTTCCTCGATGAAATCGAAAGCATGCCGCTGGCCCAGCAGGTGAAACTGCTGCGCGTATTGCAGGAACAGAAGCTCGAGCGACTGGGCTCCAACCAAAGTATCCACGTGGATCTGCGCATCATCGCCGCCACCAAGCCGGACCTGCTGGAAGAGGCCCGCGCCGGGCGCTTTCGCGAAGACTTGGCCTACCGATTGAACGTCGCGCAATTGCGCCTGCCGCCCTTGCGTGAGCGCCGTGAAGATATCCCGTTGCTGTTCGACCACTTTGCACAGAGTGCCGCCGAACGCCTGGGCCGCCGCGTTGAACCGCTGAGCGGTGCGCAACTGGGGCGCCTGCTCAGCCATGACTGGCCGGGCAATGTGCGTGAATTGGCCAACGTTGCCGAGCGCCAGGTACTGGGCCTTGGCGAGCCGGAGCCGGAAGGCGTCGAGGCCGGACAATCGTTGGCGGCGCAGCAGGAGGCGTTTGAAGCGCATTGCCTGAAGGCTGCGCTGACGCGGCACAAGGGCGATATCAAGGCCGTGCTGGCCGAGCTGCAACTGCCCCGGCGAACCTTGAATGAGAAGATGCAGCGGCATGGGTTGGTGCGAGAGATGTTTCTCTAGCGACCTTCTGATCGCCATCGCTGGCAGGCCAGCGCCCACAGTTGACGGTGTTCACCATTCAAAATAGGGGAGCTGGCCTGCGACGACGCCGGTGTCCATAAGCGGATTTCCGCTCATCACCTGCAAATTATCAGCGACTTTCCGCTCAAAAAAAACCTGTAACCCTTCTATTCCGGGCCTTCATCTACCTGGCACAGCTCCTGCTATAGCCCAAGCCAGGCAGTGCTCAAGCACGCTCCACAAAAACAATTAGATGAAGGATCCTTCAATGGATAACTCCAACTCCCTGCCTCTGGGCTCGGCGGCTGCGCTGGCAAAAGCACGCACCACTTCCAGCCGGATCAAATCGATTTTCAGCGGATCGGTCGGCAACATGGTCGAGTGGTACGACTGGTACGTCTACGCCGCTTTCTCGCTGTACTTCGCCAAAGCCTTCTTCCCGAAAGGCGACACCACCGCCCAACTGCTCAACACCGCCGCGATCTTCGCCGTCGGCTTCCTGATGCGCCCGATCGGTGGCTGGCTGATGGGCCTGTACGCCGACAAAGTCGGGCGTAAAAAGGCCCTGATGGCCTCGGTCTACTTGATGTGCTTCGGCTCGCTGCTGATTGCCCTGAGCCCGGGTTATGAAATGATTGGTATCGGTGCGCCGATCCTGCTGGTGTTTGCCCGCTTGCTGCAGGGGCTGTCGGTCGGGGGTGAATACGGTACCTCCGCCACTTACCTCAGCGAGATGGCGACCAAGGAACGTCGTGGTTTCTACTCCAGCTTCCAGTACGTAACCCTGATCTCGGGCCAGCTCATCGCCCTGGCGGTACTGATCGTGCTGCAACAAGTGCTGACCACCGAGCAGTTGTACGCGTGGGGCTGGCGTATCCCGTTCGCCATCGGCGCCCTGTGTGCAGTCGTCGCGCTGTACCTGCGTCGCGGCATGGAAGAAACCGAGTCGTTCACCAAGAAGGAAAAAGCCAAGGAAAGCGCGATGCGCACCTTGATGCGCCACCCCAAGGAACTGATGACCGTGGTCGGCCTGACCATGGGCGGCACCCTGGCCTTCTACACCTACACCACCTACATGCAGAAATACCTGGTGAACACCGTCGGCATGAGCATTTCCGACTCCACCACCATCTCGGCGGCGACGCTGTTTCTGTTCATGTGCCTGCAACCGATCGTCGGCGGGCTGTCGGATAAAGTCGGCCGTCGGCCAATCCTGATCGCCTTCGGTATTCTCGGCACCCTGTTCACCGTGCCGATCCTCACCACCCTGCACACCATCCAGAGCTGGTGGGGCGCGTTCTTCCTGATCATGGCAGCACTGATCATCGTCAGCGGTTACACCTCGATCAACGCCGTGGTGAAGGCCGAGCTGTTCCCGACTGAAATCCGCGCACTGGGTGTGGGCCTGCCTTATGCACTGACCGTGTCGATCTTCGGCGGTACCGCTGAATACATCGCACTGTGGTTCAAGAGCATCGGCATGGAAACCGGTTACTACTGGTATGTGACAGCGTGTATTGCAGTGTCGCTGGTGGTCTACTTGACCATGAGAGACACCCGCAAACACTCGCGCATCACCACGGATTAAGGGTCTGACTCGGTAAAGAATGTGTGCGGGCTTGCTCGCGAATGCGGAGTGTCAGTCACCGAATAGAGCGACTGATCCACTGCATTCGCGAGCAAGCCCGCACAATTGGTTATGATGCGTGCCCCAGAACTGAGCTTGGAACCGGCCATGTCCGACGATATCCATTTCTACGAACCCGCCAACGGCCACGGCCTGCCCCATGATCCGTTCAATGCCATCGTTGGTCCACGGCCAATCGGCTGGATCTCGTCGCACGACAGCGCAGGCCGCCTGAACCTGGCGCCCTACAGCTTCTTCAATGCGTTCAACTACATTCCGCCGATCATTGGGTTTTCCAGCGTCGGGCGCAAAGACAGCCTGAACAACATCGAGCAGACCGGCGAGTTTGTGTGGAACCTAGCGACCCGCCCGCTGGCCGAGCAGATGAACCAGAGTTGCGCCGCCGTATCGCCAGAGGTAAACGAATTCGAGTTGTCCGGCTTGACGCCGGTAGCTTCGAAGATCGTTGGCGTACCACGGGTGGGCGAGAGCCCGGTGTCGTTCGAGTGCAAGGTGACGCAAATCATCCAACTGCAACGTGCCGACAAGGCGCTGGTGCCGAGCTGGCTGGTGCTGGGCGAGGTGGTCGCGGTGCATATCGCCAAGTGGCTGCTCAAGGATGGCATCTATGACACCGCCGCCGCCGAGCCGATTTTGCGTGGCGGCGGGCCGGCAGATTACTTCCAGCTAGGGCCGGAGGCGCTGTTCAAGATGTATCGCCCTGGTGCCACAAAACCCTGATTGGACTGCGGTCTAAATGTGAGAGCGGCAGCGCGCTCTAGTTTTCGGCAGTTGCCCAACTCAGCTGACCGTCTTCATCGACATCGACCAATCGCTCCAATTGCACAGTGGCCGCATCATCAGCATCGGAAGCCGTCTTGAACGTCTGTCCATCAAGGATCTTGTGAAACCGAGGTGCGCCCATGCCATCGAGTGCCTTGACGGCAACGGCGGCGCTGTAGCCACCTTCTCCGGGTACGACGGCGGAAACGGCTTCGTGGTGAGCAAATTGTTTACGTGCCATGTTGCAGGTCCTGGCCAATGGAAAGTCGGCCATTCTAAACCCTAACCGGCGAGTTGCAGGTACTCGCCATAAGCATTGGCGGCTGAGGCATCGGTAAAGGTCTGGAAGTCCATGCTGCGAACCACCCTGTCGTTCAACAACTCGGTAAAAATCATCAGGGCCGGAGAATTGAAGTAGGCGCTCATCGCCTGCTCGCTGCTCCAGAAGCCCGAGACCAGCCAGATATCGGGGTCGACCTGGGAACGCTGCAACGAGAATTGCAGGCAACCCTGAGCCTGGCGGCCCGGTTCGATCAAACTGCTCAAGCGTGCACCGAGTTCGGTGCTGCACCCGGTGCGGGCGCGGATAAAGGCCATATGGCTCGCGGGAATGGGGGTGGACATGTTCGACTCTCCCGTTGAGAAGTGATGCTCGGCAAGCACTGTGGGGGCGTGTTGCCACAGGATCAACGATAACGGCGCAGGTGCGGGCGCGGTTAGTCGATTCCTGCTGGCTTATTGCACAATCCTGCGAGAAGCGCAGATAGGACGTTTGGCCCCGGCATTTATTCCAAGGGCAACCGCCTTGTTTCAGGGAGATGACAGTCCCCACGATTGCCTGATTCACGGTGTGTCGCAGGATCAGGCAAGGATTGTGCAGAATCGACGTAACACTGTTTGCACAGCCGCCGCTAAGCTGATCCCATCGAAGTAGCCTGTAGAGGACGCCCCATGCCGTCGCCCGAACCCCGATCCCTCCCCCTCGATGCCGAGATGGAAAAGCAGCGCGCCGAACTGGCGAGCATTGTGCAGCGGCATACCTGGGAAGACGGCTCATACGGTACGGCAATCACCTCGCTGTACCTGAACCGCCACAATGCACCGCGCGACTTCATGCCGGTACTGGTGGAGCCGGCCCTGTGCATTCTGGCCAGCGGCAGCAAGGAAGTACGCCTCGCGGATGAAGTGTTCGCCTACGACCCGCTCAATTACCTGGTGTTCTCGGTAGCGATGCCGGTGGCTGGCCGGATCATGGAGGCCACGCCGCAAGACCCCAACCTGTCGATCAGGATCAACATCGACCCGGCCCAACTCACTGCGCTGATCGCGCAAGCCGGCCCGATGGGTGTGCCGTCGCGCCCGACCTCCCGCGGCATGTACGTCGACCGCATCGACAACCAGTTACTCGACGCGGTGCTGCGCCTGGCGCGGTTGCTGGATACGCCCAAAGACATCGCCATGCTTGCGCCGCTGATCAATCGGGAAATTCTTTATCGCCTGTTACGGGGTCCGCAGGGCTATCGGTTGTATGAAATTGCCGTGGCCAACAGCCAGAGCCACCGAGTGAGCCAGGCGATCAAGTGGTTGAACAGCAACTACGAGCAACCGCTGCGCATCGATGACTTGGCCAGGGAAGTGAACCTGAGCGTCTCGACCTTGCACCACCGCTTCAAGGCAATTACAGCCATGAGCCCGTTGCAATACCAGAAACAGTTGCGCTTGCAGGAAGCGCGGCGGTTGATGATTGCCGAGGGGCTCGAGGCGTCGGCGGCGGGATATCGCGTGGGGTATGAGAGCGCGTCACAGTTCAGCCGCGAATACAGCCGGTTGTTTGGGGCGCCGCCGTTGAGGGATTTGGCTAGATTGCGCCAAAGCATCTGACCGGATGGAGATCAACGTGTGGGATCCGCGTTTATTCAGTCGAGGCCGCGAGGCAGTTGAAGAGTCACGCGCAACCCGCCCTCACGCAGGTTCTGCAAACTGACTTCACCGCCATGGCTGTGGGCAATATTGCGCGCAATCCCTAATCCCAAGCCATAACCCTGCTGGTGCCCGGCCAGACGAAAGTGCGGTTCAAACACTTGCTCCAGCCGCTGCTCCGGAACCCCTGGCCCCTCGTCATCCACGTGCAGGACGAACTCCGAGCCATCATCCTCGATGTGCAAATGCGCGTTCTGCCCGTATTTCAACGCGTTGTCGATCAGGTTGCCGATGCAACGTTTGAGCGCCAGCGGCTTGCCGGGATAAGGGGTGAGTGCGCGGCCATGCTGGGTGACGCGGCCATTGCCGTTCGGCGCCAGGTACGGTTCCACCAGGCAGTCGAGCACGTGGTTCAGGTCCACCGGCTCGATATTTTCGTGAATATCGGTGTCTTTCACGCATTGCAGCGCGCCTTTCACCAGCAACTCTAATTCATCAAGATCGCGGCCGAATTTGGTTTGCAGGTTTTCGTCCTCAAGCAGTTCCACGCGCAGGCGCAGACGGGTAATCGGTGTGCGCAAATCATGGGAAATGGCGCTGAACAACTGGCTGCGCTCGGTCAGGTAGCGGCTGATACGTTCGCGCATCGCGTTGAACGCACGGCCCACTTCCACCACTTCGCTGCCGCCGCCTTCGGCTACCGGCTCTACGTCAGCCCCCAAGGACATATCCCGCGCCGCCCTCGCCAGGCGTTTGAGGGGCCGACTCTGCCAGTGCACCAACAAGCCGATAAACAGCAGCAGGAAACCGCTGGTCAGCACGATAAACCACACTTGCTGGGACGGCAGGCCTTGTTCTTCAAGGCTGGTGTAGGGCTCGGGCAGCAGCGAAGCGATGTACAGCCATTCGCCCGGGGCGAGTTGGATCTGGGTCACCAACACGGGCGGATTCACCGGTTCCAGGGTCAACGCGTAATGCGCCCAGGAGCGCGGCAATTCGTCGAGTTTCAGGCCGGCGTTGAAGATGCGCAGGTCTTCGGTGCTGACGAACTCCACCGAGATGTGCACGTCGGCACCGAGGGTCTGGCGCAGCACTTCATCCACGGCCACCAGCACGGCCTCCTTGCGCGGGGTCTGCGGCAAGACCTCCATGTCCAGCGGTCGGTCGTTGAGGGTGACCACGAAACGGGTGCCGCCCATGCTGCGCAATTGATCCAGGACCAACGGGCGGTACGCCACCGGCAACGAACGGAAGTAGCTCACGCTGGCGGTCATCGAATGCGCCAGGCTGCGGGCACTGGTGACCAGGCCCTCGAGCTGGGTGGCACGCAACTGCGACACCCAGATAACGCTGGACAGCGCCTGGGCAAACAACACTGCCAGCAGCGTCAGTAGCAGCATGCGCCCCAGCAGCGAGCGCGGCACCGGGAAACGGCGGCGGCGCTCGGTCACATGTTCAGTGGGCATTGCCGGCAACCACGCTGGCTGCCAGTTGATAACCGCTGCCGCGCACGGTGCGGATCAGCCTCGGGGGTTTTTCGGTATCGCGCAGGCGTTGGCGCAGGCGGCTGACAGCCATGTCGACGATACGGTCCAGCGGCATCAAGTCGCGACCACGGGTGGCGTTGCCGATGGTGTCACGGTCGAGGATCTGTTGGGGGTGGTCGAGAAACAATTTGAGCAGGGCAAAGTCGGCACCGGAGAGGATCACTTCTTCGCCATCCACATGAAACAGCCGGTGGCTGATCATGTCCAGGCGCCACTCATCAAACACCAGCACATCGCCGCCTACGCTGCGTTCCTGGCCAAACTGGCAACGGCGCAATAGCGCTTTGATCCGCGCCTGCAGCTCACGGGGGCTGAAGGGTTTGCCGATGTAGTCATCGGCTCCCAGCTCCAGGCCGATCACGCGGTCGGCTTCGTCAGAGCTGGCAGTGAGCATGATGATCGGCACCTGCGCCTGGCGCGGGTGCTGGCGGATCCAGCGGCAGAGGCTGAAACCGTCTTCGTCCGGCAACATCACATCAAGGATGACCAGGTCGCACGGCGCCTCGTTCATCGCCTGGCGGAACCCCGCGCCATCCGGCACGCCACGCACCTGGAAACCGGCGCGACTGAGGTAGGTCTGCAGCAACTCGCGGATTTCCTGGTCGTCGTCGACGAGGAGAATGGATTTACTGATTACGCTCACGGGGTCCTCCTTGTTGTTATGGCCAAGCTTAAGTCATTTGTTGCTCTCAAGGGCCCCTTCGACTTGCTCGCAATGAGGCCATCACGGCCTACGCAAACGCCTGCTCCAAAGCCACGCCAGCCCCGGTCAATCCAGAATACGGGGCTGTCACCAACCACACCGGAATGCCCTTGAAGTAGTCGCTCATGCAGCCTTTGTCCGCGAAGCTCTTGGCGAAACCGCTGCTGATAAAGAAGTCGGCAAACCTCGGTATCACGCCGCCCACGATGTACACGCCACCGCGCCCGCCGGTGGTCAGCACGTTGTTGCCGGCTACTCGGCCCAGCCAGATGCTGAACTGGTCTAACACTTCCATCGCCACCGGGTCGCCGGCCAGGCCTGCCGCCGTGATGGCTTCGGGCGTGTCCAGCACCGGAGGGTGCCCGTCCACTGCACAAATCGCTCGATACAGGCGCGGCAAGCCGCCTCCGCTCAAGGCGGTTTCGGCGCTGACGTGGCCGATCTCGTTGTAGATGTGCTGCCACAACTGGGTTTCCCGCGGGCTGCTCAAAGGCAGGTCGACATGGCCGCCCTCGCCCGGCAATGCGGCGAAACGCCCGCCGCCCAAATCCAGCAATGTGCCAACACCCAGGCCGGTGCCAGGACCAATCACCACCGCCGGGCGCAACGGCTCCGGCGTGCCTTCGCAGACCACACGAAACTCGTCGGGCTGCAAGCGCGTCATGCCCAAGGCCATGGCCGAGAAGTCGTTGACCAGTAGCAGCTCATCCACCTGCAAGGCTTTACAGAAAGCGGTCTTGCTCAGGCGCCAGTGATTGTTGGTGAATTTAAATTCATCCCCACTCACCGGCCCGGCCACCGACAGGCACACCGCACCGATGTCACCGATTTCCAGGCCTTCTTCCTTGAGATAAACCTTGATCGCCTCTTCGGGGCTGGAATGATCCGCCGTGGCATGCACGCGGATCGAATGCAACGCCTGGTCCCGCCACAACGCGAAACGCGCGTTGGTTCCACCGATATCACCGACCAGCGCTAGCTTCACTTAAGCGTCTCCAGGGCAGAGGTAAAGGCGCTGGCGCCCTGCTCTGCGGAGCTTGCGGCCAAGCGCATAAATGCAAACAGCTCACGACCGGCCCCCACGTTATTGCCCAGAAGGCCCGTGGCAGGCGTGCGCGCTGCAAATGCTTCGGCGTCCACCTTAAGCTCCAAGGTGCCGGTAACGCCATCCACACGAATGATATCGCCATCGCGCACCCGCGCCAGTGGCCCGCCGCTCTGGGCTTCGGGGTTGACGTGAATCGCGGCGGGAATCTTACCCGACGCGCCGGACATACGCCCGTCTGTCACCAATGCCACCTTGAAACCACGGTCCTGCAGTACACCCAGGAACGGCGTCATCTTGTGCAGCTCGGGCATGCCGTTGGAGCGCGGGCCCTGGAAGCGCATTACCGCGACGAAATCTTTTTCCAACTGACCGGCCTTGAACGCATCGGCCAGGTCCTGCTGATCCTGGAACACCACCGCCGGCGCTTCGACGATCTGGTGCTCTGGGGCTACAGCAGAGACTTTCATCACACCGCGGCCGAGGTTGCCTTCCATCACACGCAAACCACCTTCCGGCGAGAATGCACGGGCCACGGGACGCAGGATGGTTTCGTCGAGGCTTTCGATCGGACCGTCGCGCCAGACCAGCTCGCCATCCACCAGGAACGGTTCCTGGATATAACGGCTCAGGCCCTTGCCAGCCACGGTGTTGACGTCTTCATGGAGCAGGCCGGCTTCAAGCAGTTCACGGATCAGGAACGACATGCCGCCCGCCGCCTGGAAGTGGTTGATGTCCGCCTTGCCGTTCGGATACACGTGAGACAGGGTCGGCACCACCTCGGAGAGGTCGGCCATGTCCTGCCAGGTGAGAATAATGCCCGCCGACATGGCGATAGCCGGCATGTGCAGCGTGTGGTTGGTGGAACCGCCGGTGGCGTTGAGGGCAACGATGGAGTTGACGATGGACTTCTCGTCGACGATCTCGCCGATCGGCGTGAAGCTGCCGTTGGCCTTGGTCAGGCGCGTGACCTGGTGCGCGGCTTCGCGGGTCAGGGCGTCACGCAGCGGCGTGTACGGGTTGACGAACGAGGCGCCCGGCAAGTGCAGGCCCATCACTTCCATCAGCAATTGGTTGGTGTTGGCAGTGCCGTAGAAGGTGCAGGTGCCAGGGCTGTGGTAGGACTTCATCTCCGACTCCAGCAGCTCTTCGCGGGTCGCCTTGCCTTCGGCATAGCGCTGGCGAACATCGGCTTTCTGTTTGTTGGAGATGCCCGACGGCATCGGGCCGCCCGGGACGAAGATCATCGGCAGGTGGCCGTAGCGCAGTGCGCCCATCATCAAGCCGGGGACGATCTTGTCGCAGATGCCGAGCATCAGCGCCGCGTCAAACATGTTGTGGGACAGCGCTACCGCCGTGGACATGGCAATCACTTCACGGCTGAGCAGGCTCAGCTCCATACCGGGCTCGCCTTGGGTCACGCCGTCGCACATGGCGGGGGTGCCACCGGCGAACTGGCCGACCGAACCGACTTCGCGCAGGGCTTTCTTGATCTGTTCCGGGAAGTGTTCGTACGGCTGATGCGCCGAGAGCATGTCGTTATATGCCGAAACAATTGCCACGTTGGCGGCATTCATCATACGCAGGCTATTTTTATCTTCAGTGCCGCAACCGGCCACGCCGTGGGCGAAGTTGGCGCATTGCAGCTTACCGCGCATCGGACCGTCGATGGCTGCACCGCGAATGAGCGCAAGGTAAGCCTCGCGAGTGGCGCGGCTGCGGGCGATAAGCCGTTCGGTGACCTCAAGAACGCGGGGATGCATGTGTAGAACTCCAGGCTAACGGATATGGCGACCCTCGTTCCTGGGTTGATCAAACGCCCGCAGCGCATGGGATGGCAGGTAGGCATTTGGATCATCGGACCAGTTGATTCAGGTCACTCGTTGTAGATTGAACAAAATATTGCCACTAAAAAGGCTTGTTTTCTATTTTTATGCGAATAATCTTGTAATTCTTACAACAAATCGACGACAGGCACTCTCCAATGACTCTTCGTATCGCAATCAATGGTTTTGGCCGTATCGGCCGTAATGTCCTGCGCGCACTGTATACCCAAGGCTACCGCCAGGATTTGCAGATCGTCGCCATCAACGATCTGGGCGACAGTTCGATCAACGCCCACCTGCTCAAATACGACACAGTGCATGGCACTTTCGAAGCAGAGGTCGCACACGATCAGGAAAGCCTGACCGTCAATGGTGACCGGATTGCCGTCAGTGCCATTCGCAACCCGGCCGACCTGCCATGGGCTGCACACAAGATCGACGTGGTGTTCGAATGCACCGGTCTATTCACTGACCGTGACAAGGCTGCCGCCCATATTACCGCTGGCGCGCGCAAGGTGATCATCTCTGCACCGGCCAAGGGCGCGGACGCCACTGTGGTCTACGGCGTGAACCATGACATTTTGCGTCAATCCCACCAGATCATCTCCAACGCCTCGTGCACCACCAACTGCCTGGCGCCTGTGGCCCAAGTACTGCACCGCGAGCTGGGTATCGAAAGCGGCCTGATGACCACGATTCACGCCTACACCAACGACCAGAACCTCACCGACGTCTACCACACCGACCCGTACCGCGCGCGGTCGGCCACTCAGAACATGATCCCGAGCAAGACCGGCGCGGCTGAAGCGGTCGGCCTGGTGCTGCCGGAACTGGCGGGCAAACTGACCGGCATGGCCGTGCGGGTGCCGGTGATCAACGTGTCGCTGGTGGACCTCACCGTACAGCTGAAGAAAGAAGCCACTGCCGAACAGGTCAACGCGCTGCTCAAAGAAGCCAGCCAGCACTCGAAGATCCTCGGCTACAACACCCTGCCGCTGGTTTCCAGTGACTTCAACCACAACCCGCTGTCGTCGATCTTCGATGCCAATCACACCAAGGTCAGTGGCAAGTTGCTGAAAGTGCTGGCGTGGTACGACAACGAGTGGGGCTTCTCCAACCGTATGCTGGATAACTGCCTGGCGCTGTGCAACGCCGAGTAATCCAGTGGGAGCGGGCTTGCTCGCTCCCACAACTTTCCTGTGCCAAACCGCTCAAAGTGCCCCTTGCCATTTAAGTTGATGATAAGCATTATCATTAACTGAATATCGGTCTGGTATCACTGTGAGCCAATCTCGCTTCAACCAAGTCTTTCTCACCCAACGGGTGATTCTGCTTCGCACCTTGCAGCGGATGGTGAATAACCACAGCACCGCCGAGGACCTGTTGCAGGAAACCTACCTGCGCGTCACCCGGGCCCTGAGCGAGCGGCCGATCGATCACCTTGAACCTTTTGTCTATCAGACGGCGCGCAACCTGGCGCTGGATCACCTGCGCGCGCGTCGGATCCAGGCACGCACGTTGCAGGAAGATGTCCCGCTGGACGTTCTGCAAAGCGTCGCCGCCCCTATCAGTACACCCGAGGACGCCACCCAGGCCGAGCAAATGCTTGAGGCCCTGAGCGTCAGCCTGGGCCAGTTGAGCGCCCGTCAGCAGCAGATTTTCATCCTCAGCCGCCTGCATGGTTGCAGCTACCAGCAGATTGCTGATCAGTTGCACGTGTCCTTGAGCACCGTGCAAAAGGAACTGAAATTGATCATGGCCATCTGTGTAGGTGTGGCTGAACGGCTGGATCGGCCTTAAGCTTCACCCGACAGAAGCGTCGGCACAGGCTGTACGAAAGTTGAATAGAACGTGGCGAAGACCCGAGGAACACCGTGACGGACCCGAATAAACTGCGGCCACATGAGCTGGCTCATGAGGTGTTGCAAGACACGGCTATGGACCAAGCCCTCGACTGGCTGATCGCCTTGCAGTGCCCGCAGCCCGGGCAGCAGGCCGAATTTGAAGCCTGGCTGACGCGTGACCCGGCTCACGTCCGCGCCTTCGGTAAGGCCCAGGCAGCCTGGGGTGGCGCGCCGGTACACAGCGCCGCCGTTGCCCTGGCCGTGCCACGCAAGCCCAGCGCCTGGCGCCGGGTCAAACCGCATTGGAAACCGTTGGCCACCGCCGCCGTGCTGTTGATCGGCCTGTTCAGCTTCAGCGACCTGCCGGTACGTCTGCAAGCTGACCACCTCACCGTGGTGGGCGAACGCCAGCGCCTGCAATTGGACGACGGTTCGAAGGTGTTGCTCAACACCAACTCGGCGTTTTCCAGCAGCATCAAGGGCCACCAGCGCATCGCCCGCCTGTATCAGGGCGAGGCGTTTTTCGACGTCGTGCCCAGTCATGGCCTGCCCCTGGAAATCGACGCCGGCCCCGTACGTGCCAGCGTACGCGACACCACTTTCGCCGTGCGCTACCTCAACGGTGAAGCCCAAGTGCAAGTGCAGCGCGGCGATGTCGACCTGAGCAATACCTTCGACGATGCCCGCGTGCGCCTGAGCGCCGGTGAAAGTATCCGCATCGGGCCCAACGGCTTCGGCCAGCCTGCCAAGCTGGACGCCAACAAAGACCTGGCCTGGGTACAAGGCCGGCTGATCTTCGAAAACTGTCCGATGAGCGAAGTGCTCGCCGAACTGCGCCGCTATTACCCCGGCTGGATCGTCAACACCAACGACCGGCTCGCCAGCGTCGCCGTCACCGGCAATTACCGCCTCGACCAGCCCCTGGACGTCGTGCGTTCACTGGCTCACATCACCTCGGCCAAGCTGTCGGAATACCCGGCGCTGGTGATCTTGAACTAAATGAGAATTATTTTTACTCGATAGCTGTCGGTGGTACGTCTCGTCTTAGCCAATGCAACTGATTCCTATTTGTCTCAGTTCGCAACTATAAGATTCGTATCCCGGAGCGCTCTCGATGTCCTCTTGTTTCAACCGCCGGTCCTCCTCGCCCGTCCTGTCCTTGCTGACAGCGGCTATCCTACTGGCCGCTGCGCCAGTGATGACGGCCGCTGCTGCCGAACCTGCGCCGCGCAGCCATGGCAACTACACCTTCAGCATCGAGCAGCAGCCGCTGGTCTCGGCACTCAACGCCTTTACCGCCGTAACCGGTTGGCAAGTCGGCCTGCCAGCGGAACTCGGCCAGGGCGTATCGTCCCCTGGCGCACGCGGCCCGTTGTCGCCGGAAAAAGCCCTGGATCGGCTGTTGGTGGGGACCAACTTGAGCTACCGCAAACTGGGCAACAACAACATCGTCCTGGAAAAGCGCGCAGCGGGGAGCACCCTCAACCTGCAGCAGGTGACTATCAGCGCCACCCGTAACGAGCAGGATGTAAATAGCGTGCCGAGCAGCGTCAGCGTGTATGAACGTGAGGAGCTGGACCGCCAGAACGTGAACACCCTTCGCGAGCTGGTGCGTTACGAGCCCAACGTCTCAGTGGGCGGCGCCGGCGGCCGGGCGAGCAACTCGGGCTACAACATTCGTGGCATTGACGGCGACCGCATCCTCACACAGGTGGATGGCGTGGAAGTGCCGGACAATTTCTTCAACGGCCCTTACGCCAAGACCCGCCGCAATTACGTGGACCCGGAAATCGTCAAGCGCGTGGAAATCCTGCGCGGCCCGGCCTCGGCCCTGTATGGCAGCAGCGCCATTGGTGGCGCCGTCAGCTATTTCACCCTCGACCCGGATGACATCATCAAGCCCGGCCAGGACGTCGGCGCCCGCCTGAAGACCGGCTACAGCTCCGCCGACGAGAGCTGGTTGACCTCCGCCACCGTCGCCGGGCGCGTACAGGACTTCGACGGCTTGCTGCACCTGAGCCAGCGTAATGGTCACGAAATGGAATCCTACGACGGCAACAACGCCACGGGCCTGGCGCGTACCGGTGCCAACCCCGAGGATGCGCGCACCACTAACGTGCTGGCCAAGCTGGGTTGGAATTATGGCGATGACAACCGACTGGACCTGACTTACGAGAAGTTCAAGGACGATCGCGACGTCAACCTCAAGAATGCCGTGGGCGGCCCGTTCACAGGCGGGCGCGGCTTCAACTTCTACCGGGCGCGGTCGGGCAACGACACCATCACCCGTGAACGTTTCGGTATCGAAAACCGCTTCGCCCTCGAATCGCCGATTGCCGATCACATCAAGACCAGCCTCAACTACCAGATCGCCAAGACCGACCAGACCACCGCCGAGATCTACCAGCCATCACGGCGTGTATTGCGCACCCGCGAAACCCTTTATGAAGAAAAACAGTGGGTGTTCGACGCACAGCTGGATAAGACCTTCAGCCTGGGTGAAACCGATCACCAACTCACCTATGGCACCACCCTCAAACAACAGAAAGTCACCGGCTCCCGCGAAGGCGCCGCCACCTGCCTGGCGGTCGGCAGCGGTTGCACGGCCATCGGCGCACCCAGCCCGATGGCCAGCGACAGCGTGAAAAAAGCCAGCGACTTCCCGGACCCGACTACCAACACTTACTCGCTGTTCGCGCAGGACCAGATCACTTGGGACAAGTGGACCTTCCTGCCCGCGGTGCGCTATGACTACACCCAACTCAAGCCCAAGTTAACTGAAGCGTTCCTCAACACCGTCGACCCGACGCGGATCTACGCCCACAGTGACAAGGAAAAAACCTGGCACCGTGTGACGCCCAAATTCGGCCTGACCTACGCGCTGACCGATCACTACACCTGGTTTGGTCAATACGCTGAAGGCTTCCGCACACCGTCTGCCAAAGCCTTGTACGGCCGCTTCGAAAACCTGCAGCAGGGCTACACCGTCGAGCCCAACCCGGACCTCAAGCCGGAAAGCAGCAAGGGCGTGGAAACCGGGATTCGTGGCAACTTCGATTCCGGTTCGTTTGATATCGCCGTGTTCTACAACAAATACCGCGATTTTATCGACGAGGACGCCTCCGTCGCCGGCAGCACCTCACAGCAATTCGAAGCCAACAACATCAAGCACGCCACCATCAAGGGGATCGAAGCCAAAGGGCGCCTGAACCTTGACGCGTTTGGCGCACCGCAAGGCATGTACACCCAGGGTTCGGTGGGCTACACCTATGGCCGCAACGACGATAATGGCGAGGCGCTCAACAGCGTCAACCCGCTCAAGGGCGTATTCGGCCTAGGCTACGACCAGGACAACTACGGTGGCCTGCTGAGCTGGACCCTGGTGAAAAAACAGAATCGCGTCGACAGCACCACCTTCCATGCGCCTGACGGCAGCACCACTGGCCCCTTCAAGACCCCAGGCTTCGGCATTGTCGACCTGACCGCCTTCTATAAGGTCACCCACGACGTGACCCTCAACGGTGGTCTTTACAACCTGACCGACAAGAAGTACTGGAACTGGGATGACGTGCGCAGCTACGACGGCGTCGGCGAGGCCGGTGTGACCTCGCCCGCCAACCTCGACCGCCTGACCCAGCCGGGTCGCAACGTTGCGATCAACGTGGTCTGGGACATCTGACCCGCACCACTCACCTCGTCGAAATTTCATCGCCGGGGTGAGGATTTTTTACTGTGCCGCGTCTTCTTGTTCGTCTAGTTGATAACCGCTCTCTTTAAGAGCAATAAGGCGCTCCCCTTCTCAAGGACTTATTCATGACCGCTTCTCCTACCGCAGAACGTCCAAGCCTGCGCTCCCAGCGCCTGAACCAGATCACGAACGAGCCGCACACCAAGCTCGACGCATTGGTCAAAGCCCACGCGCCGTTCGAGACCCAGGCCAACTTCGCGCGTTTCGTGGTGGCGCAGTATCTGTTCCAGTCGGAATTGGTGGCCCTTTACAACGATGCCGAACTGATCAAGATCGTGCCGGACCTGGCGGAGCGCTGCCGTGCCGACGCCGCCAAGCAGGACCTGGCCGACCTGGACACCGAAGTGCCTGCGCCGGTGGCTGGCGCCGTGAAGAACCCGAGCAAGGCCGAAGCCCTCGGCTGGCTGTTCGTTTCCGAGGGCTCCAAGCTGGGCGCTGCGTTCCTGATCAAGCGCGCCGTGGGCCTGGGCCTGAGCGAAACCTTCGGTGCCCGCCACTTGGGTGAACCGGCCGGCGGTCGTGCCGAAGGCTGGAAGCGCTTCACCCGCACCCTCGACGCCTTGGAGTTCAGCGCCGAAGAGGAAGCCGCAGTGGAAAAAGGCGCGGTCGACGCGTTTGTACGCTTCACCATCTTGCTGGAACAGGCGTACGCTAGCGCCCCTGAACTGGCCTGATTCCTGGATTGAGGGAGCGGGCTTACTCGCGAATACGGTGTATCAGCCACGTATCAGGTGACTGTCACTCTGCTTTCGCGAGCAAGCCCGCTCCCACATTTTGGCCCAGTTCAAATCTGATTTTTTTGCTGCCCTCACTTGCACGAATCCATGACCCGCAAACCCCAATCCACCTCGAAAATCGCGCAGATCCTCTTTGGCCTGCTGGCCTACGTCAGCCTGGGCATCGGATTGGTGGCGATCGTCATCCCGGGTTTGCCCACCACCGAGTTCATCCTGTTGGCCGCCTGGGCCGCCACCAAAAGTTCACCGCGCCTTAGCGCCTGGCTGGAAAACCACCGGCTGTTCGGGCCGATCCTGTCCAACTGGCGCAACGGCAAGATCATCACGCGGCGGGCCAAGGTCAGCGCCACCGTGAGCATGCTGCTCTGCGCGATTCTGATGCTGGCGATACTCGACCACGGCTGGCCGATCTACCTGGCGATTGCCGGCATGAGCCTGGGCAACCTGTGGATCTGGTCACGCCCGGAACGGCTTACCCCCCCCACATAACGCTGCCTGTAGGCATTCACCTACCGCGCATGAATTGATTTATGACGCCGATGTTTCGAACATAGCGCTGAGTGGCGCCCCTGCATTCGAGCCAAATTCAAAGACGCCCTCTGTGGGAGCGGGCTTGCCTGCGATGGCGGTGCATCAGCAACACATCATTGACTGACCCACCGCCATCGCAGGCAAGCCAGCTCCCACATAAAGCAGATTCGCAGCGACTTAACGACCGGGCCAGGCTTGAACAAACGCCGCCACATCCTCTTTCGGCGCAGTACGCGGCGGATTTTGCGGCGTACCCAGATACAGGAAACCAATCACTTCCTCATCCGCCGTCAGCCCCAGGCCTTTAGCAACGTGCGCCGAGTAGGACAATTCGCCAGTGCGCCACACCGCACCAATTCCCTGGGCGTAGGCCGCCAACAGGATCCCATGGGCAGCGCAGGCCGCAGCCAGCAGTTGCTCGGACTTCGGCACCTTGAAATGTTCCTGCAAGTGGGCAATCACCACCACCACCAACGGCGCACGCAGCGGGCCATTCTGGGCTTTGTCGATGGCGGCTTGCGGCGCTTCAGCGTCTTGCAGGCGCGCCGCCTCAGCCAGCAACGTGCCCATTTGCTCGCGGGCGGCGCCTTCCACCGTCAGGAAACGCCAAGGGCGCAACTGCCCGTGGTCGGGCGCCCGCATGGCGGCGGCGAACAGCACGTCGCGCTGCTCCTGGGTCGGGGCCGGTTCCAGCAAGCGCGGCACGGAAACACGGTTGAGCAAAGCGTCGAGAGCCTGCATTGGCCACCTCCAGAGAAAAATGTGCGGTCATTCTAGCGGGAATGAATCGGGATGCCACTAAACGATAATTGCTCTTATTCATTGCGCCCTGCCCTGTTAGACTTTGCGCCCATAATTTGCGCATTCGCTTAGGGCTTTCGATGTTCCGTCCGTTTTTTCGCCTGTCCGCAGTACTGCTGTCCTTGAGCCTGACGGCCTGCGATGACGCACCCAGGTTCACCAAGGCCGAGCCCGGTGAATCACGGGCGGGCGGCGCAGCGACGGTGAACAAGCGCGACCAGAACGCGTTTTCCCTGCCTTCGGCCAACTTGTCAGCCACACGGCGCCTGGATTTCAGCGTGGGCAACAGCTTCTTTCGCAGCCCATGGGTGATCGCGCCGTCCACCACCACGGCGCGTGATGGCCTGGGCCCGTTGTTCAATACGAATGCCTGCCAGAACTGCCATATAAAAGACGGCCGTGGGCACCCACCGTTGCCCGACGCACCGAATGCGGTGTCGATGCTGGTGCGCCTGTCCATTCCAAGTAGCCCTGCGTATGCCAAGCTGATCGAACAGATCGGCGTAGTGCCCGAACCGGTCTACGGCGGGCAACTGCAAGACATGGCCGTGCCCGGCGTTGCGCCCGAAGGCAAGGTGCGGGTCGACTACACGCCGGTCAACGTTACCTTCAAGGACGGCACGGTAGTCGAACTGCGCAAGCCGGCCCTGCAATTCACCCAGCTTGGCTACGGCCCGATGCATCCGGATACACGCTTCTCCGCGCGCATCGCCCCGCCGATGATCGGCCTGGGCCTGCTGGAAGCCATCAGCGACGCCGATATCCTGCGCAACACTGACCCCAAGACCGCCGACAAAGAAGCCATCGTCGGCCGCGCCAATTGGGTCTGGGACGACGCCCAGCAAAAAACCGTGCTGGGGCGTTTCGGCTGGAAAGCCGGGCAACCCAACCTCAATCAACAAAATATTCACGCGTTTTCTGGTGATATGGGCCTCACCACGTCCCTGAGACCGTTCGATGACTGCACCGAGGCTCAAGTCGCCTGCAAGCAGGCGCCCAACGGCAATGGCCCCGACGGCGAGCCTGAAGTCAGCGACAACATTCTGCGCCTGGTGCTGTTTTACACCCGCAACCTGGCGGTGCCAGTGCGCCGCGACGTCAACTCGCCGCAAGTGCTGGCCGGTAAAAACCTGTTCTATCAAGCCGGCTGCCAGGGTTGTCACACACCCGCGTTCACCACGGCTGCCAATGCCGCCGAACCTGAGCTGGCCAGCCAAGTGATCCGCCCTTACAGCGACCTGCTGTTGCACGATATGGGCGACGGATTGACCGACAACCGTAGCGAATTCAAGGCCGGTGGCCGCGACTGGCGCACGCCGCCGTTGTGGGGCATTGGCCTGACGGAGACCGTGAGTGGCCACACCCAGTTCTTGCATGACGGCCGCGCGCGCAACCTGCTCGAAGCCGTGCTGTGGCACGGCGGCGAAGCACAAGCGGCGCAGCAGCATGTGTTGTCTTTCAATGCCGAGCAGCGCGCTGCGTTGCTGGCGTTCCTGAATTCTCTATAAGCTTTGCCCCAATTACAGAAGGGAGCTCGACATGTTCCGTCCCAAGTTGTTGTTCACCAGCCTTGCCGCACTCGCCCTCGGCGCTTGCTCACCGCAAGACCCGCAAGCAGTGACCTCGGCGGCTATCGCCAAGCAAGTGATTTTGCCGACGTACAGCCGTTGGGTTGAAGCAGACCGCCAACTGGCCGTCAGCGCGCTGGCTTACTGCCAAGGCAAGGAAAGCCTGGACACCGCCCGCGCCGACTTCCTGCATGCGCAAAAGGCCTGGGCCGAGTTGCAACCGCTGCTGATCGGCCCGATGGCCGAGGGCAACCGTGCTTGGCAGGTGCAGTTCTGGCCGGACAAGAAGAACCTGGTCGGCCGCCAAGTCGAACAACTGGTCGCCAGCCAGCCACAGATCGACGTCGCGGCCCTGGCCAAGTCCAGCGTGGTCGTGCAAGGCCTGTCGGCCTACGAATACATCCTCTACGACGCCAAGACCGACATCGCCGACGACGCTCAGAAAGCCCGTTACTGCCCGCTGCTGGTGGCTATCGGCGACCGTCAGAAGGCCCTGGCCGAAGAAATCCTGGCCAGCTGGAACAGCACCGACGGCATGCTTGCGCAGATGACCAAGTTTCCTAACCAGCGCTACGCGGACTCCCACGAGGCCATCGCTGACCTGCTGCGCGTCCAGGTGACCGCACTGGACACCCTGAAGAAAAAACTCGGCACGCCGATGGGCCGCCAGACCAAGGGTATCCCGCAGCCATTCCAGGCCGATGCGTGGCGCAGCCAGTCGTCCCTGCAAAGCCTCGAGGCCAGCCTCGCGGCGGCCCAGACTGTGTGGGTCGGCGTCGACAACAAAGGCCTACGCGGCCTGTTGCCTGCCGAGCAGAAGCCGTTGGCCGACAAGATCGATGCCGCCTATGCCGCGTCGCTGAAGCTGTTCGACAGCAACCAGCGTACCTTCAACGAACTGCTGGCCGACGACGCCGGACGCCAGCAGCTCAACGACATTTATGACAGCCTCAACGTTGTCCACCGCCTGCACGAAGGCGAGCTGGCCAAAGCGCTGGGCATCCAACTGGGCTTCAATGCCAACGACGGTGACTGATGATGCTCAGGCGACAGGCTTTGGCGGTTGGCAGCATGCTGCTCAGTGCGCTCACCTTGGGTGGCTGGACGCTGTTCAAAAGCAAAGACAAAAGCCCGCTGCTGCTCTCGGCGCGCGATGATGCGGACGGCAAGCACTACGCTGTGGGCTATCGCCTGGACGGCAAGCAAGTGTTTGCCACCCAGGTCGGCCAGCGCTGTCACGACATCATCAACCACCCGACGCTGCCCATTGCGCTGTTTGTTGCCCGTCGCCCAGGCACTGAGAGTTATCTGATCGACCTGCGCAGTGGTGCGCTGCTGCAAACCATCACCTCCCATGCCAATCGCCACTTCTATGGCCATGCGGTCATTCACAAAAGCGGCGACTGGCTGTACGCCACCGAAAACGACACGTCCGACCCCGGCCGTGGCCTGCTCGGTGTGTACAGGTTCGAAGGCGAGCGGCTGGTGCACAGTGGCGAGATTTCCACCCATGGGATCGGCCCACATCAGGTGTCGTGGATGCCCGACGGCGAAACCCTGGTGGTGGCCAACGGCGGCATTCGCACCGAAGCCGAAAGCCGCGTGGAGATGAACCTCAACGCCATGGAACCGAGTCTCGTGCTGATGCACCGCGACGGTACGCTGATCAGTAAGGAAACCCTCGGCCAGCAGATGAACAGCGTGCGCCATATGGGGATCGCCAGCGATGGCACCATCCTTACCGGGCAGCAGTTCATGGGGCCGTCCCAGGAGCGTTCCGAATTGTTGGCGATCAAGCGACCGGGCCAGCCTTTCGTCGCGTTCCCGGTGGCCGATGAGCAGTTGCAGTCGATGGGGCACTACACCGCCAGCGTCGCGGTGCACAGCGAATTGCGCTTGGTGGCGTTGACCGCCCCACGGGGCAACCGCTTCTTTATCTGGGACATGGACAGTGGCGAACTGCGCCTGGATGGACCATTACCCGACTGTGCCGGTGTCGGTGCCGTCGAGGATGGTTTTGTCGTGACCTCGGGCCAAGGCCGTTGCCGGTTCTACGATTGCCGTCAGAAACAGTTGGCAGCAAAACCGTTGGAATTGCCGGCAGGGCTCTGGGATAACCATCTGCATCTGATCTGACGCGCCCCTCTGAACAGGGCCAGTCCTGGCCCTGTTCCCGGTGATAAACACCGTCTGGAATACCCACTACACTTCTACAAAAAATCGCCTGCCAATGTTTTCCAGGGAATCGGAATATGCTGCGCCGTCGCATGCTGATCATGTTGGGTATTGTCCTGTTAATCGTCCTGCTGCTGGGGGGCTACAAAGCCTTTTCCATCTACCAGCAGATCCAGGTCTTTTCCAAGCCAAAACCGGCGGTCAGCGTGGCGGTCGCGACGGTGGTCGAACAATCCTGGCAACAGCGCCTTCCATCCGTCGGCTCACTCAAAGCCTTACAAGGTGTGAACCTGAGCCTGGAGGTGGCTGGCACGGTCAAGGACGTGCACTTCGAGTCCGGGCAGAAGGTCAAGGCCGGACAACCGCTGGTGCAACTCGACAGCGCAGTGGAAAGGGCCCTGCTGGAAACCGCCCAGGCGGACCTCGGGCTGGCCCAGCTGGATTACGGTCGCGGCAGCCAACTGGTGGGCAGCCAGGCCATCTCCAAAGGCGAGTTCGACCGCCTCTTCGCGCAACGGCAAAAGAACAAGGCCACAGTCAATCAATTCAAGGCTTCGCTGGCGAAAAAACACATTGTCGCGCCCTTCAGCGGCACCATCGGCATTCGCCAGGTGGATGTGGGTGACTACCTGGCCAGTGGCACGGTGATCGCTACCTTGCAAGACATCAGCAGCCTCTACGTCGACTTCTATATCCCCGAACATGCCGTGCCCAAGGTCGCCCTCGGGCAAGCCGTGCAGGTGCAAGTGTCGGCTTACCCGGGCCAGCAATTCTCCGGCAAGGTCAGTGCAATCAACCCCAAGGTCGAGAACAGCACGCGCAACGTGTTGGTGCGCGCCACCTTGGCCAATCCTGACGGCAAGCTGCTGCCCGGCATGTTCACCCGCCTGGACGTGATGCTGCCCAATCCCGCCCTGCAAATCGTGGTACCGGAAGGCGCGATCACCTACACCCTCTACGGCAACTCGGTGTACGCCGTGGCCGAGAAAAAAACCGAGCGTGGTGAGGTCGAAAAAGACACCAATGGCAAGCCGCTGCTGATCGCCGAACGGCGGTTCGTCGAGACCGGTGAGCGGCGCGGCGGCCTGGTGCTGGTGAGCAAAGGCCTGAAAGCCGGTGAGCAGGTGGTCAGCGCCGGCCAGTTAAAACTGGACAACGGCACGCCCATCGCCATCAGCCCGGACAAAAACCTGCCGGCAGGGCACTAAGCCATGAAGTTCACAGACGCCTTTATCCGTCGTCCGGTGCTGGCCATGGTGGTCAGCCTGCTGATTGTGCTGCTGGGTTTGCAGGCCTACAGCAAGCTGCCGCTGCGCCAGTACCCGCGTATGGAAAACGCCCTGATCACGGTGACCACCGCCTACCCCGGTGCGAACGCCGAGACCATCCAGGGCTATATCACCCAACCGCTGCAGCAAAGCCTGGCCAGCGCCGAAGGCATCGACTACATGACCTCGGTGAGTCGCCAGAACTTTTCGGTGATCTCGATCTACGCGCGCATCGGCTCCAACAGCGACCGCCTGTTCACCGAATTGCTGGCCAAGGCCAACGAGGTGAAGAATAAACTGCCGCAAGACGCCGAAGACCCAGTGTTAAGCAAAGAGGCCGCTGACGCCTCGGCACTGATGTACATCAGCTTCTCCAGCCAGCAACTGAGCAACCCGCAGATCACCGATTACCTGTCACGGGTGATCCAGCCCAAGCTCGCCACCCTGCCGGGCATGGCCGAGGCGGAGATTCTGGGCAACCAGGTGTTCGCCATGCGCATCTGGCTCGACCCGGTGAAACTGGCAGGCTTTGGCCTAAGCGCCAGCGACATCACCGACGCCGTGCGCCGCTACAACTTCCTGTCCGCCGCCGGCGAGGTGAAGGGCGAGTTCGTGGTCACCAGCATCAACGCCAACACCGACCTCAAGTCCGCCGACGCCTTTGGTGCGATCACCGTCAAAACCGACGGCGACAGCCGCGTCCTGTTGCGCGACGTGGCCCGGGTGGAAATGGGCGCGGAGAACTACAACGCCATCAGCTCGTTTGGCGGAACGCCGTCGGTGTACATCGGCATCAAGGCCACGCCCAGCGCCAACCCGCTGGATGTGATCAAGGAAGTGCGCAAGATCATGCCGGAGTTGGAATCGCAGCTCCCACCCAACCTCAAGGCGGAAATTGCCTACGACGCCACGCTGTTTATCCAGGCGTCCATCAACGAGGTGGTCAAGACCCTGTTTGAAGCCATATTGATCGTGATCGTCGTGGTATTCCTGTTTCTGGGCGCCCTGCGTTCAGTGGTGATCCCGGTGATCACCATCCCGTTGTCGATGATCGGTGTGCTGTTTTTCATGCAATTGATGGGCTACTCGATCAACCTGCTAACCCTGTTGGCCATGGTGTTGGCCATCGGCCTGGTGGTGGACGATGCCATCGTGGTGGTAGAAAACATTCACCGGCATATCGAGGACGGCAAGACACCGCTGGATGCGGCACTGGAAGGCGCGCGGGAGATTGCCCTGCCGGTGGTGTCGATGACCGTCACCCTGGCGGCGGTGTATGCGCCCATTGGTTTTCTCGAAGGGCTCACCGGCGCACTGTTCAAGGAGTTCGCCCTGACCCTGGCGGGAGCGGTGATCATCTCCGGCATTGTTGCCCTGACCTTGTCGCCGATGATGTGCGCGCTGCTGTTGCGCCATGATGAAAACCCTTCGGGCCTGGCCCATCGCCTCGACCGGATTTTCGACAGCCTCAAGCGCCGCTACCAGAGCATGCTGCATGGCACCCTGAACACACGGCCGGTGGTGATCGTGTTTGCGTTGATCGTACTGTGCCTGATCCCGGTGTTCCTCAAGTTTACCCAGTCGCAACTGGCTCCCGACGAAGACCAGGGCATCATTTTCATGATAGCCAGCGCACCGCAGCCGACCAACCTGGAATACCTCAACACCTACACCGACGAATTCATCAAGATCTTCAAGGCGTTCCCGGAGTACTACTCGTCGTTCCAGATCAACGGCTTCAACGGTGTGCAATCGGGCATCGGTGGCTTCCTGCTCAAACCGTGGAACGAGCGCGACCGCACCCAGATGCAGATACTTCCCGAGGTGCAAAGCCGTCTGGAGCAGATTCCGGGCCTGCAAGTATTCGGCTTCAACCTGCCCTCCCTGCCGGGCACGGGCGAAGGATTGCCGTTTGGGTTTGTGATCAACACGGCCAACGATTATGCCTCGTTGCTCGAAGTGGCCAACCGCGTGAAGAAACGCGCGATGGAATCCGGCAAGTTTGCCTTCGTCGATATCGACTTGGCATTCGACAAACCCGAAGTGGTGGTGGATATCGACCGCGCCAAGGCGGCGCAGATGGGCGTGTCGATGCAAGACCTCGGCGGCACCCTGGCGACGCTATTGGCCGAAGCGGAAATCAACCGATTCACCCTTGATGGACGCAGCTACAAAGTGATCGCGCAAGTAGAACGCGCCTACCGCGACAACCCCGGCTGGCTGAACAACTACTACGTAAAGAATAACCAGGGCGAACTGCTGCCGTTGTCGACCCTGATCACCCTCACCGACCGCGCTCGTCCTCGGCAGTTGAACCAGTTCCAACAACTCAACTCGGCACTGATCTCGGGGTTTCCCATCGTGAGCATGGGCGAGGCCATTGACACCGTGCGCCAGATCGCCGTCGAGGAAGCCCCACCCGGCTATGCGTTCGACTACAGCGGCGCATCGCGGCAATTCATCCAGGAAGGCACGGCGCTGTGGGTCACGTTTGGCCTCGCCTTGGCAATCATCTTCCTGGTGCTGGCGGCGCAATTCGAGAGCTTTCGTGATCCTCTGGTGATCCTGGTGACAGTGCCGTTGTCGATCTGCGGAGCGCTGATTCCGCTATTCCTGGGCTGGTCGAGCATGAACATCTACACCCAGGTCGGCCTGGTGACGCTGATCGGTTTGATCAGCAAACACGGCATCCTGATCGTGGAATTTGCCAACCAACTGCGCAAAGACAAGGGCCTGACACCACGCCAGGCAGTGGAAGAAGCGGCGGCGATTCGCTTGCGACCGGTATTGATGACCACCGCGGCAATGGTATTCGGCATGGTGCCGTTGATTTTCGCGACAGGGGCAGGCGCGGTGAGCCGGTTTGATATCGGAATGGTGATTGCGACAGGAATGTCCATTGGCACTTTGTTTACGCTGTTTGTATTGCCCTGTGTCTATACGTTGCTTGCCAAACAGGATCGAACGATCTAAACGACGGCTAAGCCCTGCAACGCCTAAAGAATGCCGCTAACTCGACTTTTTACAGACTTCGGAACCAAGGTCCTATCGACCGCCACTACAGGCGCACGATCTAACCTCCAGGTAAAAAGAAGAAATGGAACTCAAACCATCAAACTATGCCGTCCCCCTGAACACTTGCGTAAAAAGCCAGACGCCATCAACCAGCCAGACAAGCGGTGTCTTGGCCACTGAAAAAGACAACGCCGCCCCCCCGTCCCACGCCACTGGCAGGCCGTACGGCGATAATCGAAGCGCTGAGGACATTCTCCAGGCCAATCCCTCATTGGATATCTTCGACAAGATCGACTACCCGAAAGGTTACAAAGAACGACTCTACAAGCAGGTGGGTGACTGGACGCCGAACAACCCCGATCCCAAGTGGAGGGCCGAGGCTGCGTACAACGCTGCCCGAGTGTTCAATTACATCGAATCCGGGAAAGACAGCAGAACGGCCAATAGCAGACCCAACAGTGAGGCGACTGATGGCCTTCAGTGCCCTGGTTACCCACCCCTTGAAGCCAGTAATGCGGAACTAATGGAGAACTTCCTGCAAAACGGCTACTCGGCATTGATAGATCCAGAGGCAGAATCACAAAAGGCGGAAAACGCAGCCATAGAAGCCGAAAAAGCCAGGATAAAAGACCAGCAGAACGCCTCGCAAACGGACACCACCAAGAGCGATGAAACCTCAAGGGCTGAAAACAATATTGACTACGCCCCTAACGGCGCCACCGGAAGACCAAAAGGGGACCGTCGCACAGCAGAACAGATCATCAAGGACAATCCCATCTTGAACAACTTGCCCTCGTCTATTACGAAAGAATCGCTGTTCAAGCATCTGGGTGACTGGACCGGCAGCAATCCGGATCCGGAAAAACGTGCAGATGCAGCCTTTAATGCTGCACGTCTGTTCAATTACATCGATGGCCTCGACGTAAAGGAGTCCGCTAGAAAACCGAGCAAGCAAGGTGACGGCGAGATCACGGGTGAACATCAGGGCCCACTCCCACCGCCCTTCGATGAAGTCACGATTGTGAAAGGCTCTGAGGCCGACCTCGTGAAAAAATTCAGCGAGGAAGGTTACGCAGCCTTGGGCAATCACGGCACTCCGCTTGCCTCAGACAATGAAAAACGCCCTCAGAAAATCCCCCCGTCCCCTTCCGGGCGGCCTGAAGGTGATAAGCGCACAGCTGATCAAATCCTCAACGCTAATCCAATCATTGGCAGGCTGGAAGAGTCCTTGGCTGAAATTCAAGGTGGTGCCAGGATTCTCGAGAAACTGAAGGCACTGACAGGCGACTGGAGCGAGAACAACACAAATGCCGAGTCGCGTGCCAACGCAGCGTACAACATCGCTAAAGTTGCAAACTACCTCGACGCAAACCCCACCTTTTATAGGCTTGACGAGGGGTTTGACGACATCGGTCCTGGCCATCTGACGGGCTTCACAAGTGATGGCGCTAACCCAGACACTGAGGCAAGCGCGCTTATCAACTTTAGCAATAGCGGCTACAACGCGTTAGCGGGTTAAACAGGTAGACACCGACCTACTTTGCAAAAAAAGACCTCGCACTGCGAGGTCTTTTAATGTTGGTTTGAATCGTTTCAACTCTGTGGCCTCATCCCTTGAGACATGCCGAACATAAAGAGCAGTAACTCATGATCAGGCTTGACCGCTGTGCTCGCCTTGGCCACGCGCGGCAACAGGCATTGCCCGCCACTCTGCGTTGCGCTGAGCACCTGTGTGCGAGGTTGCTCCCACGCCGCCAGCGCCAAGGCTGCAACGCCCAGCGCCCCGACCAAAAACAAACCTCGTGCTATTTCTAGCTTCATCTGGTTAAACCCTTGATAGCGCTGCCAAACGCCGTCTCGTAAAAGTAGCTGAGTTTTTTCCAATCGGTATCGTTCCACGACGAATGGCGGCGCAATTGCAGCATGTCATGGGAGGCCGCCCGATAAGCGGTCAAGCGCTGGCGGCATTTCTCGAAATCCAGCAGCGCCACTTCGACATTGGCCGAATCACCTTCGCCTGTCACCCGCACAAAAATATGCTTGATGTACAGACAGCCATGCTGCCAACGCCCCTTGTGCATGCGCGCCAGGGTGCCGGCCAATTCCTTGAGCACGCGTTCATGCACCTGCTCGCCGTATTGCTCGCGGCCACCGGCGGCGTACCAGTTTTCAATTTCGTCAAAGCCATCAAGGGCTGCGGTCACCAGCAGTGCCTGCCAACGGTGCTCGGGGTCGCGGCGTGCCTCGCAAAAGACCATTTCCGCAACGCGTACGTCCAACAGGCGCAGGCCTTTGATGGCATCGCGTTCACGCAGCACGGTGGGACGGCCGAAGGGGTGCAGCCAACTGCGGTAAATATGCCCGGTCTGGCGCTTGCAGTAGAGCAAACGTCCATTGGGACTTATCACGCGCTGCACGCCACTTTCACCGCCGCGCCGGCGGTTGGGCTCCTCGACCCACTCACCCTGCTGGCGCCAGAAATAATCGAATCGCTCTTCGGGCGCTACGTGACTGCCTGCTACGCACTCAACTGCCATCCTGTTACCTCTTGCGTAATACGTACACCCGCCACATGGCGTAGAGCGGTATGAAGTCCAGGGATTCCTGAACACGAAAGCCGGCTTCCTCGAATTCCGCTTCGACAGTAGCAGCCGGTAACACAAATCTGTTTTGGTAACCTTCCTGCTCACCGTTTTTGCGACGCTGCCCTTCGAGACGCTTGCGTTTCCAGGCTTTGAAGTTGCCATCGACCCACAGCGAAATGATCACGCTGTCACGGGTAACGCGCCGAAACTCCCGCAATACCGCCGCCCGATGCGCCGGATCACCAATGTGGTGCAACAGGCGCATACAAAAAATGCTATCCACAGCGTTATCCGGCAGATCGATATCAAACGCAGATGTCTGCAAGGGCCGTACCCGTTTCACCACATCGGCGGGTTGAGCAGCTGTCGCCACCGTCAACATCGAGGCAGAGTTGTCAGCGCCGATGATCACACGGTTGGGTTTTTCGGCCAGCAGCGGCCAGAAGCGCCCTGCACCGCAGGGCAAGTCCAGCACCAAACCAGGCTCACCGGCCATCGCCAACGCGCCACGGGCCAATTGCTCGTCGCGTTTATGGGACAGCCGGCGTGCCAGATTGTCCTGATGCTTGAGCAAATAGTCGTGGGCGTGCTCGTCGTCGTACTTTTTCGAAAATTCGAGCTTTATCGGGGTAGACATCTACGGATCTCCAGTTGCTGATGCCTACAACCTTAAGCAGCAGTCTGTGATCAACAGGTCAACCCGTTGTGAAAAACTTGTCCTGCCCGATCTCATACATTTCAAGACTTTACAGACACAAGCAATAGCATGGGGCCATGTTCGCCGAATTACGGGAAACTCTGGCAGGATAGCGGCAGGAGGTGGAGCCAGGCTTAGACCTGACTCAGTTGCACATGAAAACGGCAGCCATTCGGCTCCATGGTGCTGAGCCTCACGCTCCAGCCCTGGTTCTCACAGATACGCTGGACCAGTGACAAACCAAGGCCCAGGCCGTCACCGCGTTTTTCGCTGCCGCGCACGAAAGGCTCGAACATCGCTTCGCGCTTGTCTTCGGGAATCCCCACGCCGGAGTCTTCCACCACAAAGCCACTCGGCTCGAGGGTCAAGCGGATAAAGCCCTGCTCGGTGTAGTGCAAGGCATTGCGCAACAGATTGCCCATCACCGCTTGCAGAAAGGTGGCGTTGTAGCGGGTGTCCAGCGGGTTACCCGGCTGGTAGATCAGCTCCAGGCCCTTGCGCTCAATGGGCTCGCGCCAGATGCCGAGCAGATCATCGGCCACCTGCTCCAGGCTGACCTGCGGTGACATGCTGCCATCGTCATGCTGGGCACGGGCCAGCATGAGAAAGGTCTGCACCAGCTCACGCATTTCTTCGCAAGCACGGGCGATCCGCTCGACCTGGTTACGCCCTCGCTGATCGATGGCCGGGTTTTCCAGCAACAGTTCGCAAGAACTCGCCAATACCATCAAGGGGGTGCGCAATTCGTGGCTCACGTCACTGGTAAACAACTGCTCACGAGACAGCGCCTGGCGCAACCGCCCCAGCGTGGCATCGAAGGCCACGGCCAGCTCACCCACTTCATCCGCCGCGTAATCCGGCGCCAGCGGTGGTGCCAGGCCCAGCAATTGGTCACGGTGACGCACCTGGCGGGCCAGGCGTACGACCGGCGCCATCACTTTGCGGGCGAGCACCCAGCCGAGGAATACCGCCAGTGCCAGGCTGAGTACAAAACCCACCAGCACCACGGCAAACAGCACGCGCTCGCGCTCTTCAAAATCGCTTTGATCTTGCAGCAGCACATAGCGCCGGCCGTCGACCACTTCCACCATGGCGTGGTAAGACAGCGACTCTCGGAACACTTCGTGGAAACCGGGTTCGAGGTGACGCAGATCCTTGGGCAATTCAAAATCGCCGGGGCCACCGCTGAAGTAAAACAGCTGGTCCGGCTCGGGCCGGTGGCGCCAGTCCTCGACGGTGTCCATCAGCAACAGGCGCTGCAGGTCACCGCCCAGGCCCGCCGAGATCAGTTTTTCTTCCACCAGGTGCACGGTGGCGACGATGCCCATGGCGAAGGCGCCCGCCACCAATGCACTCATCAACGCAAAGGCGATGATGATGCGTTGGGCAAGGCTTTGCTTAAACTCCATCACGCCCCTCGGCCAAGCGATAACCGACGCCGTGCACCGTTTGCAGCAATGGCTTGGCGAACGGTTTATCGATCACTTGGCGCAATTGGTGGACGTGGCTGCGCAGACTGTCGCTGTCCGGGCAGTCATCGCCCCACAGGGCTTCTTCGAGAATTTCGCGGCGTAGCACGTGCGGGCTCTTCTGCATCAGCACCGCCAGCAGCTTCAGGCCGACCGGGTTGAGCTTGAGCAGACGACCTTCGCGAGTGACTTCCAGGGTGTCGAGGTCGTAGCTCAGGTCAGCCACCTGCAGTGTGCGGCGACCGCCACCCTGTGCACGGCGCAGCACGGCTTCAATCCGCGCCGCCAATTCCGACAAGGCAAAAGGTTTGAGCAGGTAATCGTCGGCACCAGACTTGAAGCCTTGCAGCCGGTCATCCAGTTGATCGCGGGCGGTGAGCATGATCACCGGCGTGTCACGGCGCGCGTCTTCGCGCAGGCGCTTGCACAGGGTGTAGCCATCGATGCCGGGCAGCATGATATCGAGCACGATCAAATCGTAATGTTCAGTGGCAGCCAGGTGCAGGCCCGACAAACCGTCCTGCGCACAGTCCACGGTATAACCCTTTAACCCCAGGTAATCCGCCAGGTTGGCGAGGATATCGCGGTTGTCTTCAACCAATAAAATTCGCATGGGAGTGTCTCCGTACGCGGTAGCGGCCGTGTTGGCTCGCGCAGCTTAAGGCCAAGTGTGGCACAGGGATAGGCCTTGAGGGCACGCTGATAAAGGTTTTCAACCAACATTCATATTGAACGAGATTTTCACTATGGCTTCACACAATGGAGACAGTGCCAGGGCGAAAATTTGCGGTTAATTCAACGCCTCATCGGTTCGCAGGGCACTATCGCAAGCACGCCAGCGCCCACAGTTGGCTGCATTTCAAATTCAAACAATAAAAAAGCCCCGCCTGCATCACTGCAGGCGGGGCTTTTTCAGTACGGGGGTAAGGCTGGCTTACATCATGCCGCCCATGCCACCCATGCCGCCCATGTCTGGCATACCGCCACCGCCAGCGCCTTCAGCCTTAGGCTTGTCAGCAATGGCAGCTTCGGTGGTCAGGATCAGGCCACCGATGGAGGCTGCAGCTTGCAATGCCGAACGAGTCACCTTGGTAGGGTCCAGGATGCCCATTTCGATCATGTCGCCGTAGACGCCAGTCGCAGCGTTGTAACCGTAGTTACCTTTGCCGTTCTTGACTTCGTTGACCACAACGCTTGGCTCGTCGCCGGAGTTGGCAGCGATCTGGCGCAGTGGTGCTTCAACAGCACGACGCAGTACAGCGATACCGACGTTCTGGTCAGCGTTGTCGCCGGTCAGGTTAGTCAGGGCTTCCAGCGCACGGATCAGCGCAACGCCACCGCCAGGTACCACGCCTTCTTCGACGGCTGCGCGGGTTGCGTGCAGGGCGTCTTCAACGCGGGCTTTCTTCTCTTTCATTTCAACTTCGGAACCCGCGCCAACCTTGATCACGGCAACGCCGCCGGACAGCTTGGCCAGACGTTCTTGCAGTTTTTCACGGTCGTAGTCGGACGAAGTCTCGGCAACCTGGGCGCGGATCTGAGTGATGCGCGATTGGATGTCGCCTTCAACGCCAGCACCGTCAACGATGATGGTGTTTTCTTTGGAGATGGTCACGCGCTTGGCACTGCCCAGGTTTTCCAGGGTGGCGCTTTCCAGGCTCAGGCCGATCTCTTCGGAGATGACGGTACCGCCGGTCAGAACGGCGATGTCCTGCAGCATTGCCTTGCGACGGTCGCCGAAGCCTGGAGCCTTGACGGCTGCGACTTTAACGATGCCACGCATGTTGTTCACTACCAGCGTCGCCAGGGCTTCGCCTTCAACGTCTTCGGAAACGATCAGCAGTGGGCGGCCGGCTTTGGCAACGGCTTCCAGTACTGGCAGCATTTCGCGGATGTTAGAAATCTTTTTGTCGACCAGCAGGATCAGCGGGCTGTCCAGCTCGGCAACCATGGTTTCAGGCTTGTTGACGAAGTACGGGGACAGGTAGCCACGGTCGAACTGCATACCTTCTACAACCGACAGTTCGTTTTCCAGGCCAGAGCCTTCTTCAACGGTGATCACGCCTTCTTTGCCGACTTTTTCCATGGCTTCGGCAATGATGTCGCCGATGGAGCTGTCGGAGTTGGCGGAGATGGTACCTACCTGGGCAATAGCCTTGGTGTCAGCGCATGGCTTGGACAGGTTTTTCAGCTCAGCAACGATGGCGATGGTCGCCTTGTCGATGCCGCGCTTGAGGTCCATCGGGTTCATGCCGGCAGCGACGGCTTTGTAGCCTTCGTTGACAATTGCCTGAGCCAGAACGGTAGCGGTGGTGGTGCCGTCGCCTGCGTCATCGTTGGCACGGGAGGCAACGTCTTTGACCAGCTGCGCGCCCATGTTTTCGAAACGGTCTTCGAGTTCGATTTCTTTTGCTACCGAAACGCCGTCCTTGGTGATGGTCGGAGCGCCGAAGCTCTTCTCGATGATCACGTTACGGCCTTTAGGGCCCAAGGTCGCTTTTACTGCGTCAGCCAGGATGTTGACACCGGTGAGCATTTTTTTGCGGGCGGAATCGCCGAATTTAACTTCTTTAGCAGCCATGATCGATATTCCTTAAATACTTTGGAGTAACGGGAAAATGAGCGGGGAAATCAGTCTTCCAGAACAGCGAGAATCTCGTTCTCAGCCATAACCAGCAGGTCTTCGCCGTCGACTTTCACAGTGTTGCTGCCGGAGTAAGGACCAAATACAACCTTGTCACCGACTTTAACGGCCAGCGCACGCACGTCACCGTTTTCCAGGGTTTTGCCTGGGCCTGCAGCGACGATCACACCGTGGTTGGCTTTTTCAGCAGCCGAACCTGGCAGAACGATACCGCCAGCGGTTTTCTTTTCTTCTTCGCTGCGACGGATTACGACGCGGTCGTGCAGAGGACGAAGCTTGCTCATTGTCGATCTCTCCTAATTGTGTTTTTCATCGGCCGGTATCAGTACCGGCAGGTTGTATTCCGGCAGTGCCGGTCGCGCCTCGCCAAGCAAGACGCAGAAGTCTGTCTGGTGTCACCACCAGAAACCTTGCGGTGACCGTTACATAAGGGCGCATAAGCTTATTACAAGGGGCCGCGACGGAAATTTTTTGTGTATGTCGACGGCTCAAAGCAACACGGCACCCTGAGGTGCCGTGCCAGTGAAGCGGTTATTTGCTGTCGCGCTGTTCGAATTCGCCTTCGATCACATCACCTTCACGCCCCAGTGGCTGGCGCGGAGCCGGACCGCCACGGGGTTGCAGGTCATCGGCGAACGCACGCTGGCGAATCGCCGCCTCTTCGGCACGCTGGCGCATCTTGCCGGCCAGCAGCTTGCGAGTGACTGGCAGCAACATCACCAGGCCGACCACATCGCTGATAAAGCCCGGCAGGATCAACAGGCCACCGGCCAGGGCCATCATCAGGCCTTCAAGCATGGTCTGTGCGGGCAGCTCGCCACGATTCAGGCTTTCACGGGCACGCAGTGCCGTGGCCAGGCCGGCGACGCGCAGCACCAATACGCCGAGCATCGAGCCGAGAATGATCAACAGCAGGGCCGGGAAAAACCCGATCGCACTGCTGACTTGAACGAATACGAACAGCTCCAACACCGGGAACAGCAGAAAGAGCAATAAAAAAGGGCGCATCAAATGGTTCCTCAACGCAAGAATGCCTTGCCAGTCCACCTTAAATGACGTCGCCATTTCGTGAATTCAAGCGTCAGCGGCTTCTTTTTTCGGCCAGTCGTCAGCGTGAGCCAGTGAAACCAGGGCTTCGCGCACTTGTGTCGGAGTGTTGCAAGGCTCCGCGAACGGTAACCAATATAAGGACTGGCCGATACGCAGGTGCATGCCTTCGCTGTCGATACCGGCCAACTGCGCAGGCTCGGAGGTCGGCAAACCGGCCAAGTCGACGTAGTGGGCAATGGCGTTGGTGTGATCGCTGTTCATGTGTTCGATCATGCTGCGCTCAGCCGTGCCCGAGAACGGGTTGGCCAGTGTCAACTGGTCGACCCAGTGAATCGCCCCAAAGCCGCCGATGTAACGGTGGCGCACCGGCTTGAGCACCCAGAAGTCGAAGTCGTGGGCTTTGTGGTAGTTGGCCGAATCGGGGAAGTAGCGGTAATAACGCTCGGCCGCTGCCTCTATGGCAGCGCCCTCCCCGAGTTTTACGGCCTCAGCCAGGTAGGTCAGGCGCCCGACGGACTGCACGTCATCCGCCTCACGCTCACCCACCAGCAACGAACACTTAGGGTCTTTTTGCAGGTTGTGGGTGTGCTGGGCAATACGGCTGATGAGGATCAGCGGACGGCCCTGCTCGTCCAGGCAATACGGCACGACCGAACCGAAAGGGAAACCCGGCATGGCTTTGGACTGTGTGGCGAGAGCCCCACGGTATTCCTTGAGCAACAGCTCTCGGGCGTTCTTGGCAACCTGTGCGCTCAACGTTGACTCCTCGGGTATTCAGCCGCCCATGACTCATGGGAATGGATCTCAACACAAGGTAATCAATCTACGCGCCGGTTGCCATAGGCGCCCCTGCCGGGATTTGTCGAAGGGGGTTACCAGGCCACGCCGAACCCTGCGGTATAGCGGGTTTTGCTCAGGCTGCTTTCCGAGTCGCCACTGATGACGTCGCGTTCAGCCTTGAGGTTAAGCGAAGCCCACTCGGTGACTTTGTAGCGCAGGCCCATTTCCGCATCCAGGGAGTATTCCGCTGGGCCATCGATAGGTTTGCCCACTTCGCCATTGGTAAAGAATTCAACGGTCTTGCCCACCAGGTAGCGGTTGTAGTTCCACTTCATGGCCAGGGAATAGAAGTTGTCCTTGCCGCCTTCGGCGTATTCGTAATCGGTGCGGTTGACGAGCGACCCCAGGGAGAATGCGCCCAGCTCATCATCCCAGAACTGGTAGCCCGGGCCGGTACCGACGGTACGCTGGCGAGCCAAGTCTTCAACCTTGTCACGCTTGTAAGTCAAGCGTCCCTGCCAGAACCAATGCTCGGTCAGGAAGCGGTCCAGGTCATATTCCAACGCCCAGTTGTCGGTGGTGGTCACGTCGTCCTGGAACTCGCGGTTGTACTCGCCCTGCCCGGTGTGGCGCCATTGGCCATGCCGCGCGGTGGTCTTGAAGTCGATGTCGTAGTCGTTGGTATCTTTTTCGGCGCGCTTGTAGTCCAGCGCCATGTCGACATTGCCCTTCCACACCAAGTCTTCGATCACAGGCTTGGGCTTGAGGATCTGCTGGATGCTTGCCAGCTCGACGGTCTTTGGCGCCTCGCCATTGGCCAGCACCACCTTGCCTTCATCCGCCGGCTTCAGGGACTTGGCCTTTTCGCCGGTGTAGGCATCTTGCTTGACCAGCAGTTCCTGGTCGCTTTCCAGGGTTTTCACCTGTTTCCAGTCCACAGGAATGGCGCCCGCGTAATCGGTCTGGATCAGCAACTTGCCGCCGTCGAAGACCTTGATCTTGCCCGTCAGACGGTCACCGTTCTTCAACCAGACGGTATCGGCCATTAGGGGCGTGGAGGCGCTGAAAACAGCGAGGCACAGCAGAGTTCTGGACAACATAAGCGGATTCAGGGCTCGAGGTTGGCGAAAAGAGGGCATTATCGTGTTAGATACGACTGACTCAAGGATTTATATTCAGTTCAATCCTCGATGCCATGCTTACAGACGTTTCTTACAATAAGTCAGCCGATCTCAACGGATATGCCCACAGTGAATCCACCCGCCGAGCCCCCGCAAAGCCCTGCCCAAATGCGCCGCACTGCGCTGTACCTGACCCTGGCGCAAGTGCCCGCAGGGTGCGTGGTCAGCTACGGCGAGTTGGCCCACCTGGCTGGGCTGGGGCGTGCGGCGCGCTGGGTAGGCCGCACCCTGAGTCAACTGCCTGCAGACACCAAACTTCCCTGGCATCGCGTGCTGGGTGCCGGTGGTCGGATAAGTCTGCCAGTGGGCAGTGCCTCGGGTGACGAGCAACGCGCGCGTTTGCGCGAAGAAGGCGTCACGGTCCGCAATAATCGCGTGGATATTCAGCGCCATGGCTGGCGCCCGGTAGAGCACAGCGGTTAGAGTGCGCGCTTTGTTTCCGCAAACCTGAGGCAGACTCCAGCCCATGCCCCGTAAAACCTGGCGCGCCGCGCTCGCTGCCTATGCCAGCCCCTCGACGTTAGTGCTGTTGTTGCTCGGCTTTGCCGCCGGCTTGCCTTACATGTTGGTGTTCTCGACGCTTTCGGTGTGGTTGCGGGAGGCCGGTGTGGCCCGCGAGACCATCGGCTATGCAAGCCTGATTGGTTTGGCGTATGCCTTTAAGTGGGTCTGGTCGCCGCTGCTCGACCAATGGCGCCTGCCGTTGCTCGGTAAACTCGGGCGACGCCGTTCCTGGCTGGTCCTTGCCCAGTCGCTGGTGATCCTCGGATTGATCGGCATGGGCTTTTGCGACCCGCAGAAACATTTGTCCTGGCTGATCGCTATCGCCGTCGTCGTTGCCTTCGCGTCCGCCACCCAGGATATCGCGGTAGACGCCTACCGCCTGGAAATCGCCGATGACAGCCGCCAGGCCGCGTTGGCCGCCAGCTATATGTCCGGCTATCGCATCGCCGCCCTGCTGGCCACGGCAGGTGCACTCTTTTTTGCTGAAGGTTTCGGCTCCACCGGTTTCAACTATAAACACTCGGCCTGGACCGGCACCTATGTGCTGTTCGGCGTATTGATGGTTCCTGCGTTGCTGACCACGCTGTTCATGCGCGAACCAAATGTGCCACTGCGCACCCAGTTGCAGGCCGGGCGCTACAGTTTCGTGCATCAACTGGTCTCGGTATTTGTGCTGATCGTATTGCTGGTGTCGGTGCCCGCGATGTTCACCCAGCTGTTCAATACTGATTTCGCAAGCGTGCTGTTCCACGGTATGAGCCTGTGGGACCTGCTGATGGACGACCGTGCCTTCCTGCGCGCCATTCTCTATATCACGCTCACCGCACTGTGCCTCTCGGCCATGGGTCGCCGGGGCCTGGCGCCGGTGCTGACGCCGGTCAACGACTTCATCCTGCGCTACCGCTGGCAAGCTTTACTGCTGCTGGGGCTGATCGCCACCTATCGGATGTCTGACACCGTGATGGGCGTGATGGCCAACGTGTTCTACATCGACCAAGGCTTTACCAAGGACCAGATCGCCGGGGTCAGCAAGATCTTCGGCCTGATCATGACCCTGGTCGGCGCCGGCATGGGCGGCCTGCTGATTGTGCGCTTCGGCATCCTGCCGATCCTGTTTATCGGCGGCGTGTTCTCTGCCGGCACCAACCTGCTGTTCGTGGCGCTCGCCGACAGGGGCCCGGACCTGCAGATGCTGATTTTCACGATTTCCCTGGATAACTTCAGCTCGGGCATGGCCACATCGGCATTTGTGGCCTACTTGTCGAGCCTGACCAACCTCAAGTTCTCCGCCACCCAATACGCGCTGCTCAGCTCAATCATGCTGTTGCTGCCGCGCCTGATCGGCGGGTATTCGGGGGTGATGGTGGAGAAGTTCGGCTACCATAATTTCTTCCTGATCACCTGCATGCTGGGTGTACCGACATTGCTGCTGATTGCACTGCATTGGTACCAGGAGAATCGGCGGATTCGGTTGAATCCACCCGCTGACGACTGACACACCTCAGTCAATATGGGCGCTGGCTTGCCTGCAATAGCATCACCAGGGTGCAACAGATACACCGCGCCGCTCCCATCGCAGGCAAGCCAGCGCCCACACAAGCACGCTTCCGACAGAAACACCCCGCAACCTGATGCCTGTACTCCGGCGGCAACCGCCCGTACAATCCAGCGTCATTTCAAGTCCAAGCAACCGACAACGGCCTACCATGCGCACCAGTCAATATTTGCTCGCCACACAGAAAGAAACGCCTTCCGATGCGGTCGTGATCAGCCATCAGCTGATGCTGCGCGCCGGCATGATCCGCAAACTGGCCTCGGGCCTGTACACCTGGCTGCCCATGGGCTTGAAGGTGATGCGCAAGGTCGAAGCCATCGTTCGTGAAGAAATGAACGCTGCCGGCTCTCTGGAAGTGTTGATGCCGAGCACCCAACCGGCTGAACTGTGGCAGGAATCCGGGCGCTGGGAAGAGTACGGCCCTGAGTTGCTGCGCTTCAAGGACCGTCATGGCCGCGACTTCTGCGCCGGCCCGACCCATGAAGAAGTGATCACCGACCTGATGCGCAACGAGCTGAGCAGCTATAAACAGCTGCCGCTGAACCTGTATCAGATCCAGACCAAATTCCGTGATGAAATCCGCCCACGCTTCGGCTTGATGCGCGGTCGTGAATTCATCATGAAAGACGCGTATTCGTTCCACGCCGACCAGGCGTCGCTGCAGGTCACTTACGACCGCATGCACCAGGCCTACTGCAACGTGTTCACCCGCCTGGGCCTGAAGTTCCGAGCGGTTGAAGCGGACAACGGTTCCATCGGCGGTGCCGGCTCCCACGAATTCCATGTACTGGCCGAATCCGGCGAAGACGATATCGTGTTCAGCAACGGTTCGGACTACGCAGCAAACATCGAGAAAGCTGAAGCCGTGCCACGGGAAACGTCCCGCCCTGCACCGGCTGAAGAGCTGCGCTTGGTGGATACACCAGAGACCAAGACCATCGCGGCCCTGGTGGAAAAATTCAATCTGCCGATTGAAAAGACCATCAAGACCCTGATCGTGCACGCCGAAGAAGAAGGCAAGCTGATCGCCCTGGTGATCCGTGGCGACCACGAACTCAACGAAATCAAAGCCGCCCAGCAACCTGGCGTCGCCAACCCACTGGTCATGGCCAGTGATGCCGAACTGCGCGACGCCATTGGCGCCGGTGCGGGTTCCCTGGGCCCACTGAACCTGCCGCTGCCAATTATCATCGACCGTTCGGTCGAGCTGATGAGCGACTTCGGTATTGGCGCGAACATCGACGACAAGCATTACTTCGGCGTGAACTGGGAGCGTGACCTGCCGGTTCCGACCGTGGCCGACCTGCGTAACGTGGTCGCTGGTGACCCGAGCCCGGATGGCAAAGGTACCCTGGAGATCAAGCGCGGCATCGAAGTCGGGCACATCTTCCAGCTGGGCAATAAGTACAGCAAGGCGATGAAGTGCGAAGTGCTGGGCGAGAACGGCAAGCCGATCACCCTGGAAATGGGCTGCTACGGCATTGGCGTTTCGCGCGTGGTTGCAGCTGCCATCGAGCAGAACAACGACGAGAAAGGCATCATCTGGAGTGACGCCCTGGCGCCGTTCCAGGTCGCCCTGGTACCGCTGCGCTATGAAACCGAGCAAGTACGCGAAGCCACCGACAAACTGTATGCCGAACTGACGGCCGCTGGTTTTGAAGTGTTGCTGGATGACCGCGACAAGAAAACCAGCCCGGGCATCAAGTTCGCCGACATGGAACTGATTGGCATCCCGCACCGGATCGTGGTCAGCGACCGCGGCCTGGCGGATGGCAATCTGGAATACAAGAGCCGGACCGAAGCCCAAGCACAACCGTTGCCGGTGGCTGACGTGCTGTCTTTCCTTCAGGCGCGTATTCGTCGCTGAAAACCAGATCAAGAGAAGTCATGTTCAAGCGAAACACCAGAGCCCTGGGGGGCGCCGCCTTGTGCGGCGCCCTGCTGGTCAGCGGCTGCGCCAACCAGATGTCGCAACGCAGTGAGCACGAGGAGCGGGTCGAGCGTAAGTTGCTCGACCACAGCCTGCAGATCGATGTAGGCGACCCCAAAGTGCTGGAGCTGCCTCAACGCCGAGTGCGCATTCACGAGCAAAAGACCTTCGAGGTCACCGAGTTCGAAGTCACCCGTCGTTACGACCGCTACACCCCCTACCAACCCTGGCGCGAACTCTATGAAGTGCCTTTGGGTACGGTCGCCCTGGTCGCGGGTGCGGGGGCTAACGTGGCGAATATCTTCGCCCTCGGCAACCTGCCTACCAGCATGACCCACGACTGGCTGACCTACGGCGTGGACGGCCTCAACCCGTTCATGAACGTGCAATCCCATGGCCGTGCGCAACAGAACCTGGCAGGTATCGATGAAGTCCAGCGCGACAAGCGTGTGGAGTATTCGAGCCTGCCCTGGAGCGAACGCCCGGTGCAGGTTACTGCGGGCAAGCACGTGCATGAGTTGACCACCGACCGCAACGGCGTCTTGCGCCTGAACCTGTTGGACAGCCCGTTTGCCGAGCAGGACCTTAACCGCATCACGACCTTGAAGATCAGCGTGGAAGATGGCCAGGACGACGTGCATTCGGACTCGACACTGGCGATCAGCAACACGCTGCGCGGCAAGTTGCTGGAAGCCCACGGCCTGATCTACGACGACCTGGAAGACGACGAAGTCAGCCAGTGGGTGCACCGGGTCAAGCGTCTCTCAGAGCTGGGCCTGGAAGAAGAAGCCAGCGAACTGGAACAAAGCCTGATCGAACTGACCCGCAATGATCCCGAGTTGCAGCAGGAATTCCTGCAGGCGCTGACCAAGGATGCGGGGCGGTTGGTGGCGGATCCTGGCGCGCGCTAAGACTTCAAGAATATCGTAGATCTAAATGTGTGCGGTCTTGCTCGCGAATAAGGAGTGTCAGCCACCAGATGCATTGACTGATCTACCGCATTCGCGAGCAAGCCCGCCCCCACATAGGGCTCTCGGTTTCTACCAGGAGAACTCGAGCTGCTCGTTGCCGCTGCTTAAATCCAGCAACCGCACCCCAATCCCCAACAACCGAACCGGCTTCGCACCCCGTTTAAACGCCTGGGTCAGCAGCTGTTGATAACTCTCCAAATCCCTCCCCGCCCCCGCCTGCTCCAGTGTCGTCTGGGTAAAGTCATGAAACTTCACTTTAACGAACGGCTTGCCCGCCCGGTAACTGCTGTCTATACGCGCCATACGCCCGGCCAGGGTTTCCATCAGTTCGGGAAGCTTTGCCAGACAGCTTGAAAGATCCGGCAGGTCCACATCGTAGGTATTTTCCACACTGATGGATTGCCGACGGCTATCGTTGTGCACTGCGCGGTCATCAATCCCACGCGCCAGGCTCCACAGTCGCTCGCCAAAGCTGCCAAATTCCCGCACCAGCGCCAGCTTGTTCCACTCACGCAGTTGCAGGCAGTCTTCAATTCCCAGGCGCGCCAGCTTTTCTGCCGTGACTTTGCCCACACCGTGCAATTTGCTCACACGCAACTGCGAGACAAAGTCTTCGACCTGGTCCGGGGTAATCACAAACAATCCATTGGGTTTCTTCCAGTCGCTGGCGATCTTGGCCAGGAATTTATTCGGCGCGACACCAGCGGACACGGTGATGTGCAACTGGTTGGAGACGCGGCGGCGAATGTCCTGGGCGATGCGCGTGGCACTGCCACCAAAATGCGTACAGTCAGACACGTCCAGATAGGCTTCATCCAGCGACAGCGGTTCGATCAGGTCGGTGTAGTCGCGAAAGATGGTCTGGATTTCCTTCGACGCTTCCTTATAGGCGTCCATGCGCGGCTTGACGATGGTCAGGTCCGGACACAGCTTCAAGGCGTGGCGTGACGACATGGCCGAGCGCACGCCATAGGCCCGCGCCTCATAGTTGCAGGTAGCGATCACCCCGCGCCGGTCCGCCGAGCCACCCACCGCCAGCGGCTTTTGCGCCAGGCTCGGGTCATCGCGCATCTCGATGGCGGCGTAGAAGCAATCACAGTCAACGTGGATGATTTTGCGCTGCGTCATATAAACAGGATGTGAAACTACGGGTGGCCAGTATCGCACTCGCACCTGTACATAGCACCAGTAGTTTGATTCTTCCGTTTGAACGGTAGGAAAATTCGTACATGAATTTATTTTCTCAATCGAATCTGGCATTCCGATAGAGCTGAAACCCTTGGCCGGACTGGCTTGCAGCGCTTCCACGTACAGCGGTGGAGAGCTAACCAATTGAACCACAAGCGCTTTTCTTCAGAACACGGGTTGACACACTCGCGATCCTCTGTAGAATGCCGACACACAGACGCGGGATGGAGCAGTCTGGTAGCTCGTCGGGCTCATAACCCGAAGGTCGTCGGTTCAAATCCGGCTCCCGCAACCAAACATCAAAAAAGGCTACTCGAAAGAGTGGCCTTTTTTGTGCCTGTCAGTTTTTTGATTGTCTGACAAAAATCCAAGCCTATCGCGCACTTACCGTTATCGGTGACCACTCAGTGGGTTAATTCACACTTATTTGACCGATACATCCATTAACGGTTGACACCCCGCCGTTGGGCTGTAGAATGCCGCCCACAGACGCGGGATGGAGCAGTCTGGTAGCTCGTCGGGCTCATAACCCGAAGGTCGTCGGTTCAAATCCGGCTCCCGCAACCAAACATCAAAAAGGCTACTCGAAAGAGTGGCCTTTTTTGTATCCGGTAAAAAAGTTCTTCTGAAACAATGGCATGGCATCTTTCATGAAACCGTACACGGTTTGCAGAGTCCATCTCATTGCAAGCTATGCTCAATGCTCAGCGCTTCCCTCTACGACCAATGGCCGCTGTCGCCGCCCCCGGTGATACGCGTTAATATTTGTAATAATTTTGCCCATAGGGATTGGTAACTTGGCTGGATACCTCCATCCTGTCGCGCACAATCCACGAGGTGATTGATGCGCGCCAACTCGTCTGAACCACAAGACACCGTTACAGCAGAACAACCGATCCCTCCCGCTCGTTTGCGTTGGCTGGATCGGGTGAGCAAATACCGGCAACCCATCGGGCTGGCCGTCACACTATTGCTGTTCGCCATCGCGTTGATCGCCTGCCGACACCTGCTGCTGGAGCTGGATCTCTACGCCCTCCACGATTCGATTCTGGAAGTACCCAGGCCCGCCCTACTCGGTGCGTTTGCCGCAGGTGTCGCCGGCTTCGTCATTCTATTAGGCTACGAATTTTCCGGCGCGCGCTACGCGGGGGTACAACTGCCCGCCAAGACCCTGGCCATGGGTGGCTTTACCGCGTTTGCCATCGGCAATGCGATTGGCTTGTCGATGCTCTCGGGCGGTTCGGTGCGTTACCGTTTATATGCACGCCATGGCATCGGGGCTTCAGAAGTGGCGCACATGACCGTGTTCGCCAGCCTGGCCCTGGGCTGCGCCCTGCCGCCGCTGGCGGCATTGGCCACCTTGAGTAACTTGCCGGCGGCGTCCACTTATCTGCATCTGTCGCAAGGTTTGCTGGGCGGCATTGCCTGCGCCGTGCTGCTGTTGTCGGCCGCGCTGTGCATCGGCATTTATCGTCGTCGCCTGCCGGAGCAACCCTACCCGGATAACCTGCTGGTAAAAGCTGGCCGCCGTACCCTGCGTCTGCCGGGCCGGCGTTTGACCTTCCTGCAACTGATCATCACCGCGCTGGACGTCGCCGCCGCTGCGACCGTCCTTTATCTGTTGCTGCCAGAAGCGCCGCCCTTCGGCCCCTTCCTGTTGGTGTACCTGCTGGCGCTGGCCGCTGGCGTGCTCAGCCATGTACCGGGCGGGGTTGGCGTATTCGAAGCAATTCTGCTCGCAGCCTTCGCCGACAAACTGGGCGCCGCGCCACTGGCCGCTGCCCTGCTGCTGTACCGCATGATCTACGTGGTGCTGCCCCTATTGATCGCCTGTGTGTTCCTGCTGATCAACGAAGCGCAGCGTCTGTTCCAGACCCAGCAAAGCCTGCGGGTCGCCTCGGGGCTGGCAGCGCCAGTACTGGCCGTACTGGTTTTTTTGTCCGGCGTGGTCCTGCTGTTTTCTGGCGCCACGCCCGAAATCGACTCACGCCTGGAAAACATCGGCTTCTTGATTCCCCACCGCCTGATTGACGCCTCGCACTTTGGCGCCAGCCTGATCGGCGTGCTGTGCTTGTTGCTGGCCCAGGGCCTGCGTCGACGCTTGTCGGCCGCCTGGATGCTGACCATGGTGCTGCTGCTGACCGGTGCGTTGCTCTCGCTGCTCAAGGGTTTCGACTGGGAAGAAGCCTGCTTGATGACCATGACCGCGATCCTGCTGGCGATCTTCCGACGCTCGTTCTACCGCGCCAGCCGCCTCACCGAGCTGCCCTTCTCACCGCTGTACCTGGTGGCAAGCGTGTGCGTGCTGGGGGCTTCGATCTGGCTGCTGCTGTTCGCTTATCAAGACGTGCCTTACAGCCACCAGCTGTGGTGGCAGTTCACCCTGGACGCCAACGCGCCCCGTGGTTTGCGCTCGCTGCTGGGCGCCGCCGTCCTGCTGGTGATCGTCTCCCTGACCTGGCTGTTGCGCACCGCGCGCCCAGTGATCCACCTGCCGACGCCCGACGAACTCGAGCGTGCCAGCAAGATCCTGATGGCCTCGTCCCAACCCGACGGCGGCCTGGCGCTCACCGGCGACAAGGCGCTGCTGTTTCACCCCAATGATGAAGCTTTCCTCATGTACGCCCGTCGCGGGCGCAGCCTGGTAGCCTTGTACGACCCGATTGGCCCGACCCAGCCACGCGCCGAGATGATCTGGCAGTTCCGCGACTTGTGCGACATTCACCACGCGCGCCCGGTGTTCTATCAAGTGCGCGCAGAGAACCTGCCGTACTACATGGACATCGGCCTCACCGCGATCAAACTGGGTGAAGAAGCCCGCGTCGACCTGAAACGCTTTGACCTGGAAGCCAAGGGCAAAGAGATGAAGGACCTGCGCTATACCTGGAACCGTGGCACCCGCGATGGCTTGTCCCTGGAGATCTTTGAACCGGGCACGGCACCGATGGACGCGCTCAAAGTGATCTCGGATGCCTGGCTGACCGGCAAAAACGTGAGGGAAAAAGGCTTTTCCCTGGGACGCTTCAGCGACGACTACCTCAAGCACTTTCGCATTGCGATCATTCGCTTCGAAGGGAACCCGGTGGCCTTCGCCAACTTGCTCGAGACCTACAGCCACGACTTGGCCAGTCTCGACCTGATGCGCGCCCACCCTGACGCGCCCAAGCTGACCATGGAATTCATGATGGTCGGCCTGATTCAACATTATAAGAGTCACGGCTACGCCCGCTTCAGCCTCGGCATGGTGCCGTTGTCGGGCCTGCAACCACGCCGCGGCGCGCCGTTGACCCAACGTCTGGGTTCGATGGTGTTCCGCCGTGGCGAACAACTGTATAACTTCCAAGGTTTGCGCCGCTTCAAAGACAAGTTCCAGCCTGACTGGGAACCCCGTTACATGGCCGTGCCTGCGGGACTTGATCCGCTGGTGGCACTGGCCGATACCGCCGCCCTGATCGCGGGCGGCTTGACTGGATTGGTGAAACGCTGATGATTCGACGTTCCTGGCGGTATGTATTGGCCTCTGTAGTGCTGCTCGCCTTGATCGCAGGCGGCGGCTTTTGGTACTGGAACCGCCCTGCCCCACAGCCGACCCTGGAGCAATTGCCCCAGGCCGATGGCTCGGTGATGACCCGCGTGACGCCCAATGGCACGCCGAAAGCCCTTGTGGCCGTGGCCGTAATGGCCGACGAAATCCTGACCGACAGCCAACTGATCGCTCTGAGCCAAGGCGGCAAGGCGCAGATTGTCCAAGTGATCCTGCCCAAGGACGATTGCAAGCTGCAGGAACAAGCGCTGCAAAGCGCCTTGGTCCAGCTCAAGGGCCCGGCCACCCTGGTCAGCGGCATCGGCCCAGGCGCAGCGCTCGCCTGGCGCTGGCTGGCAACACAGGATGACGACAAGGCCAATGCCATCTCCGTCGGCTTCGCCCTGGTGCAGGAAGGCTGCAAGGACCCACTGCCGAAAACCGCCGCGCACGGCAATTGGCTGGTGGCCTGGAACGACAACCCTGACGATGAAAGCGCCAGTTTCGTGCGCGATACACCACGCGCCACCACCAGCATCAGCGACTACGACATTCACTACCCGCAAGTGCTGAACAACGAGCTGCGCAAGCAACTGGTAGGTTCGGACAACGGCGGCCTGGCGATTCCAGTGGTTGAAGTGCCGGCCGGCCAGGCCAAGGACACCGTCACCCTGTTCCTCTCTGGTGATGGCGGCTGGCGTGACCTGGACCGCGACGTGGCCGGCGAAATGGCCAAGATCGGCTACCCCGTCGTCGGCATCGACACCCTGCGCTACTACTGGCAGCACAAGACCCCGGAACAAAGCGCCAAGGACCTCACCGAGCTGATGCAACACTACCGTCAGAAGTGGGGCACCAAGCGCTTCGTGCTGACCGGTTACTCGTTCGGTGCCGATGTATTGCCGGCCATTTACAACCGCTTGCCGGCAAACGAGCAGCAACGCGTGGACGCAATCATCCTGCTGGCGTTCGCGCGCACTGGCAGCTTTGAAATCGAAGTGGAAGGCTGGCTGGGTAACGCCGGCAAAGAAGCCGCCACGGGCCCGGAAATGGCCAAGCTGCCGCCTGAGAAAGTGGTGTGCATCTACGGTGCAGAAGAAGTCGACGAGAGCGGCTGCACGGACAAGACTGCCGTGGGTGAAGCGCTGAAGTTGCCAGGTGGGCATCACTTCGATGAGAACTACCCGGCGCTGGCCAAGCGGTTGGTGGATATCATTGTGAAGCATCAGGCCAAGGATAAAGCCGAGTAACTTCAGGCTGTACACGGATTAAAAATGTGGGAGCGGGCTTGCTCGCGAAAGCGGTGGATCAGTCACAGCAACATTGACTGACACTCCGTATTCGCGAGCAAGTCGAAGCGTCGAACCGCCGCTCCCACATTTGCTTTAGGGTGTGACCGATATTTAGCGCGGTTCGATGTGCGCAATCATCAGCTGCACGGTTTCATTCCCACGAAACTCGTTCACATCCAGCTTATAGGCCAGCTCGACCCAACGCACGGTAGGGTTAGGCCAAACGTCACGGTCCACCCCAAACGCAATGCCATCGAGTTTCACCGAGCCGCATTCGCTCTTGAGCACCACTTTCAGGTGCCGCTCCCCCACGACACGCTGCTCCACCAACTGAAACACGCCGTGGAACAACGGCTCGGGAAAGTGTTGCCCCCACGGGCCGGCATGCCGCAAGGCCCGCGCCAGCTCCAGGTGAAACTCTTCCACTGCCAGAGTACCGTCGGTCAACAACCTGCCGGTCAGGTCCTCCTCACACAGTTGCCGACGCACTTCAGCATCAAATGCTTCGGCAAACAGTGGGAAATTCGACTCGGGCAATGTGAGCCCCGCCGCCATGGCGTGGCCGCCGTATTTGGCGATCAGATTGGGATGCTGGCTTGCGACCACTGCCAGGGCATCACGGATGTGAAAACCCGGCACGGAGCGCCCTGAGCCCTTGAGCAGGCCGTCACCGGCGTCGGCAAAGGCGATGGTCGGGCGGAAATAGCGCTCTTTCATGCGTGACGCCAGAATGCCGATCACGCCCTGGTGCCATTCCGGGTCGAACAGGCAGAGCCCGTAGGGCATCGACTCCACCGGCAAGTCCTTGAGCTGGGCCAGGGCTTCGCGCTGCATGCCCTGCTCGATGGATTTACGGTCCTGGTTCATGCCGTCCAACTGCGCAGCCATCTCCCGCGCGGCGGCGACGTCGGTGGTGAGCAGGCATTCAATCCCCAGGCTCATGTCATCCAGGCGCCCAGCGGCATTCAGGCGCGGCCCGAGGATAAAGCCCAGGTCGGTCGAGGTGATGCGTGCAGCGTCGCGCTTGGCCACCTCCAGGATCGCCTTGATCCCCGGCCGTGCGCGACCTGCACGGATACGCTCCAGGCCCTGATGCACCAGGATGCGGTTGTTGGCATCCAGGGGCACCACATCGGCAACGCTGCCCAGAGCGACCAGGTCGAGCAGTTCACCGATGTTCGGCTGAGGTATGTTCGCGTACCAGCCCAAGCTGCGCAGGCGCGCACGCAAGGCCATCAGCACGTAGAAAATCACGCCGACGCCGGCCAGGGCCTTGCTCGGGAACTCACAGCCCGGCTGGTTCGGGTTGACGATGGCATCCGCCGCCGGCAACTCATCGCCGGGCAAATGGTGGTCGGTCACCAGCACCTTCAACCCCGCGGCTTTGGCGGCCGCCACGCCTTCGACGCTGGAAATGCCGTTGTCCACGGTAATCAACAACTGCGGCTCACGCTGCAGGGCCACGGCGACAATTTCCGGGGTCAGGCCGTAGCCGTATTCGAAGCGATTGGGCACCAGATAGTCGACATGCGCCGCTCCGAGCAAACGCAGGCCCAAGGTACCCACGGTGCTGGCAGTGGCGCCATCGGCGTCGAAGTCACCGACGATCAGGATGCGCTGGCGTTGCTCCAGCGCCGTCACCAGCAAGTCCACCGCCGCGTCGATTCCCTTGAGCTGCTGATAGGGAATCAACCGCGCCAGGCTTTTATCCAGCTCAGCCTCCGATTGCACACCGCGCGCGGCATAAAGACGGGTCAACAGCGGTGGCAATTCACCAAGAAACGGCAGGACGGCGGGCAACGGGCGGGGATCGATACGCATGAGGTAACGGAAACTTCTCTACTGATACAACGGTTAAACAACAATCCTGCAAACGGTACAAACCTGATGTGGGAGCTGGCTTGCCTGCGATGCGGACGGCTCGGTGAAACAGTTACACCGCGGCGATACAATCGCGGGCAAACCCGATCCCACACAAGCCGCTTGCCACATTTTAATCGCGTCCGCCGACCAGCCACTGCAATTGCACTTCATGCTGGCCACGGTCGTCGGTCACGAAGATGGTGCCTTCGCTGATCATCACATCCCACTTGATCACGCGGGGCATGTCTTTGGCCAGAACCTCCAGGATCTCCTGGGGCACGGCGGCGATGTGTACGTTTTTCAGGTTGGTCGCCACCGGCACCACCTTGCCTTCCCATACACGCAGGCTACCGTAGGCCAGCAGGCTGGTGCGTTCGGTGCGGCGCGAGCACCAGGTCAGGCGGTCGGCATCGGGTTGGCCGACTTCGATCCAGTGCAAAACCCGATCATCCAAACTTTTTTCCCACAGGGCTGGTTCGTCTACATCTGACAGTCCACGACCAAACGCCAGTTGCTCGTTGTAAAACAGGGCGTAGGCCAACAGACGCACGGTCATGCGCTCTTCGGTTTCCGAAGGGTGGCGGGCGATGGTCTGTTTGACGCTCTCGTACACCGAGCGATCGAGGTCAGTAAGGTTGAGTTCGAATTTGTAGGTCGTGGACGGCTGGGCCATGAACGGACTTCTAGAGACAGGGAAAGGCGGCCAGTCTAACCGATGGCGGGGCCATTCAACGAATCCTGCGCTGCATCATCCTTATCCCTGGGCTGTCCGCCTATGTTAAAAGGCATCACACCACCGCACTGCGCAGACAAGGATCATCATGTCGTTTAATGCCAAACCGCTTGCCGGCCTGAAAGTTATCGAACTCGGTACCCTGATCGCCGGCCCGTTCGCCTCACGTATCTGCGCCGAATTCGGCGCCGAGGTGATCAAGGTCGAATCGCCGGACGGCGGCGACCCGCTACGCAAGTGGCGCAAGCTGTACGAGGGCACGTCGTTGTGGTGGTTTGTGCAGGCGCGCAACAAGCAGTCGCTGACGCTGAACCTCAAGCACCCGGACGGCCTGGCCATCCTCAAGCAGTTGCTGGCGGACGCCGACATCCTGATCGAGAACTTCCGCCCCGGCGTGCTGGAGAAGCTCGGCCTGAGCTGGGAAACCCTGCACGCACTCAACCCCAAGCTGGTGATGGTGCGTCTCTCCGGCTTTGGCCAGACCGGCCCGATGAAAGACCAGCCAGGGTTTGGCGCGGTGGGCGAATCCATGGGCGGCCTGCGCTATATCACCGGCTTCGAAGACCGCCCACCGGTGCGCACCGGCATTTCCATCGGCGACTCAATTGCCGCGCTGTGGGCGGTGATCGGCGCGCTGATGGCGCTGCGTCATCGCGAAGTCAACGGCGGCGTGGGCCAGGTGGTCGATGTAGCGCTGTATGAAGCCATCTTCGCCATGATGGAAAGCATGATCCCGGAGTTCGATGTATTCGGTTTTATTCGCGAACGCACCGGCAACATCATGCCCGGTATCACGCCGTCCTCCATCCACACCAGCGCCGACGGCAAGCATGTACAGATCGGCGCCAACGGCGATGCGATCTTCAAGCGCTTTATGTCGGCCATTGGCCGTGAAGATTTGGCCAACGATCCAGAGTTAACCAGCAATGACGGACGCGATGGCCGTCGTGATGAGCTGTATGGCGTAATCGATCGCTGGGTGAATTCGCTGCCACTGGATGAAGTGGTCGCGATATTGAATAAAGCCGAAGTGCCTGCCAGTCGCATCTACAGTGCCGAGGACATGCTCGGCGATCCGCAATTCCTCGCCCGGGAGATGTTCCTCAAGGCCCAGCTTCCCGACGGCAAGGACTTCAAGATGCCTGGCATCGTGCCCAAGTTGTCGGACACGCCAGGCAGCTGCGAATGGGTCGGGCCGCAGCTGGGTGAACATAACAACGTGCTACTCAATAAACTGGGATACGACAGCGCTGCCATTACTCGCTTGCGTGAGGATGGCGCGATTTGATGGTTTACCCTGCTCAGAGCGAGTTGGCAGCGTTCATTGATGAGGACCAATTTGACCTGCAAGCCTTCCTCGGCTCCCCTACCGCACGCATTGGCGCAACCGCCGAACGCAGCTAAGGTCCGTTGATCGATGCACAACTCAAGGGTGCCGTCCCTCACACACTGGCACTCCATTACGGCAATGACGCCCTGGGCAGCCTGCTGCAAATGCAGCGCCTGGGCCGACTGGAAGCCGTTCTGGGTTACGCGCCGGAGATCCGCTATCACGCCATGCAACAAGGCATTGCCCCTGAAGACCTGATGTTCTACCCCATCAAGGGGTCAGCGCCCTACCAGCGTACGCATATCGGTTGTTCGGCCACACCTGAAGGTCGCCAGGCCATACAGCGAATTGATCGGGCCTTGCGCCATATCCCACAGGAACAGCTACAGGCTTCCTACGCCGAATGGCTGGACCCGGTCATGCGTGAACACTATCTGCAGGACAACCCGAGCTTTTTCCTGGATTCACCTGAACCCTGACAAATCGCAGGCAAAAAGAAACCCCGGAGCGTGGGGATACACTTCGGGGTTAAACGTGGCCTACAAAGACCCGTACAGCAAGGCACAAACACCGGAGCACAATGTCTGCTCTTGCTGTTACGAAATCTGACCGGCCGCCTTGTAGGAAGTTTCCACACTTAAACAATTCTTCATGCAACGGCAGCGCCACGAGCCTGGGCGGCGTTGCGCAAGGCCGCGATGACCGACGGTTCCAAGCGCCCTTCGGCAATCTTGAGATCGCGCAAGAGGCAGTCCACCACATCCACCATCACGCGTTTATCCATCAATTGTGCGCGATCAACTTCACGCTCGACCACGATCGCGCCAGCAGGATTCTTCACGGTCACCAGGCACTCGCCCTGCACACCGGCGGTGGTCAGCGAAACCTGATAAGGGCTCAGCGCTTCTTCTAGCAATAGGCTGATACTTTCCATCTCGATCACCACTCAATAGTTCGGGAACAATCGTTTCAACGGGAGAGCTGCATCTATCCTAAGTGACTGGTTGTGACGTAGGAAAGTTCGCTTTTTCGTCTTTTGGGGCCGTCAGGGGCTGACGGATTCCAGCATGCGCTCGCAACATGACAACGAAAAAACGGCCGCACCTACCGAACCTGCAAGCCATAAAAAACGCCGCTGACCCAAGGAAGGGAAAGCGGCGTTTTTGCCTGCACGGTTTGCCTTACAGCGGCTTACCACGGTTGCCATGCTGGCTGACAAACGCCTGCACAGCCTTGAGGTCATTGGCCAATACAGTGCAACGCTCTTCACGCTCGAACAGGTCAGCCAAGTGCGCCGGTAATTCCAGCGCCTTGCCAACGCCCGCCTTCTCCACCGCTTCCGGGAATTTCACCGGGTGCGCGGTGCCCAGGATCACCATCGGGATATCCAGGCTGCGGCGGCATTCGCGGGCGGCCTTCACACCAATGGCAGTGTGCGGGTCCAACAGCTCGCCGGTCTGGGCATAGACTTGTGCGATGGTTTCGCAGGTCTGCGCATCGTCCACAGCCAGGGAGTCGAAGAGCTTGCGGGTTTCGGTCCAACGCTCTTCGTCAACGCTGAAACCGCCACCGCTCTTGAAGGTGTCCATCAAACCCGCGATGGCCGCGCCGTTGCGACCGTGCATGTCAAACAGCAGGCGTTCGAAGTTCGACGACACCATGATGTCCATCGACGGCGACAGCGTGGCGTGCAGGGTTTCCTTGACGTACTGATTGCCGCTCATGAAACGGTGCAGGATGTCGTTGCGGTTGGTGGCGACGATCAACTGGTTGATCGGCAGGCCCATGTTGCGTGCCAGGTAACCGGCAAAAATGTCGCCGAAGTTGCCGGTCGGCACCGAGAACGACACCGAACGTGCAGGCCCGCCCAGTTGCAGGGACGCGTGGAAGTAGTAGACGATCTGGGCCATGATCCGCGCCCAGTTGATCGAGTTCACCGCCACCAGGCGCGTGCCTTTCAGGAAGCTCTGGTCAGCAAAGCTGTTCTTGACCATTTCCTGGCAGTCATCGAAGTTGCCTTCAATGGCGATGTTATGGATGTTCTCACCAAAAATGGTGGTCATCTGGCGACGCTGCACTTCCGACACGCGCTTGTGCGGGTGCAGGATGAAGATGTCGACGTTTTCGCAGTGTTTGCAGCCTTCGATGGCAGCCGAGCCGGTATCACCGGAGGTAGCGCCGATGATCACCACGCGTTCGCCGCGCTTCTCCAGCACGTAATCGAGCAGGCGACCCAGCAGTTGCAGGGCAAAGTCCTTGAACGCCAGCGTCGGGCCGTGGAACAGCTCCAGTACCCATTCGTTGCCGTTCAATTGACGCAACGGGGCGATGGCGCTGTGGGAAAACACGCCGTACGTCTCTTCCAGAATCTTCTTAAATTCCGCATCCGGAATGCTGCCGGTGACAAACGGGCGCATCACCCGGAAGGCCAGCTCGTGGTACGGCAGGCCGGCCCAGGAAGCGATTTCTTCCTGGGTGAAGCGTGGCAGGTTTTCCGGCACGTACAGGCCGCCGTCAGTGGCAAGACCTGCCAGCAAAACGTCTTCGAAATTCAGGGCCGGTGCCTGGCCGCGGGTGCTGATGTAGCGCATAGGGGCAAACCTTCGGTTTGGGCTTCAAGCTTCAAGTGACAAGCTTCAAGTTAAAGCAGATCTGCTTCTACTTGAAGCTTGTAGCTTGGCGCTTGCAGCTGAATTAATTCAAATGTTCGACACGGATACGGACTACCGGCCCAACCACGCCCTGGAGAGCTTCGAGCGCTCGGATGGCGTCATTCATGTGTTGTTCGAGCACACGGTGGGTCAGCAGGATCATCGGCACCTGGCCGTTTTGCTCCTCGACTTCCTTCTGCATGATCGACTCGATGTTGATCCCGCGCTCCGACAGGATGCTGGCGACCTGGGCCAACACGCCCGGATGGTCCTGGGCCTGGATACGCAGGTAGTAGGCACTTTCGCAGGCTTCGATCGGTAGGATCGGGTGGGCCGACAGCGAGTCCGGCTGGAACGCCAGGTGCGGCACGCGGTTCTCCGGGTCGCTGGTCATGGCGCGGACCACGTCCACCAGGTCAGCGATCACCGACGAAGCCGTTGGCTCCATGCCGGCGCCGGCGCCGTAGAACAGGGTCGAACCGGCGGCGTCACCGTTGACCATCACGGCGTTCATCACGCCATTGACGTTAGCGATCAAGCGATCGGCCGGGATCAGCGTCGGGTGCACACGCAGCTCGATACCGGCCGGCGTGCTGCGCGCTACGCCCAGGTGCTTGATGCGGTAGCCCAGGGCTTCGGCGTAGTTCACGTCAGCAGTGGTCAGCTGGGTGATGCCTTCGGTGTAAGCCTTGTCGAACTGTAGCGGGATACCAAAGGCGATGGACGCCAGGATGGTCAGCTTGTGCGCCGCGTCGATACCTTCCACATCAAAGGTCGGGTCGGCTTCGGCGTAACCCAGGGCCTGGGCCTCGGCCAGCACGTCTTCGAAGGTACGCCCCTTCTCGCGCATTTCGGTGAGGATGAAGTTACCGGTACCGTTGATGATGCCGGCGACCCAGTTGATACGGTTGGCGGACAGGCCTTCACGGATCGCCTTGATCACCGGGATGCCACCAGCGACAGCGGCTTCGAACGCAACGATCACGCCCTTTTCACGCGCCTTGGCGAAGATTTCGTTGCCGTGCACGGCGATCAGCGCCTTGTTGGCGGTGACCACGTGCTTACCGTTCTCGATGGCCTTGAGCACCAGCTCGCGGGCCACGGTGTAGCCGCCGACCAGTTCGATGACAATATCGATTTCAGGGTTGGTGGCAACGGCGAAGACATCGTTGGTAATCGCAATACCGGTCGTTGCGAACTGTGGCTTTGGCGAACGCGTGGCAATTTGCGCCACTTCAATCCCACGGCCTGCGCGGCGGGAAATTTCCTCAGCGTTACGCTGAAGTACGTTGAAGGTGCCGCCACCGACGGTCCCTAACCCACAGATGCCTACTTTGACCGGTTTCACTGAAGAACTCCCCATGAAACGGCCGACGCGAGGTCGGCCGTGGAAAACAGCCGCATAACTGCGGCTTTCAATTAATGGCCCGTGGACTTATCCACGGGCCATGATCGTCAAAGGTTCGACGATGCTGGTTTATTTGGCACTCAGCGCCAGTTTGGCAACTTGTGGCGCGGGCTGGTAGCCCGGAATCACTTGGCCGTCAGCCAAAACGATGGCCGGTGTACCGTTCACGCCAATGGACTGGCCCAGCGCGAACTGCTTGGAAACCGGGTTGGCGCACTTGGCGGCTTTGATTTCCTTGCCGTCGACCATCTTGTCCATGGCCGCTTTTTTGTCGGCCGAGCACCATACGGCTTGCAGTTGCTCGTCACCCGGCGAGCCCAGGCCCTGGCGCGGGAACGCTACATAGCGCACTTCCACGCCCAGCTTGTTGAGCGCGGGCACTTCGGCGTGCAGCTTGTGGCAGTACGGGCACGTGGTATCGGTGAACACCGTGATGTGAGTCTTGGTCTCGCCGATCGCCGGGTAGACCACGGTTTCAGCCACAGGGATGCCATTGATCAGCTTGGACACGCCCAGGCGCTCGGCTTTCTCGGTCAGGTTGACCGGTTTGCCGTCCTTCAATTGGAACAGGTAACCCTGGACGATGTACTGGCCGTCGGCACTGGCGTACAGCACGCGGCTGCCCTTGAGCTTGACTTCGTAAAGGCCGGCCATCGGGCTGGCACTGATGCTTTCGATCGGGGTGTCGAGCTGCAGGTTGGCCAAGCTCTTGCGGATGGTCTGCTCGGCAGCGTCATCGGCGACAACAAAGGTGGAAACCAACGCAATGGCTGCGGCGGCAATAATCTGGGTCAAGCGCATGGGAACTCCTGAAGGCAGATGCAGGGACGGGCGCAAGACATGGGTCTGTTAATACAGGTCTGAGCCGTCCCCTTTGCTAACCGGCAAAGCCTACCACAGTTGGGCCGCAGGGCAGCCCGTGGCGGGATAAATTGGCGGTTTTCAGCCTCTCGGGTGGTGCTTGGCGTGCATTTCCTGCAAACGTGCGCGCGCCACGTGGGTGTAGATCTGGGTGGTGGATAAGTCGCTGTGGCCGAGCAGCATTTGCACCACGCGCAAATCCGCACCGTGGTTGAGCAAATGGGTGGCGAAGGCATGGCGCAACGTGTGGGGCGACAGGGACTTGCTGATCCCGGCGACCTTGGCCTGATGCTTGATGCGGTGCCAGAAGGTCTGGCGGGTCATCTGTTCACCGCGCAGGCTGGGGAACAACACATCACTGGGGCGTCCGCCAAGCAGTTCGCTGCGGGCATCACGCATATAGCGCTCGACCCACACTATCGCCTCCTCCCCCATTGGTACCAACCGCTCCTTGCTGCCCTTGCCCATCACCCGCAATACCCCCTGGCGCAGGTTCACTTGTTCCAGGGTCAGGCTGATCAGCTCGGTTACCCGCAGGCCGCAAGCGTACAAAACCTCGAGCATGGCGCGGTCGCGCTGGCCGATGGCTTCGCTGAGGTCGGGGGCAGCGAGCAAGGCCTCCACGTCATTTTCCGACAAAGACTTAGGAAGCGGCCTACCTAATTGTGGCATGTCGACTTGTAGAGTCGGATCGACTGCGATCAGCTTTTCGCGCAGTAAATAGCGATAAAAGCCACGCACACCCGAGAGAAATCTCGCAGTAGAACGCGGCTTGTAGTGTTGCTCCAGACGCCAGGCTAAGTGATCGAGGATCAGCTCGCGTCCGGCATTGGTCAGCTCGAGGTTTTTCTCCTGCAACCAGCCGTTGAACAGGGCCAGGTCACTGCGGTAAGCCTGGCGTGTGTTGTCCGACAAGCCTTTTTCCAGCCAAAGGGCGTCGAGGAAACGGTCGATAAGAGGATGATCAATGGCGGGCATGGGCACTCAAGTGACGCGGCACGGGGCTTTGCGGCAATTAATTAGTGAACTGTGATTAGGGTCACTAGTCTTTCATAGCCCGCTACTTCAAGGAACAGGGAGCTTTAATGAACGAACAACAGATTTTGTTGGCCTTTGGCGGCATTGGCGTGGCCGCACTCGGCTGCCAATGGCTGGCCTGGCGCCTGAAACTGCCGGCAATTCTGTTCCTCTTGCTGAGCGGGATTCTGGCCGGGCCGGTACTGGGCTGGCTCGACCCGCAGGAAATGTTCGGCCCCTTGCTGATGCCACTGGTGTCGTTGGCCGTGGCGCTGATCCTGTTTGAGGGCAGCCTGACGCTGCACCTGTCGGAATGGAAGGAGATTGGCAGCGTCGTCCACCGCCTGGTGACCCTCGGCGCGCTTTCGACTTGGGCGGTAATCACGCTGGCAACCCACTGGCTGCTGGGTTTCGACTGGATGCTGGCGCTGCTGTTCGGCACGCTGACGTTGGTGACGGGCCCGACGGTGATCGTCCCGATGCTACGCGTGGTGCGCCCCAAAGCCTCCATCGCCAACATCCTGCGCTGGGAAGGTATCGTCATCGACCCGATTGGTGCACTGCTGGCCGTGGTGGTCTACAGCTTCATCATCAGCCGCGCTTCCGGTGATGGCTTGAGCCATAGTCTGCTGACTTTCGGCGGCGTGATTGCCTGCGGTAGCCTGTTCGGGGTTGCCGGCGGCTGGCTGCTGGGGCAGATCATGCGTCGACAGTGGTTGCCGGAATACCTGCACAACCTGGCGACCCTGGCCGGGGTGCTGGGCGTATTCATCGCCGCCAATGAAGTCATGCACGAGTCAGGCCTGTTGGCGGTAACGCTGATGGGCATGTGGATGGCCAACATGAAAGGCGTGGATGTGCGACACATCCTGCACTTCAAGGAAAACCTCAGCGTACTGCTGATCTCCGGTTTGTTTATCCTGCTGGCGGCGCGCCTGGACCTGAATGCATTGATTGCCCTGGGGCCCTTCGTCCTGATCCTGTTGCTGATCATTCAGTTTATTGCACGCCCCCTCAATGTCGCGCTGTCGACCGCCGGTTCGAAGCTGAACTGGCGGGAACGCGCACTGCTGGCTTGGATTGCCCCCCGTGGGATTGTGGCCGCAGCGGTGTCGGCGATATTTGCGATTCGCCTGGATGAAGCCGGTCACGAAGGTGCATTGCTGCTGGTGCCGCTGACCTTTGCGGTGATCATCGGCACCGTGGTACTGCAAAGCGCCACCGCCCGCCCCCTGGCCCGCCTGCTGAAAGTCGCCGAGCCTGCGCCCAGTGGCTTTCTGATCGTCGGTGCAAATGGCCCGGCGCGCATCCTGGGCAAGGCTCTACAGCAATTGGGCAGCCGCGTGCTGTTGACCGACTCCAGCTGGGAAAACATCCGCGCCAGTCGCATGGAGGGGCTACCGACCTACTTCGGCAACCCGGCCTCGCAGCATGCCGAATCGCACCTGGACCTTGTGGGGCTTGGACATTTGCTGGCACTTTCGCCCTCGGGTGAACTGAATACCTTGGCCGCCATGCGCTTTCGCCACGACTTCGGGCATCGCCTGTTCACCCTGACCAGCAGCCAGGAGAGCCGTCGCACGGACAAGCACCGGGCCAGTCATGAACACCGCGGGCACCTGCTGGGCAGCCAACCCTTGAGCTATACCAAGCTCGCCAGCCTGCTGGGGCAAGGCGCCGAGCTGTACACCACCCACCTGACCGATGGGTTTGGATGGAACGACTACCAGGCACTGCATGGTGAACGGGCGATCCTGTTGTTTGCCCGTGACAACAGTGGCTGGGTGCATGTGGTAACACCAGAGAGCGGTTTGAAACCAGTGGCGGGATGGGCGTTATTGGCAGTCATCCAGCCAGGGCAGTCCTAGCCTCAACTGCCACCCTGCGATACGCACAAATCGCAGGCACAAAAAAGCAGCCCGTAGGCTGCTTTTTTCTGCATCGGGAAGCTGGACTTAAGCCAGTTTTTCCTTGATGCGAGCTGCTTTACCGGACAGGTCACGCAGGTAGTACAGCTTGGCTTTACGTACGTCACCGCGACGCTTGACGGCCATGCTGTCGATTTGCGGGCTGTAGGTCTGGAAAGTACGCTCTACGCCAACACCGTTGGAGATTTTACGAACAGTGAAAGCACTGTTCACACCACGGTTACGCTTGGCGATTACCACGCCTTCGAACGCTTGCAGACGCGAACGGTCGCCTTCCTTCACTTTCACCTGAACGACAATAGTGTCGCCCGGGGCAAAGGTAGGGATCTCTTTGGTCATCTGCTCTGCTTCGAGTGCAAGGATGATTTTGTTAGTCATGCTGTGCTCCTAAGGTAAGTCAATGGACCTACCATCGATACGTTGTTAACTATCGTCCCGCGCGAGGATGTATTCCTCGAGCAGCTTCTTCTCTTCTCCAGAAAGCGAGCGGCTATCCAGAAGATCGGCGCGTCGTTCATAGGTCCGACCAAGGGACTGCTGTAAACGCCAACGCCGGATGTGTGCGTGATTGCCACTTAGCAATACGTCGGGAACACGCTGATCCGCATACACCTCCGGGCGGGTGTAGTGCGGGCAATCCAGCAAACCGTCCGTGAAGGAATCTTCCTCCGCGGAGTCCGCATGCCCTAAAGCTCCAGGCAGCAGTCGTGTAACCGCATCTATCAGGACCATCGCCGGCAGCTCGCCGCCAGACAGGACATAGTCCCCAATCGACCACTCTTCATCGACATGAGCGTCAATAAAACGCTCGTCAATGCCTTCATAGCGACCGGCAATCAGGATCAGTGCTTCCTCATTCGCCAGTTCGCGGACCCCAGCCTGTTTCAGCTGACGGCCTTGAGGGGACAGGTAAATTACCTTCGCCTTCTCCCCGGCGGCGGCCTTGGCCTGAGCCAACGCGTCTTCCAGGGGCTTGATCTTCATCACCATGCCTGGGCCACCGCCAAATGGGCGGTCATCCACAGTGTGATGTCGATCCGTCGTGTAGTCTCGCGGGTTCCAACAGGTAAGCTGCAACAGCCCCTGTTTCACCGCCCGACTGGTGATGCCGTACTCGCTGATAGCGGAAAACATCTCGGGAAACAAACTGATCACTTCAATGCGCAGATTAGCCACGCTTAGAAGTCCGCATCCCATTCCACCTTCATCTCGCCCGCCGCCAGGTCAATGGCCAACACGCATTGCTCTGTATAGGGCAACAAGCGTTCGCGATCATCCAGGCTGCCAGCGCAAGGCTTGACCACCATTACATCATTGGCGCCGGTTTCCAGAAGATGATCGATTTTCCCGAACAATTGCCCGAGTTGATCAATAACCTTCAGACCTTCCAGCTGGTACCAGTAGTACTCGCCGTCGGTCAATTCAGGGAACAGGTTGCGCGGCACGCAGATCTCGTAACCGGCCAGAAGACGAGCTTCTTCACGATCATCAAGACCCTTGAGCTTTGCGACCAGGAACTTATCGCTCCCGCGTCCACTGACCAGCTCGACCTGTTTCACACTACCTTCGCGCTTGAGCGTCCAGGTTTTGTACTGCAACAGGTTTTCAGTCGGATCAGTAAAGGAATACACCTTCACTTCGCCGCGAACGCCATGAACAGAGTAAATCTTGCCGATAACGATCAAATCATCAGCAACAGCTGGCGTCGCGCTCATATTGCTCAGGCTGCGGCCTTAGCCGAGTCCTTCAACAACTTTGCAACGCGCTCGGATGGCTGTGCACCAACGCTCAGCCAGTAGGCTACGCGCTCTTGGTTCACGGACAGACGAACTTCTTGGCCACGAGCAACAGGGTTGAAGAAACCAACCTGTTCCTTGTGCGAACCGTCGCGCGGGTTGCGGCTGTCGGTTACGGTCAAGTGGTAAAACGGGCGCTTTTTGGAGCCGCCAAGGGCAAGACGGATTGTTAGCATGTGAACATCGTTCCTGTAGTCGGTGCTGCAAATCTAAATGCACAGCGGGCATAGGTGCCCGAAAGGCCGCATATTCTAAGGAATATCCGGACTTTTGCAAATGTCTTTTTCTGGCGCCTATCAGCGTGCCATTCAGATCTGCTATAGAGCCGTCGGTTAAAACGGCAGGTCAGCCCCCGCCAACGGCGGGTTTGCTGGAGATCCCACATCCCTGTGGGTCGGAGCGCAAGTCGGGCTTGCGCTCGAATACTTTACATTTTCGGCATACCGCCGCCGGGCAACATACCGCCCATGCCGCGCATCATCTTGGCCATACCGCCCTTGGCGGAGAATTTCTTCATCATCTTCTGCATCTGCTTGTGTTGCTTGATCAAGCGACCGATGTCCTGCACCTGGGTACCGGAACCCATGGCGATCCGACGCTTGCGCGAACCGCTGATCAGCTCAGGGTCGCGGCGCTCGGCCGGGGTCATGGAGTTGATGATAGCTTCCATCTGCTTGAACTGCTTCTCTGCCGCACCCTGGGCATTGCCCATTTGCGCCAGGTTGACACCGCCGATGCTCGGCAGCTTGTCCATCAGGCCGCCAAGGCCGCCCATGTTCTTCATCTGTTGAAGCTGGTCGCGGAAGTCTTCGAGGTCGAAGCCCTTGCCCTTCTTCAGCTTCTTGGCCAGTTTATCGGCCTTGTCCTTGTCGAGCGTGGCTTCGGCCTGCTCGATCAGGCTGAGCACGTCGCCCATGCCGAGGATTCGCGAGGCAATACGCTCGGGGTGGAACGGCTCGAGCGCTTCGCTCTTCTCGCCCATACCGATGAACTTGATCGGCTTGCCGGTGATGGCACGTACCGACAACGCGGCACCGCCACGCGCGTCACCGTCGACCTTGGTCAGGATCACGCCGGTCAACGGCAGTGCGTCACCAAAAGCCTTGGCGGTGTTGGCCGCATCCTGGCCGGTCATGGCATCGACCACGAACAGCGTCTCGACCGGGTTGATCGCAGCGTGCAACGCTTTGATCTCGCCCATCATCTCTTCATCGATGTGCAGGCGACCGGCGGTATCGACGATGACCACGTCGATGAATTTCAGCTTGGCTTCTTTAATAGCTGCGTTGGCGATGTCGACCGGCTTCTGGCTCAGGTCAGACGGAAAGAAGGTCACGCCTACTTCGCTGGCAAGCATTTCCAGCTGCTTGATGGCCGCCGGACGGTACACGTCGGCCGACACCACCATGACGGACTTTTTCTTGCGCTCTTTAAGGAAGCGCGCCAGCTTGCCGGCGGTGGTGGTTTTACCCGCACCCTGCAGACCGGCCATCAATACGACGGCCGGCGGCACGGCGCTGAGGTTCAAGTCTTCGTTGGCCGCGCCCATCAGGCTTTCGAGCTCGGCCTGGACGACCTTCACAAAGGCCTGACCCGGCGTGAGGCTGCGGGACACTTCGGTACCTACCGCGCGCTCTTTGACCGAGTTGACGAAGTCCTTCACCACCGGCAAAGCCACGTCGGCTTCCAGCAACGCCATGCGCACTTCACGCAGGGTGTCTTTAATATTGTCCTCGGTCAGCTTGGCCTTGCCGGTGACATGGCGCAGCGTCTGCGAGAGACGGTCAGTCAGGTTTTCAAACATGCGCGATCCTTTCAGGCCCTATTCAACGAAGTGCATCGGTAGACCGAGGTAATGGCGGCCCAGGCTGCGGTAAATCGCTATTTGAAACAGCGCTCGGCGAGCCTGCGGCGTGGGCAGGTCGCGGATTATAGCGAAGACTGCCGCCATGCACACCCGCTGTCTGGCCTGAGAGTCTTTCGTGTTACGCAGGGGTATGCCAAACTCAGCGCCTTTCGGGCTTGCCTATCAGGATTTATGCTCCCTTTGCCACCCAGTTTGCTACCCAGCCTCGCCGCCGCCATTTTGTATGCCGCTGCGACTCTTTATCAGGGCACTCGTCTGGCCCAAGGCACCAAGGCTGATAAACGCCTGCTGGTCGGCCTTGGCGTCCTAGCCCTGCTGGCTCACGCTGCCAGTCTTTTTAGCCACCTGATGACCCCAGTCGGCCTGGGCCTGGATTTTTTCAGCGCCGCCAGCCTGATTGCGGCGGCCGTCATCGCACTGACCTTGCTGGCCTGTTATCGGATTCCCGTCGAAAACCTGCTGGTGCTGCTATTCCCACTGGGCATGCTGACCGTGTTGCTGGCGCAATTCGCGCCCACTGGCACGGTGCAGGTGATTGATGAAGAGCCGGGCATCCTCGCGCACATCCTGCTTTCCATCCTGGCCTACGGTATGTTCACCATTGCCGTCTTCCAATCCCTGCTCCTGCTGCTGCAGGACCACCAGCTCAAGCACAAGCACCCCTCGGGGCTGATCAAGAACTTCCCGCCGCTGCAAACCATGGAAAGCCTGCTGTTCGGCTTCCTCTGGGCCGGCTGGACGCTGTTGTCGCTGTCGCTGATTTCCGGCTGGCTGTTCGTCGAAAACCTGTTCGCCCAGCACTTGGTGCACAAGACCCTGCTGGCGTGCCTGGCGTGGGTGGTGTTCAGCGTGTTGCTGTGGGGCCGCAACCGCCTCGGTTGGCGCGGACACAAGGCGATCCGCTGGACCCTGGCTGGTTTCTGCCTGCTGATGCTGGCCTATTTCGGCAGCAAGCTGGTTCGCGAATACATCCTGCACATCTGACGGGCCGCGATCATGGACAACTTGCCGCTGGAGCCGATGCTCGCAGTAATCGCCTTGCTGGTGTTATGGGCCGCGCTGTTTACCGCCATCGAAGCTGCGCAACAACACTTGCTGGCCTTGCGCCCTGGTACACGCCAGGGTGACAAGGCTGCCGCCCGCCTGAGCTTCCCGCGTAACAGCCTGATCCTGTGCAACAGCCTGTGTCGCGCCGCCGTGGTGATCCTCTGCACGCTGCTGGCGATCTATGCCTGGGCGCAGAACGGCCCCTGGCTCGGCTGGCTGATCTCCTGCGCGATCCTGCTGATACTCGCCGACTACCTGCCCCGTGCCCTCGCCGTTCGTTATCCGCAAGCGGTGCTGGGCTTTGGAAACACGCTGCTGGGCGTACCGCTGAAAATCCTTTACCCCCTTGCCTGGCTGCTCAATGGCATCAGCCTGTTGCTGTTGCGTCCATTCGCACGTCAATCCGGCGTGGTGAAAAAGAGCGATGAACCGCTGCCCGACCAAGACCACGACGAAACGGAACCGGAAGCCGACGAAGACCACCGCCCCGGCATGCCCGGCATCCACGCCCTGGACAACATCACGGTCAACGACATCCTGGTACCGCGCAGCGAAGTGGACGGCATCAGCCTAGATGACTCGGTCGAAGAAATCATCGAGCAACTGCGCACCTCCGAGCGCACACGCCTGCCGGTGTTTCACAGTGATATCAACCAGGTCCAGGCGGTGCTCAACACGCGGCAGATCCAGCACCTGCTGCCCGACGCCAGCCTGACCAAGGAAGCGTTGCTCGCCGCCTGCCACGAACCCTATTTCGTTCCCGAAAGTACGCCGCTGCAACTGCAACTGCTGAACTTTCACAAGCAGCAGCGACGCCTGGGCATGGTGGTGGACGAGTACGGCGAAGTGCTGGGCATTGTCACCCTGGAAGATATCCTCGAAGAAATCGTCGGCGAATTCGAAAGCGAGCAGAGTGCGGACAACCCGCATATCGAAGCGCAACCGGATGGCCGCTATATCATCGATGGCGCCGCCTCGATCCGCGAACTGAACAAAAGCCTGAACTGGCACCTGCCCAGCGACGGCCCCAAGACGCTGAATGGCCTGGTGACCGAAGCACTGGAAACCATCCCAGACTGCGCGGTGTGCCTGAAAATCGGGCGCTATCGCCTGGAAATCCTCGAGACCGAGGACAACCGCGTGAGCAAGGTGCTGATCTGGCATACCAGCAGGATGCCGGTGGCTGCCTGAATCAACTCGTTCCCTGTGGGAGCTGGCTCCAAACCTTAGATCCTCGCCAACACCCTTGTTGTATGCGCAAACCCCTTCCTATAATCCCTGCGGCTTACCAAAGCCCCGCCAGACCGTGTGCTACCCGCACCCAACGCGTCCAGGCACCGCTTCATCCTGTCTGACCGGTGTTCGCTCCCATCCCGAGCCGCCCCGCGCACAACCCTGATCCATGGGTGTTTGACCAATAATAATCCGCGTCCAAACGCGCAACGACCATCAGGGATACTGCCATGAGCACAACCTACAACGAGGCCGCGCCCGCCGCCCCGACCAACTCGACTGCACGGGTTGCCACCGCGAGCATTGTCGGCACCGCCATCGAGTTCTACGACTTCTATATCTACGCCACGGCTGCTGCGCTGGTGATCGGCCCGGTGTTCTTCCCACAGACCTCCGGCACCGCGCAGATGCTGGCGTCGTTCCTGACTTTTGGCATCGCCTTTATCGCCCGCCCGCTGGGCTCGGCGCTGTTCGGCCACTTCGGCGACCGTATCGGGCGTAAATCGACACTGGTCGCATCGCTGTTGCTGATGGGCGTGTGCACAACGCTGATCGGCTTATTGCCCGGCTATGACAGCATCGGAGCCTGGGCACCGATCCTGTTGTGCGTACTGCGTTTCGGCCAGGGCCTTGGCCTGGGCGGGGAATGGGGCGGCGCGGCACTGCTGGCGACCGAGAATGCGCCCAAGGGCAAGCGCGCATGGTTCGGCATGTTTCCGCAGCTTGGTCCATCCATCGGGTTCCTGGCGGCCAACGGCTTGTTCCTGATCCTGGCCATGAGCTTGAACGACGAGCAGTTCCGCAGCTGGGGCTGGCGCATTCCGTTCATCCTCAGCGCCGCGTTAGTGATGGTTGGCCTGTACGCACGGCTGAAGCTGCATGAAACCCCGGTATTCGCCAACGCCGTGGCCAAAGAAGCACCAATAAAAGTGCCGCTGGTGGAACTGTTCAGCCAGCATTGGCTGCCCGTACTGCTGGGCGCCATGTCCATGGTGGTGTGCTATGCGCTGTTCTATATCACCACGGCGTTTTCCCTAAGCTACGGCGTTTCGACCCTGGGCTACAGCCGCGAGACCTTCCTTGGCTTGCTGTGCTTCGCAGTGCTGTTCATGGGCCTGGCCACGCCGCTGGCAGCCCTGGCGAGTGATCGTTACGGGCGCAGGCCGGTGCTGATCGTCGGTGCGATCCTGGCGATCCTGTCGGGCTTCACCATGGAGCCGCTGCTGACCCACGGCTCGACCTGGGCGGTGGCGCTGTTCCTGGCCTTGGAGCTGTTCCTGATGGGCGTGACCTTCGCGCCGATGGGCGCCATGCTGCCGGAGTTGTTCCCAACGCGCGTGCGTTATACCGGCGCGTCGGCGGCGTATAACCTGGGTGGGATCGTGGGGGCTTCAGCGGCACCGTTCTTCGCGACCAAGCTGGTGGCGATGGGTGGGCTGAGTTATGTCGGTGGGTATGTGTCGGCGGCAGCGCTGCTCAGTTTGATTGCTGTGCTGTGCCTGAAAGAGACGCGGGATAATGACTTGAACAAGGTCGCCTGATAGACCGCCTTCGCGAGCAAGCCCGCTCCCACAGTTTGACCGCATTTATCCAATAGGAACGCGGTCGAATGCAGGAGCGGGCTTGCTCGCGAAAGGCGCGCCTCGATTACAGCTCGACTACAACGGCTTTGGAAGCACGGGTAGCCTTCGCCCGAGCCGCTTCAATCGACTCATCCCGCGCCAACGCCACACCCATCCGACGCTGACCCTTCACTTCCGGTTTGCCAAACAGGCGCAACGCCGTGTCCGGTTCGCTCAACGCAGCGCCAAGGTTGGCGAACGCCGTCTGGGTCGACTGCCCTTCCACCAGGATCACCGCCGAAGCCGAAGGCCCGAACTGACGGATCAACGGAATCGGCAACCCCAGGATTGCGCGAGCGTGCAGCGCGAACTGCGACAAGTCCTGGGAAATCAGGGTTACCAAGCCCGTGTCATGCGGACGCGGCGATACTTCGCTGAACCACACCTGATCACCCTTGATGAACAACTCCACGCCAAACAGGCCACGGCCACCCAGGGACTCGGTCACGGCCTTTGCAACGCGCTCGGATTCGGCCAGCGCAATCGGGCTCATGGCCTGTGGCTGCCAGGATTCCTGGTAGTCGCCCTTCTCCTGACGATGGCCAACCGGTGCGCAGAACGTGGTGCCACCGACGTGACGCACCGTCAGCAAGGTGATTTCGTAGTCAAAGTCGATAAAGCCTTCGATGATCACCCGGCCTTTACCGGCGCGCCCGCCTTCTTGGGCGTAATCCCAGGCTTTCTGCACGTCGTCAGCGCTGCGCAACAGGCTCTGGCCCTTGCCCGACGAACTCATCACCGGCTTGACCACACACGGGAAGCCCAGGTCTTGCACGGCCTTGCTGTAGTCTTCGAAGGTATCGGCGAAGTGGTACGGCGAGGTCGGCAGGTCCAGCTCTTCGGCGGCCAGGCGACGGATGCCTTCGCGGTTCATGGTCAGCGAGGTAGCGCGCGCGGTCGGGATCACGGTGAAGCCTTCGGCTTCCAGCTCGACCAAGGTGGCAGTGGCGATGGCTTCGATTTCCGGCACGATGAAGTGCGGCTTCTCGGCTTCGATCACGGCACGCAGGGCGGCACCGTCGAGCATGTTGATGACGTGGCTACGGTGCGCCACCTGCATGGCCGGCGCGTTGGCGTAGCGATCCACGGCAATCACTTCAACGCCCAGGCGCTGCAGTTCGATTACCACTTCCTTGCCCAGCTCACCGCAGCCACACAGCAAAACGCGGGTCGCGGTTGGCGACAATGGAGTTCCGATTCGGGTCATCTCAGGTCCTCAGGGGGAGCGGATCATGGGGAGAAAGGCCGGCATTTTACATGAACTGTAAAAATTGGCCTCAGTTGGCGACGGCACGCTTGCGGATCCGCCACGCCATGATCAGCCACACCACCGTGACGCCGGCAAATTTCGACACCAGTGCGGTGCCCACTACCGCGGGAGTGAGCGCGCCGATCAGGCCGAAAAAGATAAAGGTATCGAGGGGAATGCTCAGCGCCGAACTGATCCACAGGCGGTCGTGGAGCGGGCGCTTGGTGATGCTGAACACCAGCCAGTCGATGCACTCGGAGACCGCAAACGCTGTGGCACTGGCCAGTGCGATAGAAGGGTCGGAGGTGATATACGACAGCACCAGCGCCGCCAGCATGGCGAGGATTGCGCCGTGACCGAAGCGGGTCTGCACCATGTCGCGCAGGATAAACACCAAGCCACCCCAGGCGGACCAGATGACATCCAGGTGCGGGGCGTTGGAAAAGGCGAAGTTGATCAGCACGACGCTGCTGATATAGGCGATCAGGAAGAGCATGGGGGTGGGCCTGTGGGTGATGCCGCACAGGGTACTTCACAGTAACCATTGTGGCGAGCGGGCGACTGCAGTGAGCGGGCTTGCCCCACTCACTGCAAATCAGCCGCCGGATTTGCCGGAAACCATAAACACCAACCCACTCGCCACCGCCCGCTCATGGCACAACCCCAACACCACCCGGCGCTCGGCATTGTCCATGCGACTCCAACGCGTAATCTCATCCACGGTGCGCTGACAGCCGGTGCAAATATCATCATCATCCAGCGCGCAAATGCTCACGCACGGCGACGCGACGGGCCGTTCACTCGGGTTCATTCTTCCTGCTCAACCAAGTCACGCGCATAACGCTGCGAGTTATGCACATAGTGCGCAGCGCTGGCTTCAAGCATGCGTTTTTGTGCGTCGGTCAACGCCCGCACCACCTTGCCTGGCGACCCCATCACCAGCGAACCATCAGGAATTTCCTTGCCCTCGCCGATCAGCGAGTTGGCGCCGATGATGCAGTGCTTGCCGATCTTCGCGCCGTTGAGGATCACCGCGTTAATGCCGATCAGGCTGTAATCATCCACCGTGCAACCGTGCAGCATGGCGTTATGACCAATGGTCACGCCGGTGCCCAGGGTCAGCGGGTAGCCCATGTCGGTGTGCATTACGCTGCCATCCTGCACATTGCTGTTCTTGCCGATCAGGATCAGTTCGTTGTCGCCGCGCAACACCGCGTTGAACCAGACGTTGGCGCCCTCCTCCAGCTTGACCTTGCCCACCAGCGTGGCATTCGGTGCCACCCAGCTCTGTGGATGAGTCTCGACGCGGGCGTCGCCCAGGCGATATTTCATGATTTTCCCTCACGGCGTTGCCATTCAAACGATGGCTTAGATATTGATGAAGCTCTTGGGTGGCTGGTGCAGGCTGATGTCGGCGTCGTCATAGAGCAAATTGATCAGCTCGACGATCATAATCGCCGTCAGCCCCCAGATCTTGTATTCGCCAAACCGATAGCTGGGCACGTACCAACTGCGGCCCTGGTAATCGATTCGGTGGGTATGTTCGCGCGGGTCCTGTCGGAAAAAGTCCAAAGGCACGCTGAAAACAGAGGCAATCTCGGCATCATTGGCCAGGTATTCGACGTAATCGGGGACGACGCCTACATAAGGCGTGACCCGAATGCCGTGCAGGGAGATCAAAGGGCTCAGCGGGCCGATCACTTCGACCAGACCAGGCGGCAGGCCGATTTCTTCTTCGGCCTCGCGCAGCGCGGTGAAGATCAGGTCCGGGTCTTCGGGGTCGCGGCGCCCGCCGGGAAAGGCCACTTCGCCACCATGGGTCGACAGGCCACTGGCGCGCAGGGTCAGGATCAGCTCAGGTTCGTCACTGCGGGTAATCGGCACCAGCACCGCGGCCTCGGGGAAACGCCCGTCAGTTTCCAGCATGTGGGGGGTGTGATTGCTTACCCGGCGAAGTAGCTCGTCCAGCATGAGTCATCTCGGTCTGTTGGCTACCTTGCATCATGCACCAAAGCTCGCGGGGGCCCAAGCCCAAAACCCGCGTGGTGTCGCTAAACGACAACTTGTTGCAGCGCCCTGCCCGTCACGCCAAGATAGACGCACTTTCCAGGAACCCCAGCATGAATTTCTGCAGCCAGTGCGGTAAACCGGTTTCCCAGCGCATCCCCGAAGGCGACGGCCGCCTGCGCTTTGTGTGTGATCACTGCCAAACCATTCACTATCAGAACCCCAACATCGTTGCCGGCACGGTGCCGGTGTGGGGCGAAAAAGTGCTGCTGTGCCGCCGCGCCATCGAGCCGCGCCTGGGTTACTGGACCCTGCCCGCCGGTTTCATGGAAAACGGCGAGACCGTCGAACAGGCCGCCGCCCGCGAAACCCTGGAAGAAGCCTGCGCACGCGTGCACAACATGGCCATTTACACGCTGATTGACGTGCCGCATATCAACCAGGTGCATATCTTCTACCGCGCCGACCTGCTCGACCTGGACTTTGCCGCAGGCCCCGAAAGCCTGGAAGTGCAGTTGTTCGACGAAGCCGACATCCCTTGGTCCGAGCTGGCTTTCCGCACGGTCGGGCGGACCCTGGAATACTTTTTCGCTGACCGCCGACAGCAATCCTTCCCGGTGCGCAGCGAGGCTGTACCGCCGCTGGGCAAGTCCGCCCCATGACACTAGGGATACCCGTTTCAATGCGTTGGTTGCTTGCTCTTATCTGCCTGTCGTTCGCGAACCTGTCGTCGGCCGCCACCGTAGAAACCCTGGGCGGCAAAACCGTCGAAAAAGTCCTGGTGCTCAAGTCCGCCCATCAGTTGCAACTGATCAACGACGGCAAGCCCATCAAGACCTACCGCATTTCCTTGGGCAAGAACCCCAAGGGCCACAAGCTGATCGAGGGCGACCGCCGCACACCAGAGGGCCTCTACTGGCTCGACTGGCGCAAGACCAGCGACCGCTTCAACCTGGCCATGCACATCTCCTACCCGAATATCAGCGACGCCGCCCGCGCTCGCCGCGAAGGCGTGAAGCCGGGCAGCATGATCATGATCCACGGCACCCCCGACACCGAGGATTACCCGGAACAGTGGTTTCACACCCTGGACTGGACCGACGGCTGCATCGGCATGCGCAACGTGGATATGCGTGAAGTGTGGAACCTGGTCAAAGACGGCACCCTGATCGAGATTCGTCCGTAATCTCGTACCGTTCGTAAAATAATTCAAAAAAAATTCCTGCGCCAGGCGGCGCCTGCCGGTGAATACCAGTTCACCAGGCCGGGCTGCACAGTTCTGCGCGCGATACAGACCTCTCTAATACCACTTGATACCAAGCCCCATTGCAGGGCCCTTAAACCATTGCTTGCACCGTTTTGGCTGCATTGACATGGTATTTAAGTGGTATTAATTTTCGGCCATTACCGGGCGACAACACTCCAATAACGCATCGGAAACCTGACAGATGAATCCCATCCTGGCCCTGCGCCCTGACGATAAACAATCCACGCCGCTGTACCTGCAATTGGCGCGCAAACTGGAAGCGGCGATCCATGCCGGCCAGTGGACGTCCGAACAGGCACTGCCGTCGGAACGCGTGCTCAGCGAGCAACTGAGCATCTCGCGAGTGACCGCTCGCAAAGCGCTGGAAGTGTTGTTTGCCCAAGGGCTGATCCGCCGCAATCAAGGCTCCGGCACCTTTATTTCGCCACGCTTGGAACAGCCGCTGTCACGCTTGTCGGGGTTCAGCGAGATGTTGCGGCTCAAGGGCTTTGTGCCCACTTCCCAATGGCTGGAGCGCGAAATTACCCAGCCGACCCACGAAGAACTGATTCGCCTGGGGTTGTCGCCCGCCGACAAAGTGGCGCGCCTCAAGCGTTTGCGTAAGGCCGACGACACGGTGATGGCAATTGAAATGACCACCCTGCCCGCCTCGGTGCTGCCGCATCCGCAAGCCATTGGCAATTCGCTGTACGAATACCTGGAAGGCATCGGCAAACCTGTGGTGCGTGCCCTGCAGCACATCCAGGCAATCAACGCCTCGGATGAGTTCGCCAAGCTGGTGGGCATCGCCCCCGGCACCGCCATGCTGCTGATGACCCGGGTGGGCTACACCGCCGACAACACGCCCATCGAAATTACCGACACCTACTGCCGCAACGACTACTACGACTTCGTCGCAGAGCTGCGCCGCCATGATTACTCCGCTGAACTGCGACTCTAGAGAACTGCCCATGTCCGAAGACAATATCCTCACGCCCGCCGGCTGGATTCGCGGCCGGCTGGTGCACGAACACGGCAAGGTAACCGCCATTGACGGTGTTCCCTGCGACCCGGCGGAAAACGATTTGCCTTACCTGCTGCCAGGCTTTATCGACCTGCACGTGCACGGCGGTGGCGGCAAAGACATCATGGAAGGCTTGGAGGCCTTCGAGACGATTACCCGCACACACGTGCGTTTTGGTACGACCTCGCTGCTGGCTACCACCATGACTGCACCGGTCGACGAGATTTCCAGCGTGCTCGGCCAACTCGGCAGCTTCTGCGAGCAGCGCCCGACAGGCAGCGCCCGCGTACTCGGTGTGCATTTGGAAGGGCCCTACATCAATCCGGGAAAACTCGGCGCCCAACCCAATTTCGCCCACACTGCGTTGATGGCCGAAGTGGAAGCCTACCTGCGCCTGGCGCCGATCCGCGTGATCACCATCGCCCCGGAAATCGCCGGGCACGACGCTCTGATCCGCGCCCTCAGCGAACGCGGTGTGCGCATGCAGATCGGCCACACACTCGGCAGCTATGAAGAAGGTGTTGCAGCCCTTGCCGCCGGTGCCACCAGCTTCACCCATTTGTACAACGCCATGAGCCCGCTGCATCACCGCGAGCCCGGCATCGTCGGCGCGGCCCTGGCTCACGCGAAATATGCAGAACTGATCCCGGACCTGCTCCACGTGCACCCCGGCGCCATGCGCGTGGCGCTGCGTTCGATCCCGTGCCTGTATTGCGTCACCGATTCCACCGCCGCCGCCGGCATGCCCGATGGCGAGTACAAGCTGGGCAGCCACACCGTGACCAAATGCCTGGGTGGCGTGCGCCTGGCCGACGGCACCCTGGCCGGCAGCACGCTGACCATGGACCAGGCGCTGCGCAACCTGGTGAAAATCGGCCTGCCCATCAGCGAAGCCTCACAACGCCTGTCGCAATTTCCTGCGGACTACCTGGGCCTGGAAGAACGCGGTCGCCTGCAAACCGGCAGCTTTGCCGACTGCGTACGCCTGGACCGCTCCCTGATACTCACCGACGTAATGGTCGAAGGAGAAACCATTGACTTCAAAAATGCTTGAAGAGGCCCTGGCCTCCTGCGACGCCGTCGCCGCCCAACTGCAACGCCTGGACCCGGCGCTGGAGGAAATCGCCGGCCGCCTGCGCCGTCAGCCGCCACACGTGGCGATGACCATCGCGCGTGGCAGCTCGGACCATGCCGCCAGCTACTTCGCCTACTTGGCCATGCAGCATGTGGGCATTCCGGTGGCGTCATTGCCCATGTCGGTGGTGACCTTGCTGCAGGCGCCGATGAAAGTCAGCGGCCAGGTGGTGTTTGGTTTCTCCCAGTCGGGCCAGAGCCCGGACCTGGTCAACAGCCTGCGCCTGCTGCGCAAGCGCGGCGCCTTGAGCATTTCGCTGGTCAACGCCGAAGACTCACCGCTGGAAGCCGCCTGCGAGTTTCATATACCGCTGTGTGCAGGCCCGGAACAGAGCGTGGCCGCGACCAAGAGTTTTATCGCCACCCTCAGCGCCATTGCGCAATTGATCGGCCACTGGAACGGCGACGCCGAGCTGCTGCAAGCCTGTCGCGCCCTGCCCGATGACCTGCGCGCCGCCGCCCAACAGGACTGGAGCATCGCCATCGATGCCCTGCGCGACTGCCAGCAACTGATGGTCATCGGCCGAGGCGCCGGTTTTGCCATCGCCCAGGAAGCCGCGCTCAAGCTCAAGGAAACCTCGGCGATCCAGGCCGAAGCCTTCAGCAGCGCCGAGGTGCGTCACGGCCCGATGGCCCTGATTGGCGACAACTACCCATTGCTGGTTTTTGCCCCACGCGGTGCCGAGCAAGCCGGCCTGTTGAGCCTGGCCGCCGATATGCGCCAGCGCGGTGCACGCGTTTTGCTGGCCGCGCCGGACGATATCGCCGAGCGCGACCTGCCCCTGAGCCGCGCCGAACACCCAAGTCTGGACCCGATCCTGGCGATCCAGAGCTTTTACGTCATGGCTGCGGGTTTAGCCGAAGCCCGGGGCATGAATCCCGACCAGCCACGCCACCTGAGCAAAGTCACTCGCACTCACTGAGTCGATTGCCGTGTTTTCCTGATGAGTACCGTGCCGATGTCCAAGAACAATAATGATCTGACCCTCAGCGCTCCCCTCACCGGGCCGGTGCTGGCCCTGGGCAACGTTCCCGACGAAGTGTTCGCCAGCGGCGCGATGGGCGACGGCATTGCCATCGACCCGCTGAACGATTGCCTGCACGCACCGTGTGACGGGGTGATCATCCATGTCGCCCGCACCGGGCATGCGCTGACCATTCGCGCCGATAACGGCGCCGAAGTGTTGATGCATGTGGGCATCGACACGGTCGAACTGAAGGGCGAAGGCTTTGCCTTGTTGGTGAAGGACGGCGCGCGGGTCAGCAAGGGTCAGGCGTTGGTGCAGTTTGACCTGGACCGCATTGCGCGCCAGTGCAAGAGCCTGGTCAGCCTGATCATCCTGACCAATGGCGAGCGCTTCGAGTTGCGCGCGGTAGTGGAGAAAACGGTCAAGGTCGGCGAGCCGCTGGTGCAGATCGTGGCGCGTTCGGCGGCGTCGGCTCAAGCGCCTGTGGATAACTCGGAAGCTGAAGCCAGCGCTAACGTGCGCATCACCCATCGGGGCGGTTTGCATGCGCGCCCGGCGGCATTAGTGCGCAAGGCCGCCCAGGGTTTCAGCAGCCAGGCACAGCTGCAGTTCGGCGATAAGTCGGCGTCGTGCGACAGCCTGATTGGCTTGATGGGTTTGGGCATTGGCGAGGGTGACGAAGTCCGTGTGAGCTGTCGCGGCAAGGATGCAGAGGCCGCGTTGCAGGCGTTGGTCGCGGCCTTGTCCGCTGCTATCAAAGAAGAACACCACGCCCCTGCCATCGTCGCGCCACGCCGGGCAAATACCGAAGTTGGCGTGTTGCAAGGTGTGTGCGCTGCGCCGGGATTGGTCTGCGGGCCGCTGTTCCGCCTGACCGGTATCGAACTGCCAGCCGACACCGGCAACCATTCTGCCGACGAACAACTGCAACGCCTGGACGCTGCGCTGGAGCAAGTGCGCAGTGAAATCCGCACGACACTGGAGCACGCCCGCCAGCGTAAGAACGTCGAGGAAGAGGACATCTTCGCGGCGCATCTCGCCTTGCTGGAAGACCCGACACTGCTGGAAGCGGCCACCGGCGCCATCGAAAACGGCAGCGCCGCTACCCACGCCTGGCGCAATGCGATCCAGGCGCAATGCGCGGTGTTGCTGGCCTTGGGCAAACCCCTGTTCGCCGAACGTTCAAATGATCTACGGGATTTGCAACAACGCGTATTGCGCGCACTGCTGGGGGAAGCCTGGCACTTCGAATTGCCTGCAGGTGCGATCGTCAGCGCCCACGAATTGACGCCGTCTGATCTGCTGCAATTGAGTGCCCAGGAGGCTGCCGGCATCTGCATGGCCGAAGGCGGCGCCACGTCCCATGTAGCAATCCTGGCCCGTGGCAAAGGCTTGCCGTGTGTGGTGGCGCTGGGCGCCGACGTGCTCGACGTGCCCCAAGGCCAACGCGTGGTACTCGACGCCGTCAATGGCCGTCTGGAATTGGAGCCCACCGAAGCGCGTCACGCCGAAGTGCACCAGATTCGTAACGCACAGAACCTGCGTCGCCAACAGCAACAGGCCCAAGCCCAGGAGCCGGCGCGCACCCGCGATGGCGTGACCATTGAAGTCGCGGCCAATGTCGCCTCCAGTGCCGAAGCCCAGGTGGCCTTTGAAAACGGCGCTGATGGCGTCGGCCTGCTGCGCACCGAATTTCTCTTCGTCGACCGCCGCACCGCGCCGGATGAGCAGGAACAACGTCACGCCTATCAGGCAGTGCTGGATGCCATGGGCGACAAGTCCGTGATCATCCGCACCATCGATGTGGGTGGCGACAAGCAGCTCGACTACTTGCCACTACCTGTCGAAGCTAACCCGGTGCTGGGCCTGCGCGGTATTCGCCTGGCTCAGGTCCGCCCCGACGTGCTCGACCAGCAATTGCGTGCCCTGCTGCAAGTAAGCCCGCTGGCGCGGTGACGCATCCTGCTGCCGATGGTCAGCGAAGTGGATGAGCTGCTGCACATCCGCCAGCGCCTGGATCAACTGTGCGTAGAGCTGGAACTGACCCAACGCCCCGAACTCGGTGTGATGATCGAAGTGCCCGCCGCCGCGCTGATGGCCGACCAGTTGGCCAAGCACGCAGACTTCCTGTCCATCGGCACCAATGACCTGTCCCAGTACACCCTGGCGATGGACCGCGACCACGCCGGCCTCGCCGCGCGGGTCGACGCGTTGCACCCGGCGCTGTTGCGGCTGATCGCCCAGACCTGTGCAGGGGCTGCGAAACACGGGCGCTGGGTGGGTGTATGTGGCGCCCTCGCCTCCGACCCGCTGGCTACGCCGGTGCTGATCGGCCTGGGTGTCAGCGAACTGTCGGTGAGCCCGCCGCAGATCGGCGAAATCAAGGACCGCGTCCGCCACCTGGACGCGGCGCAATGCCGGCAATTAAGCCAAGGCCTGCTCGACCTGAGCTGCGCAAAGGCCGTTCGCCAAGCCTGTCAACACCACTGGCCGTTGAGCTGATAACAACAACAAAAGGAGACACGCCATGTACCAACATTTCATCGAAGGCCTGCAACGCCTGGGCCGTGCACTCATGTTGCCGATTGCGATCCTGCCGATTGCCGGCCTGCTGCTGCGCCTGGGCGACACCGACCTGCTGAACATCGCGGTGATGCACGACGCCGGGCAGGCGATCTTCGCCAACCTGGCACTGATCTTCGCCATCGGCATCGCCGTGGGTTTCGCCCGCGACAACAACGGCACAGCGGGCTTGGCCGGGGCGATTGGTTACTTGGTGATGGTCTCCACGCTCAAGGTGATGGACACGTCCATCAACATGGGCATGCTCGCCGGTATCGCCAGCGGCTTGATGGCGGGCGGGCTGTATAACCGCTTCAAGGACATCAAGCTGCCGGAGTACCTGGCGTTCTTTGGTGGGCGACGGTTTGTGCCGATTGTTACCGGGTTCAGCGCGGTCGGGCTGGGGGTAATCTTTGGTTTGATCTGGCCGCCCATCCAGCAAGGCATCAACAGCTTTGGCGTGCTGCTGATGGAAAGCGGCAGCATTGGCGCCTTCGTGTTTGGCGTGTTTAACCGCCTGCTGATCGTCACTGGCCTGCACCATATCCTCAACAATATGGCGTGGTTTGTGTTTGGCACCTTTACCGATCCGGCGACCGGTGCGGTAGTGACCGGCGACCTCACCCGCTACTTCGCGGGCGACCCGAAAGGCGGCCAGTTCATGACCGGCATGTTCCCGGTGATGCTGTTCGGCCTGCCCGCTGCGTGCTTGGCGATGTATCGGAATGCGCTGCCTGAGCGCCGCAAAGTGATGGGCGGGATTTTCCTGTCGATGGCGCTGACCTCGTTTTTGACCGGGGTGACTGAGCCGATTGAATTTGCGTTCATGTTCCTCGCGCCATTCCTGTACCTGATCCACGCCGTGCTGACGGGCCTGTCGATGGCTGTCACCAATATGCTGAATATCCACCTGGGGTTTACCTTCTCCGGTGGGTTTATCGACATGGTGCTGGGTTGGGGCAAGTCCACCAATGGTTGGTTGGTGTTCCCGGTTGGGCTGGCTTATGCGGTGATTTACTACAGCGTGTTCAACTACTGCATTCGTCGCTTCAACCTGAAGACACCGGGCCGGGAAGATGTCCAGGTGGTGCAGGCTGAGGTAATGACGGATAACCAGCGGGCCAGTGCCTACATCCGTGCGTTGGGCGGTTCGGCCAATCTGTTGAGTGTCGGCGCCTGTACGACGCGCCTGCGTTTGGACATGGTTGATCGCACCAAGGCGGTGGACTCGGAGCTCAAAGCACTGGGCGCCATGGCCGTAGTTCGGCCGGGGAACGGCGGGAGTTTGCAGGTGGTGGTCGGGCCGATGGCGGATAGCATTGCTGATGAGATTCGCTTGGCGATGCCGTCGTTTGTTGCCAGTGCACCGTTGTCGGCTGCGCCTGTGAATAAGCCGGTGACGGTGAATGTGCAGGAGGCCGAGAAATGGCTGAGCGCGTTGGGTGGCCGCGGGAATGTGCGGGAGTTGGAAGCGGTGGCGATGACCCGGTTGCGGGTGGAGTTGGGGGATGATTCGGGGTTGTCTGAAGCTGATCTCACTGCGCTAGGTTGCCAAGGCGTCAGCCAGCTGGAAAGCGGTGTTTGGCACCTGTTGATTGGTGACAAGGCTTTAGGGTTGGGCGAGGCATTGGAGCGGTTGGTTACCCGTCCAATCAACGCCTGACCACTCTGTGGCGAGGGAGCTTGCTCCCTCGCCACAGAGTGGGTGGGGTCAGTTGCTGATCGGTACTTCCTGTAGGTCCAACACTCTCAGTTGTTAGGAACTTCGGCAGACCCGAGGGTCTCCCGCACACAGCCACCATGACTCAATAACCGCTGTATGAAAGCGGCATGATTATAGGTGCGCTGTTCAGCACTAACAAATTATCGGCGGACTCTTTAATCTCGGTTACTCAATCCGAGCAAACCGCTCAATAACAGGCTGTTCTCTATGCTCTGCCTGCCACAGGTCATAACTGCTCTGCATTGAGAGCCACATCTGGGCCTTGCTGATGCCTGCGCGCTCAAGCCGCACAGCTAGATCAGGGCTAACAGGCGCATGCCCATGAAGAATTCTTGAAAAGGTTTCCCTAGCGAAACCCAGGCGTCGAGCAACTTCAGTGATCGTCATTCCAAGCCCGGGAATGACATCCTCAAGCAGTATTTCCCCTGGGTGAGGAGGATTGTGCATACCCATAAACAGACCCCTTCTCAGTGGTAATCCAGATAGTCGACCAGCTCGACTTGATCGTCATACATACGAAAAATGATGCGCCAGTTACCACTGATGCTCACTGACCAGTAGTCGACAAGATCGCCCTTCAAGCGATGGAAGCGCCAACCTGGCAGTTCCAGATCACTCCAATGAATCGCGCTATCTAAAATCAGCAAGACACGGCGCAAGCGATTCACGTGGTTGGCATTGATCCCTTTCGTTGAGCCCGTTTCATAAAAGATGCGAAGGCCTTTATGTTTCCAACTAACGATCATGGCGCGATTGTGACGTTATACATCACGCCCGGCAATAGCCGCATATCAGTTCTGGTCGTCAGACTCATAACATTCCACCACTGAGAAAATGCAAAGCAGGGAGGCTAGGGAGAGGAGTTCCGAGGGACAACCTGAAAGGCTTGTGGGAAAGATCTGAGGCGCCTGCGATGAGGCCCCACAGACAACAAGAAACCCGCTGACCAAACTGGCCCAGCGGGTTTCTTGTTTTTGCAGCGTGCGAGTTAAAAATCCGCCAACTGCCACACCTCATACGCCGGTGTCTCATACGGGTGGCTAAGCTTGAGCGCAGCCACAACCGCCGCAATCAATTCGTCCGCCACCACGAGCTCAACCTTCCATTCCTCAACCACTTCAACCTGGCCCACCTGCCCAATAAACGGCTGGCTGCCGTCCATTGCGCGAAATTGACCCTGGCCCAGCACTTGCCAGGCGCAGCTGTCGTAGCTGCCGATGCGCCCGCCGCCAGCGGCGAAGACGGCGGCTTTCACCGTCTCCACATGGCTGTCGGGCACGAAGAAGGCGAGCTTGTACACCGTCTTAGTTCACCCACGCGCGTGCGTTGCGGAACATGCGCATCCAGGCGCCGTCTTCGCTCCACTCCTCCGGGCGCCACGAGTTTTGCACGGCGCGGAAGACACGCTCCGGGTGCGGCATCATGATGGTCACGCGACCGTCGCGGCTGGTGAGGCCGGTGATCCCGCGCGGCGAGCCGTTCGGGTTGGCCGGGTAGGTTTCGGTGACCTTGCCGTGGTTGTCGACGAAACGCAGCGCCACGGTGCCGGACAGGTCGGCTTCGAGCAGGGCTTCTTCGCTGGCGAACTCGGCATGGCCTTCACCGTGGGCGATGGCGATGGGCATGCGCGAACCGGCCATGCCTTGCAGGAAGATCGAGTTGGATTCCTGCACCTGCACCATGGCAACACGGGCTTCGAACTGCTCGGAACGGTTGCGCACAAAGTGCGGCCAGAACTCGCTGCCCGGAATCAGTTCGCTGAGGTTGGACATCATCTGGCAACCGTTGCACACACCCAGGGTGAAGCTGTCGTTGCGCTCGAAGAAACCCTGGAACGCGTCGCGGGCACGGCTGTTGAACAGGGCCGATTTGGCCCAGCCTTCACCGGCACCCAGCACGTCGCCGTAGGAGAAGCCGCCGCAGGCGACGAGGCCTTTGAACTCATTGAGATCAACGCGACCGGCGAGAATGTCGCTCATGTGCACGTCGATCGCATTGAAGCCGGCGCGGTCGAACGCGGCCGCCATTTCCACCTGGCCGTTGACGCCCTGCTCACGCAGAACCGCAACGTGTGGACGAATGCCTTTCTTGATGTAAGGCGCTGCGATGTCCTGGTTGACGTCGAAGCTGAGCTTGGTGCTCAGGCCCGGGTTGTCTTCTTCCAGGATCAGGTCGAACTCCTGCTCAGCGCACTCGACGTTGTCACGCAGACGCTGGATCTGGAAGCTGGTCTCGGCCCACTGGCGTTGCAGCAAGCGGCGCTGGCCGGCAAACACGGTGTCGCCATTGAAGGAGATGTTGATCTCGCCGTTGTTGATCGGCTGGCCGATCACCGCCACGCAGTCGTCCAGGCCGGCGGCGCTGAATTGGGCGAGTACGTCCGGGGTCGCGTCCTGGCGCACCTGGATCACGGCGCCCAGCTCTTCGTTGAACAGGATGCCGTTGATTTCAGACGCATCCTCGGCAACGCTGTCGAGCACGATGTTCAGGCCGCAGTGACCGGCGAAAGCCATTTCCACGACGCTGGTCAGCAAGCCGCCATCGGAACGGTCGTGGTAGGCCAGCAGGTGGCCGTCGGCATTCAGGCCCTGGATCACGGCGAAGAAGGCTTTGAGGTCTTCGGCGTCGTCGACGTCCGGCGCGTGCTTGCCGAGCTTGCCATGGGTCTGTGCCAGGATCGACGCGCCCATGCGGTTCTGGCCACGGCCGAGGTCGATCAGGATCAGGTCGGTGGTGCCCTTGTCCATGCGCAGTTGCGGGGTCAGGGTCTGGCGGATGTCGGTGACCGGTGCAAAACCGGTAACGATCAGCGACAGCGGCGAGGTGACGCTCTTGTCGGTGCCGTCTTCGTTCCAGCGGGTGGCCATGGACATGGAGTCCTTGCCTACCGGAATGGTGATGCCCAGCTCCGGGCACAGCTCCATGCCGACTGCTTTAACCGTGTCATACAGGCGTGCATCTTCACCCGGGTGACCGGCAGCGGACATCCAGTTGGCCGACAGTTTGATGTCGGACAATTTACCGATACGCGAAGCCGCGATGTTGGTGAGGGTTTCACCAATCGCCATGCGGCCCGACGCCGGAGCGTCCAGCAGGGCCAGCGGCGTACGCTCGCCCATGGCCATGGCTTCACCGGTGTAGACGTCGAAGCTGGTGGCGGTGACGGCAACGTCTGCCACCGGAACCTGCCACGGGCCGACCATTTGGTCACGGGCAACCAGGCCAGTGATGGTGCGGTCGCCGATGGTGATCAGGAAGCTTTTGCTCGCCACGGCTGGGTGGTGCAGCACGCGTTCGATACTGTCGGCCAGCTCCAGGGTGCTTGGGTCGAAATCATCGCCCAGCTCGGCTTCACGCACGGCCGAACGGTGCATGCGCGGGGCTTTGCCCAGCAGCACTTCGAGTGGCATGTCCACCGGGCTGTTGCCGAAGTGGCTGTCGGTGACGGTCAGTTGCGGCTCGGCCGTGGCTTCGCCGACCACGGCAAACGGGCAACGCTCGCGTTCGCAGATGGCCTGGAAGCGCGCGAAGTCTTCAGGGCCAACGGCCAGAACGTAGCGTTCCTGGGATTCGTTGCTCCAGATTTCGTGCGGGGCCATGCCCGGTTCGTCGTTTGGAATGTTGCGTAGTTCGAAACGGCCGCCACGGTCGCCATCGTTGACCAGTTCGGGGAAGGCGTTGGACAAACCACCGGCGCCGACGTCGTGGATGAAGCTGATCGGGTTCTTGTCACCTAACTGCCAGCAACGGTCGATGACTTCCTGGCACCGGCGCTCCATCTCTGGGTTCTCGCGCTGTACCGAAGCGAAGTCCAGGTCCGCCGAGCTGGTGCCGGTGGCCATGGAGGACGCTGCGCCGCCGCCCAGGCCGATCAACATCGCCGGGCCGCCGAGGACGATCAGCTTGGAGCCGACCAGGATCTCGCCTTTCTTGACGTGTTCTTCACGGATGTTGCCCATGCCGCCGGCCAACATGATCGGCTTGTGGTAGCCGCGCACTTCATCGCCACGCGGGGTGGTGATGGACTGTTCGAAGGTACGGAAATAACCGGTCAACGCCGGACGACCGAATTCGTTGTTGAACGCGGCGCCGCCCAGCGGGCCTTCGATCATGATGTCGAGTGCGGTCACGATGCGCTCAGGCTTGCCGTACGGCACTTCCCACGGCTGTTCGAAGCCGGGGATCTGCAGGTTGGACACGGTGAAACCGGTGAGGCCAGCCTTGGGCTTGGCGCCACGGCCGGTAGCACCTTCGTCGCGGATTTCGCCGCCTGAACCGGTGGCTGCGCCAGGGAACGGGGCAATCGCGGTCGGGTGATTGTGGGTTTCAACCTTCATCAGGATGTGCACCGGCTCCTGCACCGCGCCGTACTGGCGGGTCTCAGGGTCCGGGAAGAAACGGCCGGCAACAGAGCCGACGATGACCGAGGCGTTGTCCTTATAAGCCGACAGAACGCCTTCGCTGTGCATCACGTAGGTGTTCTTGATCATGCCGAACAGGCTTTTTTCCTGGCTCTCGCCGTCGATGTCCCAACTGGCGTTGAAGATCTTGTGACGGCAGTGCTCGGAGTTGGCCTGGGCAAACATCATCAGTTCGATGTCGTGCGGGTTGCGCTTCAAGCCGTTGAAAGCGTTGACCAGGTAGTCGATCTCGTCTTCGGCCAGGGCCAGGCCCAACTCGGTGTTGGCCTTCTCAAGGGCGGCGCGGCCACCGCCGAGCACGTCAATCGCGGTCAGCGGCTTGGGCTCGGCGTGGCTGAACAGGCCGGCAGCCTGTTCCATCTGGCTGACGATGATCTGGGTCATGCGGTCGTGCAGGCTGCTGGCGATCAACTCGGCGTCGGCATCGCTGAACTGGCCCGCGACATAGAAGGCAATACCACGCTCCAGGCGCTGGATTTTTTCCAGGCCACAGTTACGGGCGATATCGCTGGCCTTGCTCGACCAGGGCGAAATGGTGCCGAACCGTGGCAGAACCAGAAACAAGCGGCCATTGGGCTCTTGAACGGGAACGCTCGGGCCGTACTTCAGAAGGCGTGCGAGCACTTGCTGTTCGTCGGCGGCCAACACGCCGGTAACGTCGGCGAAGTGAGCAAATTCAGCATACAGGCCTGTAACCGCTGGAACCTTCTGGCTCAGTTGCTCAAGGAGTTTGCTGTGGCGAAAGGCAGAAAGGGCAGGAGCGCCGCGCAGGATCAACATCTTCGGGACAGCCTCGGGAAGGGGTGTGCTTTGAGGCCGTGCATTCTAGCGTAAACCGCCGCCAACGGCACCCGAAACGCTACCGGTGGCGACTGCCAGACGTCAGTTGGCCGGATTGCACCGCTTTTGAGGGGGCGTCCGGGGTATTCCGCGCAGTTATTTTAACCGTCACAATCCCTCGCCAAGCCCCGTTTCTGCGGGCTGCAGCACAGTTTTGCAAGCGCTAGCAGACAAGTCCCGCGCTGTCGAGATATGGCGCCGTGGGCCGTTTGCGTATACTGCGCAGATGTTCTCCCCAACTGCTTTGCGCCCGCGATGCGCCAAATGGCTTATCGCAACCGGACTCTTCCTGATGCTCAGCGCCTGTGTTGATAAGCCCAGCACGCTCGAGCGAATCAAGGAGGATGGCGTATTGCGGGTGATCACCCGAAACAGTCCGGCCACGTATTTCCAGGACCGCAACGGTGAAACCGGTTTCGAATACGAACTGGTCAAACGCTTTGCCGACGACCTGGGGGTAAAGCTGGAGATCGAGACCGCCGACAACCTGGATGACCTGTTTGGCCAGTTGGGCAAGCCCAACGGCCCGGTCCTCGCTGCCGCAGGCCTGGTCAGCAGCGAACAGCGCCGGACGCAGGTGCGTTTCTCCCACCCTTATTTAGAAGTCACCCCACAGATCATCTATCGCAATGGCCAGTCCCGCCCGACGAACGCGGCAGACCTGGTGGGCAAGAAGATCATGGTGCTCAAGGGCAGCACCCACGCCGAACAACTGGCGGCGCTCAAGAAGCAGAATCCTGCGATTGAATACGAAGAGTCCGACGCCGTTGAAGTCGTCGACCTGCTGCGCATGGTGGACGAGGGGCAAATCGACCTGACCCTGGTGGACTCCAACGAAGTCGCCATGAACCAGGTGTACTTCCCCAAAGTGCGCGTGGCCTTCGACCTGGGCGATCCCAGCAATCAGAGCTGGGCCGTGGCGGCGGGTGAAGACAACAGCCTGCTCAACGAGATCAACAGTTACCTGGACAAGGTCGAGAAGAACGGCACCCTGCAGCGTCTCAAAGACCGCTATTACGGGCACGTCGATGTACTCGGCTACGTAGGCGCCTACACCTTTGCCCAGCATCTGCAGCAGCGGTTGCCCAAGTATGAGAAAAACTTCCGGGCCTATGCCAAGAAAGAGAAGGTCGATTGGCGCCTGTTGGCAGCCATTGGCTATCAAGAATCGCTGTGGCAACCGACCGTCACCTCCAAGACCGGCGTGCGCGGCCTGATGATGCTGACCCAGAACACCGCCCAGGCGATGGGCGTGTCCAACCGCCTGGACCCCAAGCAAAGCATCATGGGCGGCGCCAAGTACCTGGCCAAGATCAAGGATGAACTGGACAACAGCATCGCCGAGCCGGATCGCACCTGGTTTGCCCTCGCCGCCTACAACGTGGGCAGCGGCCATCTGGAAGATGCGCGCACGCTGGCCAAGCGCGAAGGTTTGAACCCGAACAAGTGGCTGGATGTGAAGAAGATGCTGCCGCGCCTGTCGCAAAAGCAGTGGTACAGCAAGACGCGCTACGGTTATGCGCGCGGTGGTGAGCCGGTGCATTTTGTGGCGAACATCCGGCGGTATTACGACATTCTGACTTGGGTGACGCAGCCGCAGTTGGAAGGTAACCAGGTGGTTGAGGGCAACCTGCACGTGCCGGGTGTGGATAAGACCAAGCCGCCGGAAGATAACTCGCAGCTGTAAGACACGCTATTCAACACGCTGCAAAACCCTGCGGGAGCGGCGGTGCGACTTGCCCGCGATGGCGGCCTGGCAGTCGAAATACCCGCAGCCTGACACACCGCTATCGCGGGCAAGCCCGGCTCCCACATTGATCTGCGTTGATCTCTAGACCGAGCCCAGCCCGGTAAGCAGGTGCACGACCCCACCCGCCAACACCATCACCCCAGGCACACCCGCAGCCTTTAACGCTGCAGCATCCACCTTCGCAGCATCCTGCAGCTGCACCCGCACCCGCGTCAGCGCCACCCGCTGCTGCGACTTGAGATTATCCGCGCCGCCCAACGCCCGTAGCACATCAGCCGACAACAAACCCGGCGCCGCTACCGTCTCGGCAATCAAATCCGGCGTGAGGGCCTTCCAGAACGCCTGCTGCAATTTCTCGAACATGCTCAAAGCTCCACAACAGGTGAGGTTTCAACGGTAGCCGCGTGATATTGGCGCAATGCCTCACGCACCTGACCGGCTTCTTCCAGGCCGAGCACCTGGCGGGCAATGATCTGGCAGCCAGCCAGGTCCAGCTCGCGCACGGTGGCCTTGATGGTGGGGATCAACGGCACGCTGACCGACAACTCATCCACACCCAGCCCGATCAGCACCGGCACCGCCAGCGCTTCGGACGCCAGTGCACCGCACACGCCGACCCACTTGCCATGAGCATGCGCGGCCTTGACCGTGGTGGCGATCAAGCGCAACACCGCCGGGTGGAAGCTGTCGGCCTGGCCGGCCAGGCGCGGATGGTCGCGGTCCATGGCGAGGGTGTATTGGGTCAAATCGTTGGTGCCGATAGAAAAGAAATCCACATGGGGCGCGAACACGTCCGCCATCAAGGCGGCAGACGGTACTTCAATCATGATCCCCAGCTTCGGCAACTCGCTGAGCCCCAGCGCCAGCGCTTCCTCTTCGAGGATCTTACGGGCTAGGCGCAACTCCGACAGCAGGCTGACCATCGGCAACATGATATGCAACCGCGCAAAACCGGCACTGGCGAGGATCGCGCGGAACTGTTCGCGCAGCAACTCCGGGCGCTCCAGGCACAGGCGGATGCCGCGCAAACCGAGGAATGGGTTGGTCTCGGCGTCCATGGGCACATAGGTCAACGGTTTGTCGCCACCAACGTCGAGGGTGCGCACCACAAGGTTGCGCTCGGAGCCCAGGGCACGGGCGATCGCGGTGTAGGTCGCCGCTTGCTCGTCGGGGCTCGGCGCGCGGTTGCGGTCCAGGTAGAGAAATTCCGAGCGCAACAGGCCGACGCCTTCCCCGCCGAGGTTCAAGGACTGTTCCACCTGCGTCAACGAAGCCACGTTGGCGGTGACTTCGACGTGATGGCCATCGCGGGTGGTTGCCGGTAGAGACGCGTGCGCCACGTCGCGCTGATGGCGCAGCGCCTGTTGCATGCGCGCCGCCTCCAACTGTTCGATCTCGGCCAGGTTCGGCTCAAGGTGCAGCTCGCCTTTGTCGGCGTCGAGCAGGACCTGTTTGCCATTGGCCAACGCCAGCACTTGGGCCGACACACCGCAAATCGCTGGTAAACCCAGGGCGCGGGCGAGGATCGCGACGTGGCTGGTTGCGCCGCCGCCGACCGTGACGAAACCCAGCACCTTGCGTGTATCCAGGCTGGCGGTCTGCGACGGCGTCAGTTGTTCAGCGATCAGGATCGCGCGTTCCGGCAAGTCCCAGGCGCTGTCTTGAATGCCGAGGATCAGTTTCAGCACGCGCTGGCCGACGTCGGCCAGGTCTGCCGCACGTTCGGCAAGCAGAGCATTGCCTGAGCCCTGGAACACGCTGGCCGTCGCGACCGTGGCACGGTTCCAGGCAAATACGGCGCTCTTGCCGTCAGCCAGCAGGCTGTGGGCTTGTTCCAGCAAGGTTGGGTCTTCGAGCAGTTCCTGATGTGCCCGGAAGATCTCTGCCTGGGCACTGCCGGCGGCCTTGTCTTGCAGAGCTTGCAGCGCTTCGGTTGCAGCCAGCAGGCCACGCGCCAGGGCAGCACGTTCAGCGGTTTCACCCGTGCCGTGTTCAATGATAGCCAGCTCAGGCTCGGTCACTTGAACGACCTGGCCAAACGCCGAACCCGGTGACGCACACACGCCCCGCAGCAGCGTTGCCGACAATACCGCCGCGACCGGTTCAGCAACGGTCGCAACCGCCTCGCCACAGCCTTCAGCCAACAAGCCCACCAGCGCGTTGATCGCCGCCTCGGCCTCCTCCCCTGCCGCGCTCACTTGCACGGTGTCGCCCTGCACGGTTTGCAACGCCATGATCGCTACTAGCGACTTCGCATTGGCGCTCTGGGTTTGCTTGTGCAGGTAGATGCTCGCATTGAAACCCTTCGCCGCCTGGGCGAGCACCGCCGCAGGGCGGGCGTGCAAACCGTTGGGGTTAGGCAAGGTCAGCGGTTTGGAGAACAGCGCATCGCCGTCCTCCTCGTCCAGCGTTTCAACAGTTTCACGTGGGGATAACTGCAACAACGGCTGGCCGACCGCCACAAGACCGTTCGCCAACAGGGTAAACGGCTCGCCGCTGACCACCAGCATCAAGGTCAGCAAACTGCGCGCATTGAGCGCCACATAATCGGCATCGAATTCGATCAGCGCTTGCCCGGCCTCCACCCGCTGGCCTTCCTGCACCTGCCGAGTGAAGCCCTGGCCTGCCAGGTTCACGGTGTCCAGGCCGATATGCATCAGCACCTGGACGCCGTTGTCGTCGGTGATGCTGACGGCATGCCCACTGTCCTGGATATTACTGATCACCCCGGCCAGTGGCGCGCAGAGGGTCTGCGACGTGGGGTCGATGCACAGGCCGTCGCCGATCAGGCGGCTGGAGAATACCGGGTCGGGCACTTTGTCCAACGCCAGCAGCACACCCGACAAGGGCGCCAGCAGTTCCAGGGGTTGAGTTGTGATCATGGCTTCACCTGCTGTTTTGTTCTGTAAATATCATTGGCTGGATGCAAAAATTTGGAGTAACGACGATCAAAATGTGGGAGCGGCGGTATGACGATTCGACTTGCCTCCCACATGTTTAGTCCGTGTACACCCGTCTAGTTATTTCCACCAATATTCAACTTGCACACCAACGTTCGCCCCATGCCGCGCCGTGCCGTAGGAGCCGGTGTCTGACAACGCCGACCCCGCCGCCAATTCATTCGCCGCGCGCTTGGCCGCTTCGTTCCACGTTGCATAGGTGTAGTACAAGCGCACTTGCGGCCGCGCCCAGAAATCCGGGCCTTTGGGCGACCAGGTTGGGGCGAAGGTAAATTTGCTCAGCTTGCGCGTGCCGCCGCTGGCGTCGACCTGATCATGCCCAAGCTCGGTGACCAGCTTGAACTGCTCGCTGATGGCGTACGCCGGGCGCACACCGAGGGACATCCAGGTCTGATCCTGGCTGCCGGGACGAATGTCCTTCTGGTACACCGCCTCGATCTGCCCACCGAAACGCGGAGTCACCTGCCAGTCGAAAAACTCCACGGCGCGGTAACTTTTGCTGCTGTTATCCAGGAAGGTATTGCCGGTGTAACCCAGGCCAGTGCCTGGGCCTTCGCCATACTGCAAGGCAAACTTGTTCTTGGCGCCCAGGAAAGGTTTTTGCACGTGCTGCGCGGTGATCGCCCAGCCGCTGTTGGTGTCACGCCCGCCCGCTTTTTCGATGTAGCTCAAGCCCAGCTCCAATTCGCCGCCAGGGTTAGTCTTGAAGCCTGCGACGTTGAAGTCGTGACGGGTGGCGTATTCCTTCTGGTACAGGTTGTCCTTGCGGGAAATCGCGTAGCTGTACTTGAGGTCGCCGATCAGTACGTCCTCGATCCCCCCGCCCGTGGCGCTCTGGTTCCAGTAGTAGAAGTCGGAGATATGGATGTCGTTACGCTTGTAGTAACGCCGACCGGCCCACAGCGAGCCGCCATTGAGGCTGGGCAGGTTGGACCACTGCGCATACATCTGCGGCATGCGCGCGGTGCCGTTGTTCTCGCCCTGGAACTTCAGTTCACGGTCGTACTTGTTGTAGAGCGACGCCATGGCATCGACGCTGAGCACCGAGCCGTCGTCGAGGGTAACCAGGTCCTGGCGCAACTCCAGTTCGCCGTACTGCTCGCATTCGTTACCCAGGCGGTATTTGGTTTGCGCCCCCGGCAGTTGGAAACATTGCTGTGGGCCGCTGCCCGTTGAAGTCCCCGCGCCACTGCGCACGTAACCGGCAAATTCCAAGGCTTGAGCGCCAATAGGCAGGCTTAAACAAGACGCAACGAGGCCCAGCTTTATTGTTGTTTTCATAAAGCACTCCGATATTTTTATTATGTTTTTTCAAAGCGCCCCGTGCTCCCACACGGGGTTACAACGAGTCTCAGTCCTTGAGGTGCAGCACAAACGATTCGTAAGGACGCAGCGCCACCGTGGCGGTACGTTGCGGGCAGTCGGGGTAGTTGCTGATCAGCAGGCGTTGTTCACTTGCAGGGTTGATCACGGTGTCCGGCAGTTGGATGTCGCAGGGCGTGCCGTAGAAGTTGTTCAGCACCAGCAGGCGCTCGCCATGGCCTTCGCGCAGGTACGCCCAGACCTGTAAGTGGTCTTGCAGCAGTTGACGGTACACACCTTCTTGGATCAGAGGCTCATGCCGGCGCAAGGCAATCAGCACACGGTAGTGATGCAGCACTGAATCCGGGTCATCCAGCTGGCTTTCGACATTGATTGTTGAAGCATTTTCCGGAATACCGATCCAGGGCTCGCCGGCGCTGAAACCCGCATTTTCCGCCGCATTCCACTGCATCGGCGTGCGACCGTTGTCCCGCGACTTCTGCATGATCGCCGCCATGCTCGACGTCTCGGACTCGCCGACATCGCGCTTGAGGCGGAAGATATTCAGCGTCTCCACATCGCGGTACTGCTCGATCCTGTCGAAGCCCGGATTGGTCATGCCCAACTCTTCGCCCTGGTACACGAACGGCGTGCCCTGGAGGAAGTGCAGCGCGGTGGCGAGCATCTTGGCCGAGACCACGCGGTGCTCGCCGTCATCGCCAAAACGCGAGACCACCCGTGGCTGGTCGTGGTTACACCAGAACAGCGCGTTCCAGCCGCCACCGGCTTGCATGCCCATTTGCCAGTCGGAGAGGATCTGCTTGAGTTGCAGGAAATCGAAGTCAGCTTTCACCCACTTCTGCAGGTTCGGGTAGTCCACTTTCAGGTGATGAAAGTTAAAGGTCATCGACAGCTCTTTCGACTCCGGCCGCGAGTAGCGAATGCAGTGTTCGAGGCTGGTGGATGACATCTCGCCGACATTGATCAGGTCATGCCCTTCGAAGACTTCGCGGTGCATTTCCTGCAGGTATTCGTGCACATTCGGGCCGTCGGTGTAAAAGCGGCGGCCGTCGCTGTTGTCTTCGGGAAAGTCGGCGGGCTTGGAGATCAGGTTGATCACGTCCAGGCGGAAACCGCCCACGCCCTTGTCGCGCCAGAAGCGCATCAGCTTGAACACTTCGGCGCGCACCTGGGGGTTGTCCCAATTGAGGTCGGCCTGGGTGTGGTCGAACAGGTGCAGGAAGTACTGGCCGGTTTGCGCCTCGTATTCCCAGGCCGAGCCGCCGAACTTGGATTCCCAGTTGTTCGGCTGGTCGCGCCAGATGTAGAAGTCGCGGTACGGGTTATCGAGGCTGCTGCGCGCCTGCTGGAACCACTCGTGCTCGATGGAGGTGTGGTTGACCACGATATCCAGCATCAGCTTAATGCCACGTTTGGCCGCTTCGCTGATCAGCAGGTCGCAGTCGGCCATGGTCCCGTAGCTCGGGTCGATGGCGTAGTAGTCGCTGATGTCATAGCCGTTGTCCCGTTGCGGCGAGCGCAAGAACGGGGTGATCCACAGGCAGTCCACGCCCAGCCATTTCAGGTAATCGAGTTTGTCCACGATGCCCAGCAGGTCACCGGTGGCGTTACCCGCGTGGCTGTGGAAGCTTTTGGGGTAGATCTGGTAGATCACCGAGTGTTGCCAGTTTTGCATGGTGGGTTCCTTCAGTAGAGTTGTGTGCTGGCGAAGGCGCCAGATCAGGCGACCCTGTATCCGGGCCGAACAATCTTCATGCTCAACGCACAGGTCAAAACAAACGGCACCACCATCGCGATGACCATGCCGATCACAAACACCGCGATGGATTGCGGCACGATCGAGATAAATCCAGGCAAGCCCCCCACCCCAATGGCCGAGGCCTGCACCTTGTTCAGCGCGAGGAAAATGCTGCCCAGCGCCGAGCCAACAAGGGCCGCATAAAACGGAAACTTGAAGCGCAAATTCACCCCGAACATCGCCGGTTCAGTGATGCCGAAATACGCCGAAATTGCCGAAGTCGAAGCCATGCTTTTGTCCCGCGCATTGCGGCTCATGTAGAACACCGCGAGCGCGGCGCTGCCCTGGGCCAGGTTGGACATGACGATCATCGGCCAGATAAAGGTGCCGCCCTGGGTGGAGATCAGTTGCAGGTCCACGGCAAGGAACATGTGGTGCATGCCGGTGATCACCAGCGGCGCATACAGCAGGCCGAAAATCGCCCCGCCGACCATCGGCGCCAGGTCAAACAGGGTGACCACGCCTTCGGTGATCAGGATGCCGAGGTGACGGGTCACCGGGCCGATAATCGCCAGGGCCAGCACACCGGTAACGACGATGGTGGTAATCGGCACGACGAGCAGTTGAATCGCATTGGGCACCCGCGCCCGCAACCATTTCTCGATCACGCTCATCACATACGCCGCCATCAGGATCGGCAGGATCTGCCCCTGGTAGCCGACTTTTTCGATCTGGAACCAGCCAAAAATATCGAAGTACGGCAGGCTCTGGCCGTCGAGCCCGGCCACGGCTTTGCCGTAGTTCCAAGCGTTGAGCAGGTCCGGGTGCACCAGCATCAGGCCCAGCACGATGCCAAGGATTTCACTGCCGCCGAAGCGCTTGGCCGCCGACCAGCCGACCAGCGCCGGCAGGAACACGAACGAGGTGTTGGCCATCAGGTTGATCAGGCTCCACAGCCCATCCAGGTTTGGATAGGCCTCGAGCAGCGTCTTGCCCTCGATGAACATGCCCTTGGCGCCCATCAGGTTGTTCACGCCCATCAACAGGCCGGCGATGATCAGCGCGGGCAGGATCGGCATGAACACATCGGAAAACACCCGCACCAGGCGCTGCATAGCGTTGGTCTTGTCGGCGCCCTTCTTCTTCACATCGGCGATGGTGGCGGCGGCGAGACCGGTCTGTTCGCGCAGGGCGGCGTAGACCCTTTCCACTTCGCCGGGACCGATCACCACTTGGAACAGGCCGCCGGTGAAGAACGAACCCTTGACCAGATCGACCTGGCTCAGCGCGCTGCCATTGACCAGGCTCGGGTCCTTGAGCGCCAGGCGCAGGCGGGTCACGCAGTGGGCAGCTTGCTCAAGGTTGTCGCGGCCCCCGAGGTTTTCGAGGATCTCGCGGGCAATGTTCGAATAGTCGTGGCTCATGCTTGTTTTCCACTTTGATTTTTTTATTTGAGGGGCAGTCATTGGCAGCACGCCGAGGGCAAAAGTACTCGTCTGTACGAGTTAAAGCAACAGCTCGTCTGTACGAGTCTGATTTTGTTTATTTCCTGTAGGCCGCCGCATCGCTGCAAGCCGCATAAATCCAAGGGCCTAATGGACAAACCCCCTCTCTGCCACTAAGGTTCCTGCCTTGACCGCAACCCCGGCAAAGAGCCATCCCCATGAGCAAATACAACCAGATCTACACGGATCTGCTTGCCAGCATCACCACCGAACGCCTGCAGCGCGGCACGCGCCTTCCCTCCGAAACCGAACTGATGGACAGCTACCAGGCCAGCCGAGGCACCGTGCGTCGCGCCATCGAGCAGTTGCAGGAGCGTGGGTTCGCGCAAAAAATCCATGGCAAGGGCACGTTCGTGTTGTCGCCCAACCCGATCGAGTTCCAACTCGGCGGCATCGTCAGCTTCCACGAAACCCACGCCGACCTGGGCGACGACGTACACACTGAAGTGGTCGAGTTCACCCAATGCCCACTGGAGGGTTCACTGCTGCAGCACATCGAAGCAGAGCCCGGTACGCTGATCACCCGCATCAAGCGGGTAAGGCGCATCGGCGGTAAACGCGTGATCCTCGACATCAACCACTTCGTCGCTGATGTGATCCCGGGTTTGGACCGCGACATCGCCGAACAGTCGATCTACGCGTTCATTGAACAGACCTTGCAACTGCAGATCGCCTACGCCCAACGCACTATCGAAGCCCTGCCACGCGGCAAGGACGACCAGGCACACCTTGACCTCGAAGGGCAGAGCCATGTGATCGTGGTGAGCAACCAGACGTTTTTGCAGGACGGGCGGCAGTTCGAGTACACCGAGTCGCGGCATACGTTGGACAAGTTTTACTTTTCGGATATTGCGCGCAGGTAAGCATCAACCGGGAAGATCATTGCACTGCGATACTTTTTGCCAGCCCTGCCGTCCATGCAGCAGTCATCTTCTCTCCTACCGCCGCGAACTTCGGAGATCGTGTTGTTCTCGCCCCGCGAAATGGTGGAGCGGCTCATGCCATGACGGTGCGCAAGCTGGCTCTGTGAAAGCCCCTCCGTTCTTTCGCACCAGACAGGGCATTCGCCAAGAAGACTGGCGGTGTCGGTTAGGGTTTTAAACATGGTTGCGTCCTACGAAACAGGATGGGGTAAACAAGGCAGTCAGTTGGAGAAAAGCGCTGACCACCTGTCACCGAACAGGGCGATGGCCAAGCCTGCGAGCATCACCATCGCCCCGGCCAACTTGACGAGAGACACCGGCCTTTCCGATGCCCCCATCAATCCGAAATGATCGATAACCAGTGAAGAGATAATCTGACCTGCGATAGCGAGGCCCAGTAGGGCTGACAGGCCGATTTTTGGCGCAAGCACCACATAACTAAGCAAGGCACCGGCACCCAGCAGACCGCCCAGCAGGCTCCACCAGGGCTGGGCAGGTATAGCCGCCAGTGAGGCCACTATCCCGCCACGCATCAATGAAAAGACGCCCAGGCATACCGCTCCGGCAGTAAATGAGAACAGCGCCGCCGCTACGGAATCTCCACCCACACCTTTAGCGAGTTGACCATTCAGCGTGGTCTGCAGGGTTATGCCAAGCCCTGCGGCGATGGCCAGCAGGTAGTAGGCTGCGTTCATCTCGCGTCTCCTTACTTGGCTGACTCAAGCGGCATAAATGTCTCGGCAAAAATATCCGGCTGGTAGCCTGCGGCAGCAAACAGATGCTCACGGGATTCGTCGATTGCTGCACGCAGCCTTTCGCTGTCCACGCCCAGCACCTTGCCGCCGCGCTTGACGATGCGCCCGCCAATCATGACCGTGTCGACATTGCTGCGTTCGGCCGCGTGTACCACGGTGCCGAATGCGTTACCCGACGGGTAAAGGTTGATGTCCTGCGCGTTGATAAGGATCAGGTCGGCCTGTTTGCCGGGGGCCAGGCTGCCGACTTTGTCCTGCAATCCGGCACAGGTAGCGCCGTCGAGAGTGGCGGCTTTGAGCAGGCCATGAGCAGGCAGGGTCACCGGATGATGTGCTGCGCCGCAGCAGCGCTGCTGATGCATGCCCATGACGCGCTGCAGATAGAACGCCACCCGCATCTCCATGAACATGTCACCGCTGTAGGAGGTTTCGTTATCGACACTCAGCCCCGGACTGATGCCGTGACGCTGGGCCGACTGCATGGCGAACATTCCATCTTCGATGCCGTAGTGGGCATCTGAACGCGGGCATACGTTGACCCGCACGCCAGCCTCGCGAAGGATTTTCCAGCCGGCGTCCGGCAGCGAGGTGCAGTGGTTGAAGATGTTATCGGTGCGCAGCAGGCCCTCGCGATGCAAACCCTCCAACTCAGCTGCCATGTCCCCACCAAAAAACTCAGTGATGATCGGCAGCCCCAGACGCCGGGCTTCAGCCCACAGTTCAGGTTCCAGCTGCGCCATCACCGCCAGCGAGAGCAGCGGGTTGTCACCGTTCCTGACGTATTTTTCCTGCAGGCGCTCTAGGTTGCCGGGCCAATGGGCTTTGTCCCATTCACCAGAAACCGGCGCACCGGAGGCGTGTACAGACCGGATACCAGCATCGAGCAGCGCCTCGACCGCGGCGTCGGAGTGCGCGCCGGTGCGGCTGTTGTGCGAGTTATCGACCACGGTCGTGATGCCCGCATCGATGCAGCCCAATGCAGTCAGTAGATTGCCGATATACATGTCAGCCGGGCGATAGTATTTGGCGAACGAGAAGTGCGTTGCGTTGCAGTAGTCTTCCAGGGTTTGGGCATTCGGATTGATTCGACGCAGTTGGCCCTCCCAGGAGTGACGATGCGTATCGACCATGCCGGGCATGGCAATCATGCCGGATGCCTCGAGAACAACGGCGTCGCCGGCCTCGATGTTTTCACCGATGGCCGTGATGGTGCTGCCCTCGATAAAGATATCGCCGCGCGCCAGATTACCGATATCGCCGTCCATGCTCAGCACAGTGGCGCCGCGGATAAGGGTGCAGGCGGCGGGAGCGGCCGGGGCCAGCACGATGCTGCGGTTATATTCGGCCATTTTCTGTACACCTCTTCACATTTCGTTGGAAGCAATGTACGCAAGGCGATACTGCGGGAAAAAGATGGTAAAACTGTTTTAATTATTCAATTTCCACGAATAATAAGGCCTTTCCCGATCACTGCTTTGAGGCTGCTAACAGTCATGGACCGTATTCAAGCGATGCAGGTTTTCGTCCGCGTGGCTGAGGCAGGAAGCTTTATCCAGGCGGCACAGACGCTCTCTTTGCCAGCCTCGACGGTCACCAGCAGCGTTAAAAATCTTGAGAAGTACCTGCAAGTGCGCTTGCTGAACAGAACCACACGGCGAGTCAGCCTGACGCCTGAGGGCGCTCAATATCTGGCGCAATGCCGGGAAATATTGGAGCTGATCGAACACACAGAGACCAGCCTGACGGATTCCGTAAAGCGGCCACAGGGGCGTTTGCGTGTCGATATGCCGGGTGGCATTGCACACTTCATCGTCATGCCAAACCTGCAAGACTTTTACAGGCGCTACCCGGATATCTACCTGATGATAGGCGTGAACGATCGGCAGGTTGATCTGGTTCAAGAGGGTGTCGATTGCGTTATTCGTACAGGCGAGCTCGATGACTCAACGCTCGTTGCGCGCCCACTCGGCCGGTTTCGCTGGGTGACCTGTGCGTCTGTCGCCTATCTCGAAGAAAACGGTACTCCGCAAACTCCGCAAGACTTGTCTCACCACCGGGCCATCCATTACTTCTCGGGCCGCGCACGGCAAGCAAGCGAAATGCGCTTCGCCCGTGGCACCGACAAGATCTCAGTCCCTGTGAACGGCAAAGCGGCTGTCAACGAGACTGGGCTCTATATCAAAATGTGCCTTGAAGGCTTCGGGCTAGTGCAGCTCGCTGAGAACGTGGTCAGCGAGCATCTGCGAGAAGGGCGGCTGGTTGAAGTGCTTGCTGACTGGCAGCCCGCATCGGTTCCTGTGCACCTGCTATACCCGCATCAGCGCTTTCTATCGCCAGCTGTGAGCGCATTCGCTGACTGGATTGCTGGGCTTGTTCGCGACGATGATTCAGCAGATTCAAGTTGAACGTTGCGCCCGGCCAGCATGCCGGTGAATGCGCCGGCTACGGAGATTGCGGCTGTGATCAGCAGCGGTGCTGTCCAGCCCCCGGTCCAGTCGTGCAGTTGGCCCAGCAGCAAGGGGCCTGCGGCTGCCATCAGGTAGCCGACGCACTGCGCCATGCCTGACAGTGCCGCCGTGTCACCGGCATTTTTTGTGCGCAAGCCGATGAAGGTCAGGCCAAGCATCATGCTGGCACCAGAGCCGAAGCCCAGGACCGCGGCCCACAACATGGCGTAGTCTGGCGCGTAAATGAGCCCGATCAGGGATGAGGCGGTTAACAGGCTGACGGTAGCGGCTGCCAGTTTCTGGTCTTTGAGACGGCGAAGCGTGGCCGCTAGAATCAAGCCGGGTATTGCCGTGGTCAGTTGAAGCGTGCCGTGTACCGTGCCTGCTTGCTCCGGGGATATGCCATGATCCATCAGAATGGTCGGCAGCCAGCCGACGGCAACATAAAAAGGCATCGCGTTCAGCCCCATGAACAGTGTGACCTGCCATGCCAGCGGCGAACGCCAGACGGCCACGGTTGGCGCTTGTTTCGGACCGGACAGCTTTACGTGCTCGTGTTTTTTCAACTGCGGCAGCCACACCACCAGCGCCAACAACGGGGCTGCGACCAACAAACTCAGGGCAATCGGCCACCCCCATGATTGGGTCAGCGGAATTATTACGGCTGAACCGACAGCGCCCGCTGCGCCCATCGTGATGGAGTATGCGCCGGTCATGGAAGCCATTTTTGTCGAGAAGTCGCGTTTGATCAGGCCGGGCAGCAGCACGTTGCCCAGGGCGATCCCTGTGCCTATCAGTATCGTACCGGCGTACAACGCGCATACGCTGCCTGCGGAGCGGAGCAGGATGCCCGATGAAATGACCACCAGTGCACCGAAAAGCGTGCGCTCGATGCCGAACCTGCGGGCGACCGATGCGCTGAGCGGGGAGAAGGCTGCAAAGGCAAGTAATGGCAGTGAAGTAAGCAGGCCTAGAGCTGAGGCGCTCAAGCCAAAATCATTCTGGATCAGCGGCAAAACGGGCGCGATGCTGGTAAAGGGAACGCGCAGGTTTACGGCAATAAGTAGAATGCCTGCCACGAGCGCAATAGCCCGCCACTTGTTTTTTGTGTCTGACATATTCTCTATCTGTCCTCGGAAAAGAGAACAACTGTAGAGAGTCCCAAAATTATCTAATATAGATATCAAGACACCTGATACCTAAATTATGCCAAGTTCAAAAAATGGCGTTTCCTCCCCGGAAGATTTCGATTCAGATCTTTTCGCTGAGGCAGCGATCGCCCTCAAGGTTGCGCCCGAACTCAATCATTCGAGTGTCAGCCCGCATGATCATCGTAAGGGGCAACTGATCCTGTCTTTGCAAGGTGCAGTGAGTTGTGAGGTACAAAATGCACTCTGGCTTGTCCCTCCCCAGCACGCGGTATGGATTCCGGGCGGTACTCCTCACAGTTGCCGAGTGACCGAAAACGCTCGTACCTGCTTTCTGTTTGTTGAGCCCGGCGCAGCAGCTATGCCTGAAGCGTGCTGTACGGTTGCAATCACGCCCCTTGTCCGGGAATTGATCCTGCATCTCGCTGAACAGGAACCTTCTTATCTGTCCGAGGGCAAGACAGCGCGACTGGTTGCAGTACTGCTTGAGCAGCTTTGCGATGCCCCGTTGAAAGAGCTGCACTTGCCGATATCAGACCACCCTAAGATCAAAAAAATCGCAGATACGCTTTTTGCAGACCCCGGCGACCGAACCACTTTGCGCGAGTGGGCCACTCGGCTTGCAACCAGCGAACGATCACTGGCCAGACTGGTGGAAAGCACGACTGGGCTGAGCTTCGGACGCTGGCGCCAACAGTTGCATTTGATGATCGCACTGAGTCATTTGGCGGAGGGTGTCTCCGTGCAGCGTGTGGCGGGCATTCTGGGATATGACTCTGTTAATGCCTTCATCACCATGTTCAAGAAAGCCTTGGGTAAACCGCCTACACAGTATTTTTCCTCGCTACGTTAACGCAGATAGCGCGATCAAAGCCTTAACGGGATGGGTGACGGCAAGCAATCCCATTCGATTTGACCGATATCGGATGGCCGGCACCCTTCCCGGCTCATCAATGAGGATCATTTTTCCCTATTGGTTGATCGACGTGCCAAACGCAACGACTCGGCAAAGGCGCCGAGCCGTGAAGAGCCGTGCTTAAACGAACGTCAGGACAGCGTTGAACACCAGTGCCGCGACAAAGCCAAGAGGCGCTGCGCGAAACAGGAGCTGCTGGAACAATGAGCTGCGGCTATGCTCCGTGGTACATGAGCCTAATATCAAGCTGCCACCAGAGGAGAACGGCGAGATGGAGGTGGCTTGAGCGCCCACGACGATGGCCACGAACAGGATCATCGGATCGAGCCCCAGTGCCGTGGCAAGCGGTGGCACCAATGGGAACAGCGCCGGCGTCACCACCCCCAGTGTGCTGGAGAACAGTGACATGAACGCCGCCACCACACCGAAGACAATCGGTACCATGATCGGCGCAATGCTATTGCCCATCCACGATGCCAGCAAGCCGATGGTCCCGGCCTTGATCGCGACCGAAATCAGCATGCCCACACCGCAGATCATGATCAGCGTGCCCCAGGGCACGGACGCCATGGCCTTGCGTTCGTCGCCCAGTTTCAGCAAGAGCGCGATCACCGAGAACAGGCTGGCGATCAAACCGATGTCCATCTTCGAATTGATGAAGCTCACCGTGGAGTTGTCCGGGAAGACAATTTGCGCGATGGGCGCCGCCAGCACGATCACCATCATCGCCAACGTCAGCCACAGGGTGATTGTCTGCTCGCGGTTCAGCGGCGTCGGCACGGCGACCGCATAAGCGGACGCCTTCATCGCCTTGCCATGGCCGGTGAGAAACACCAATACCGAAATCACCGCCAGCGGTATCACCAAGGTACTGGCGAAAATCGCTGCGGCGTTGATGAAAGCCTCGTTTTCCGGGATGCCGGCATTGACCATCAAGCCACGAAAAATGATACCACTCTGGCTGGAGACGAAGTTGGCTCCGCTCAACGCGCCATAGTTGACCGCCATGCCGCCCGTGATCAGGCTCATCCCGGTGCGCTCACACAGCAGCAACGTGATGGGCGCCATGAACGCCAACACTGTGTAGTAGCCTGCCCCCATCGCCGAGATGGCGGTTGCCGTGAAGAAGACCGCGAACGGCAACAGTTGAGGCATCGACCGGCATCGATAAATCAGATGCTCCGCCAGCTTTTCAAGCGTGCCATTGACGGTGGCAAAACTATAGAACAGACAAACCGAGAAGATGATGAAGAAAATCTTCAGCGGCCACAGGCTGATGACTTCGGACGGGCTCAACCCCATACCGTAACAGCCGATCAGGTAAGCAAAAGCGATGGCAAACAGGCCTATGTTGATCTTGGTTTTGTAACCGAGGGCGACGGCGACAACGATTGCCGCGACGACGAGCAGGCTCATCATGATGGAAGTCCTATTGTTGTTATTGATGGTTTAGCGGGAAATGTCGAAGCCAAACAGCTTCGCTGGGTTGTCCTTGAGCACATGCGCCCGCTCGGCCGCGTCCGGCAGCAAGCCCTCGAGGAAAGCGACTTGCCGGGCATAGTCCGTCTGCTGTTCAAACTGAGTGTTGGGCCAATCGCTGCCCCAGACGAGTCGCTGGAGACCGCCACTCGCGTCGCGCACCAGAGCCAGCGCATGCGACGCCTGGGCCAGATCGGATTGACTGCGGTACGCGGCGGACAGCTTGAGCCACACCCCGTCATCCTTCAGCAACTCTAGAAACGCCTGATGGTTGGGGTTCCCTGCATTGATGCCCCCCGTCGGCAGGCCGAAATGATCGATGACCACGGTCACACCGCAGGCTCTGATGGCCGATACGATCAGCGCCAGGTCATCGATGCCGCGCTGAATTTCCACTTGCCATCCCCGCAGCGCTAATTGCTGGAATAGAGCGGTCCAGGCTGGGCCGCTGTAATCCGCCAGCGCCTTACCAATGAGATTCAAACGGATGCCGACCACACCGGCTTCTGCCAATTCGTCCAACTGGGTTTCGCTGACGGCGACATCCACCACCGCCACCCCACGCAAGCGCTGCGGATAACGGCGCAACGCGTCGAGCATGAAGTGATTGTCGGTGCCCAGAAAGCTCGGCTGAATCAACACGCCGTGTGAAAAACCGTGGCGATCCAGGTGATCCAGGTATTGCTCCACCAAAGCGTTGTAACCCGGGCTGTAGCGACGGTTGGCAACCATCGGCAGATCCTGGCGGAAGACGTGGGCGTGCGTGTCCACACCGGTGAAGGCAGGCGGGTGAAGGCTGGTCATAAACAGATAACCCCGATCGTTTGTTGTTATGGCAAATCACCTGCCGCCCATGAGAAACCAGGTCCTTTGGCCTAATCTGCCATCGTCAGCATGTGTATAGAAGCTGAAATTCATATATATGACTAGATAACCATATATTCAGGGATAGATATCTGTCAAACCTCACACAGGTGATAAAGTGGCTCCGCATGCCGAAAAGGAATCAAAGAAAAAATGAACGCCCCTACACTCGGATACGACGAGCGCTTGCCGCTCTATCAGCGCTTGCGAGAAGAAATGCTCGCCAAGATCGGCACCGGCGAATGGATGCCAGGCTCGCCCATCCCCACGGAGACCGAGCTCACCAAACACTATGGTGTGGCCATCGGCACGGTACGAAAGGCCGTGGACACACTGGTCAATGAAGGCCTGCTCCTGCGCAGCCAGGGCCGTGGCACCTACGTGCGCCGCCCCAACTTCGATGCCTCACTGGCGCGATTCTTCAGGCAAGTGAATGCCGCGGGTGGGCGAGAAATACCGACCAGCAGCATCCTGGCAAAGGACCGGCAAAAACCCTCACAGCCGGTGGCAACAGCACTGAAGTTGGCGGACGACGAAGACGTCGTGCACCTGGAGCGGCTGCGGATGGTTGAAAGCCGCACACTGTTTCACGAGGATATCTGGCTCCCCGTCACACGATTCGGCGTATTGCTGGACATTAATTCCGAAAGCTTCGGCAAACTGCTCTACCCGTTTTATGAAACCCAGTGCGGCCAATGTATCGGCTCGGCGACCGAGACCCTCACCGTGCAGCAAGCCGACCGGGGCATCGCCAAAATCCTTTCGATCAAAGAAGGCGCCCCGGTCGTCACCATCGAGCGCACCGCCCTCGGCTATGACAGCTCCCCACTCGAATACCGAATTTCCCGCGCGGCGGCCGAGGGGTTCAGGTACCAGATCGATATCTCATGAGCCCAGTGGCAAGGGCACCCACGCCCTCGCCGCCCGGTGTCGGGATTACGCAGGCGGTCCAACCGATCCAGCGCCAGCTCACCGAGCATGATGATCTGTGCAATTCCCAACAACGCATTACGACTCGGCCACTGAAACGTCTCCGCCAAGTCGCAGGCCATTACATTGGCGACGCCAAGGATCCACAGGCGTGAACCAGCAAGCTTTCGGTGTCGAATCCGGGTTAACCGCATACATCGTGCTCGGGCCCAGTTGCGGGTTTTGATGTCTTCGGTGTTGAGGGAATGGTCGAGGGAGTTGGCCTTATGAGCACCACATTTGGAGCAAAACCGATAGGGAATTTTAGATGAGCGTCGGCTTAGGGGCCAGACTGTGTGAAAACGCATGCGCCGTATTGAAGTCTCGTTGCTACGTAAAATCTGCGAGCGTTTTGTTAATCAGCGGCCCGAAAATTTGCGTGAGAGCGCGATGTTCGTTCCAGTCCTGACTGAAAAATCTGCTCCAAAACGTCTTCACACAGCCTGGGTCGATTGCCGCTATTCGCGAAGTGCATCTTAGGGTCTTTAGCCGGCAACAGAAGGGAGAAATGAGCTATCAGCGACATCACCGTGTCGATCTTTTAGCTTGCTGAAACGTTTCATCACGTTTATAAAAATGGCACAACTCCAAGAAAGGCTGCCGCCATGACCCCGCTCAAACTTTTTGTTGCCCTCAGCGCACTGTCCGCTGCCTCCCACGCCATGGCCTGGGATTACGTTCTGCTCGACACTGACAAAGCCGCCCAGAGCTGGCAGATCACCAGTCAGCAACTCGGAATAAAAACCGACAAACCCTTCAGCGTTACCTTGCGCACCTTGCACGGCGGTCGGCAGGAGGGCGTCAGCATCGTCGACATCGATAACGGCACGATGAAACTCTCGGTAGTGCCGACTCGCGGAATGAACGTCTTGCAGGCCTCGGTTGGCAATGTACGCATGGGCTGGGATTCGCCGGTCAAGGAAGTGGTCAATCCGTCTTTCATCGAACTCAATGGCCGCGGTGGTCTGGGCTGGCTGGAAGGTTTCAATGAGCTGGTCACCCGCTGCGGATACGAATGGGTCGGCCACCCCGGCGTCGACAACGGCGAACTGCTCACCCTGCACGGTCGGGCCGCCAACATTCCTGCGAATAAAGTCACGCTGCATATCGATGAAAAACCACCGTACGCCATTACCCTGCGCGGCGAGCTGAAAGAGCAGGCGTTCAAGAAGGTCGACTTCTCGGTCGCGACCGAACTGGTCACCGAACCCGGCAGCGTCGTGTTCGCCCTCAACGACACCCTGACCAACAACGGCGACTATCCGAAGGAATACCAGGCGCTTTATCACAGCAACTTCAGCACCCCTTTCCTGGAGCAGGGCGCTCGTTTCGCCGCGCCGGTGAAACAGGTGTCGCCGTTCAACGACAAGGCCAAGGACGATCTGCCCGACTGGCAAACCTACCGCGCACCGACCAAGGACTACGACGAAACGGTGTACAACGTGGTGCCGTATGCCGATGCCAAGGGTGATACGTTGACCGTGTTGCATAACAAGGCCGGTAGCCTGGGCGTTTCGGTCGGCTTCAATACCCAGACACTGCCCGTGTTTTCCCTGTGGAAAAACACCGACACCCAAGGCCAGGGCTATGTCACGGGGCTGGAGCCGGGGACCAGTTTTTCCTACAACCGCCGTTATCAGCGACCACTGAATCTGGTACCGACAATTGGGCCCAAGGAACACAAGCAGTTCCGCATCAGCTATAGCTTGTTGGCGGATAAGGCGGCGGTAGATAGAGCCTTGAAGCAGGTTAGCGAGATTCAGGATGGGCGGGAGACTGAGGTGCGGCAGACGCCGTTGGTTGATCTTACCAAGGGGTGACAGGGGCTGGAGCATTGTCGCCCGATATTGCAGCCCATCGGCCATGTGTTCGCGTCTGATCCCGTCGGCTTGTTCAAGGTCCACCAGCGAGCGCGCGACCTTGAGCGGCGATGGGCTGCTTGCAACGGTTCGGTCACTGTCCTCGGTTGGCCGACTGCAGCCCGTCCAATTCGAGATCACTGCGAAGACGCGACTCGCTGTGGAGGAATGGGTACAACAGGCTCGACTTAGAAATAGGGACTTTCTGTTTCCAAGTTGGCTAAAAACTTCCGAGCATCTATCCACGCGTCAATACTCACGCATAGTGGAAGCCTGGGTAAGCTCCATCGGCCTCGACCCAGTGCCATATGGTACTCATACGATGCGTCGTACCAAGGCTTCATAGATCTATCGATGAACGAAAAACATCAGAGCAGTACAGATACTTCTCTGTCACACCAAGCTAGAAAGCACTGTCAGATATCTTGGCGTCGAAGTGGACGACGCGCTTGAGATGGCTGAGCAGACTGAAGTATGAGCGGGTAACGGCGACGGGGCAGTTCACCGCGTCGCCTTCGGCCAATAGCTGTCCTTCATGAATTTCGCTCAAACACCATCCTTTCCAGCGTATTGTCCTTCATCCAATAGTGATGAAACAGACCCGCCACCGCGTGCAAACCAATCAACCAATATCCTGCAGTGCCAACCAGCTCATGCCAGTACTTCAGCTGTTTGGCGAAGTCCGGGGCAATGGCTACCGGTGCCGGCACGTGAAAGCCAAAGTAAGGGAACGGCTTATCGCCAGCTGCGAGCATCAGCCAGGCGAGGATGGGCGTTGCGATCATCAGCCCGTACAGCGCCAGGTGTGTCAGATGCGCGATAGCGGTCTGCCAAGCCGGTGGTTTTGGGATGATCGGTGGTCGTGGGCTCAGGCGCCCGACCAGGCGAACCCACACCAGGGCGAAGATGCTTGTACCAAACAAGCCGTGAAAGCCCATGAGCAAACCCCGCGCTTCGCTGCCTTTGGACAGATAACCCTTGATTTCAACACAGGCATATACCCCGACGAACAGGGCGAGCATCAGCCAGTGCAGGGCTATTGAAAGTTTTCCATATCGGGTTACGGCGGTGTCGCTGGTCATAAGAAGCGCCTGTTGATTGTTGTGAGGGACCGTTGATCCGGTTTCCTTGAACCGGCTGCGTCACCCTGCTCGTCCTGCCTTAAGAGAGTCTGAAGATCGACCCAAAGGTTATTCCTCTTTCACCTTCAGACTTCGTTAAGAAATGGCTTGGATACTTCGCTCAATCTCATTGAGGAAGGCGTTCGGCCCATGCTCGATCTCGACTGGAACATCCCCCTGCCCTTGCATTTTGGCCAAGCTGAAACGTCACCGTTAACCTTGGCTGGTGCTTTGCCGAACGACGCTTTGCGAGCGACGTTCGAAGACTTTATCCAGCAGCGTTTTCGCAAGGCCCACGGCGCCGACATCCGCCACTTCATGCCCGAGCTGTTCGGTATGCACAACGTTGAGGGCCAATTGTGCGCAGTGGCCGGCGTGCGTCGCGCGCACCTTGAGCCGCTGTTTCTGGAGCGGTATCTGGATAAACCAATTGAGCCTTTGATCAGCGCGGCGGCTGATCACTCGGTAGACCGAAATGCCATTGTCGAGGTTGGCAATCTGGCGGCCAGCGACACCGGCAGCGCGCGCCTGAGCATCATCGCCATCACCTATTTGCTGGCCATGGGTGGCCTGGAATGGGTGACGTTCACTGGCAATATCGGACTGGTCAACAGCTTCCATCGTCTCGGACTGAAACCCGTGACCTTGTGCGCCGCTGATCCAGATCGACTGGGCGACGAGCGCCAACATTGGGGCAGTTATTACGAGAGCAAACCCTGGGTGCACGTCGGCAACATCCGCGCCGGGTTCGTCCACCTACGCAATATCGGCCTGTTCAGCCGCCTAGGTTTGCCGACCTCAATTGAAGGAGCCTGTCATGTCGCTTGAACTGCAACGCTTTCAGGAAACATTGCGCAAGCACGCCCAGCGTAATAACAACGCGACCGCTCTGTGGGGCGACACGCTGAAACTCGATTACGCCACCGTCTATGCAGAAGTGCTGTATCGCCAGGAGCGGCTGCGCGATGAGCAGGTGCAAGTCGTCGCCCTGGCGCTGGACAACGGCGTCAACGCAATGCTCTGGGATCTGGCGGTGTTGTTCGAAGGGTTGACCTGCGTAACGCTGCCGCCGTTTTTCAGCGCGGCACAACGCGCCCATTGTCTGGAGCAGAGTCAGGCCGAACGCGTGATTGCCGAACCGGAGTTGGACCCCGAACTGCGCGCTGCCGGCTATGAGCAACGCGGCGAGTTCTGGTGCCGCGCCTTTAGCAGCCAAAGACACATGCCGATTGGCACCGCCAAACTGACCTTCACGTCCGGCACCACCGGCACGCCGAAAGGTGTTTGCCTGAGTGCCGACAGCTTGCTGCGGGTCGCACGAGAGCTGGATCAGGCGAGCGAAACCACCGGCCCGCAACATCACTTGGCGCTGCTGCCATTGGCGATACTACTGGAGAACCTAGGCTGTTATGCCGCGCTGTATGCCGGTGCGATGCTCAGTTTGCCGAGCCAGAAAACCCTCGGTATTCAGGGCGCCAGTGGCGTCGATGTGCCGCACCTGTTGGGTTATCTCGCCGGGCGTGCGCCGGAGAGTCTTATCCTGGTGCCACAGCTGTTGCTGATGCTAGTCAGCGCCGCCGAACAGAAAGCCTTCGCCCCGCAAACTCTGCGCTTTGCGGCGGTCGGTGGTGCAAGAGTTTCCAAAGATTTGCTGGACCGTGCGCAACGGGTCGGCCTACCGGTTTTTGAAGGTTACGGTTTATCCGAATGCGCGTCAGTGGTGTGCCTCAACCGCCCCGGCGCACTCAGACCCGGCAGCGTCGGTCGACCGCTGCCCCATGTCGAAGTGCGGTTGGCCGAAGACGGTGAAGTGCTAATCAAGGGCTCGACGCTGCTCGGCTATCTAGGGGACACATCGTACGCCGATGAGTGGTGGCCGAGCGGCGACCTGGGCGAGTTCGACCCGGAAGGTTTTCTTTATCTCAAGGGGCGCAAGAAGCATCAGTTCGTCACCAGTTACGGGCGTAACGTCAACCCGGAATGGGTCGAGTCCGAGCTGACCCAACGCCGCCACATCGCCCAGGCGTTCGTTTACGGTGAGTCCTTGCCGCGCAATCACGCCCTGCTCTGGCCGCATCGCCCGGACTGCACCGATGCCGAACTAGCCGCTGCCGTCGCCGAAGCCAACGAGGCATTGCCCGATTACGCACAGGTGCATCAGTGGACGCGTCTGCCACAACCCTTCACTGCAGCCAATGGCTTTCTAACCGCCAATGGCCGCCCACGCCGCGACGCCATCGTCACGCAGTACCACGCCCAATTGACCGAATCCGTTGTCCGAGAGGAATCCGCATCATGAGTTTTTTCGACACCCTGCAAGCAGCCACACAGCGTGAACGCGACGAGCTGTTCAACCTGCCGATTATCCACGATGCGTTGCACGGTAAGGTTAGCCTCGATAGCTATCGGGCTTTTCTCGCACAGGCTTACTATCACGTGCGCCACACCGTGCCATTGATGATGGCATGCGGCGCACGTTTGCCGACGCGTCTGGAATGGTTGCGCAAAGCCGTGTGCGAGTACATCGAAGACGAATACGGCCACGAACAATGGGTACTCAACGACATTGCGGCCTGCGGAGGTGATCGCAAGGCCGTGCATGATGGCCAGCCTTCGCTGCCGATTGAGCTGATGGTGAGCTTCCTTTATGACCTGATTGCCCGAGGCAACCCGGTGGGTCTATTTGGCATGGTCAATGTCCTCGAAGGCACGAGTATCGCCCTGGCCACACACGCGGCAGGGAGCATTCAGGAGCGCCTGGCGTTGCCGGAAACCGCCTTCAGTTACCTGAGCTCTCACGGTTCTCTAGACATCGAACACATGCAAACCTATCGCCGCCTGATGAACCAATTGGAAGATCCTGAGGATCAAGCAGCAGTGATTCATGCTTCAAAAGTCGTGTACCGACTGTACACCGACATGTTTTGTGGCCTGCCGCGTGACGCGGAGACCGAACATGCAGCTGCGTAACGCGCGCGTCGTCTTGACCGGTGCTAGTGGCGGTATCGGCATGGCTATCGCCGAAGCCTTGTGCGCCGCCGGTGCTCGAGTATTGGCCGTGGCACGGCATCAGGAAGCCTTGGCTCCACTGCTCAAACGCTACCCTGACGCCCTGTGCTGGGTCGCGGCTGACCTGACACTCCCAAGCGACAAACGCAAAGTACTCGCCGCCGCCGAAGAAATGGGCGGAGTCAATCTGTTGATCAACGCCGCCGGGGTGAACCACTTCGCCATGCTCGAACAGCTAGAAGACAGTGATATCAATGCGATGCTCGCGGTGAACATCAACGCGCCGATCTGCCTGACCAAGCTATTGCTGCCGCTACTCAAGCAGGCCGATAGCGCCATGGTAGTTAACGTCGGCTCGACCTATGGCTCGATCGGCTATGCCGGTTACGCCAGCTATTGCGCGACCAAGTTTGCCCTGCGCGGGTTTTCCGAAGCGTTGCGCCGAGAGCTGGCCGACACCCGGGTCAGCGTGCTCTACGTCGCACCGCGGGCCACCCGCACGTCGATGAACAGCGCGACGGCGCAAGCCCTGAACGACGCGCTCAAGGCCAACGTTGATGATCCGCAAACCGTGGCCTCGGCGGTGATCCACGCGATTGCCGGTGACCGCCGCGACCTGTATCTGGGATGGCCCGAACGCTTCTTCGTGCGCCTCAACAATCTACTGCCGCAACTGGTCGATCGAGGGCTGCGCAAGCAGTTGCCCCTGATCCGTCGCTTCAGCGAAAAACCCGAAAACGAGACCCTCAAGCCATGAAAAAAATCTTCGCGTGCCTGTTGATAGCAACCCTCAGCCAAAGCGTTTGGGCCCTGGAGGCCGCCGACCAGCAGCGCCTGAGCAGCATTCAACAAACCTGGGCGCACATCCAATATGAAGTGGCGGAGAAACAGCGCGCCGCCGCGTTCGAGCAGTTGTCCAGCGAAACCCAGGCGTTCACTGCGCAGCGCCCGGCGGTGGCCGAAGCCTGGATCTGGAAAGGCATTGTCACCAGCAGCTGGGCCGGCGCCGAAGGCGGACTCGGAGCGCTGGGCAAAGCCAAGGACGCTAAGGCCGACCTGGAGAAGTCCCTGACCCTCGACCCCAAGGCTCTGCAAGGCTCGGCCTATACCAGCCTGGCGGCGCTGTATGATCGTGTGCCCGGCTGGCCTATCGGTTTTGGCGACAGCGACAAATCTGAACAGCTGCTCAAGCAGGCGCTGCAACTCAACCCCGATGGCATCGACAGCCTATACTTCTGGGGCGATCACCTCTACCGTCAGAAACACTACGCTGAAGCAAAAGCGGCGCTGCAAAAAGCCCTGCAAGCGGCGCCGCGTCCTGGCCGTGAAACGGCAGATGCGGGACGCCGCAAAGAGATCGCCACTCTGCTGGTGGACGTCAACAAGAAACTCGACTGACAGGAGTCCGCGTGCGTTTATTACTGATTGAGGATGATGCGGCGCTAGGTGAAGGCATCCATCAAGCGCTGGGGCGCGAAGGCTACACCGTCGATTGGCTCAAGGACGGCAGCAGCGCGCTGCATGCCCTGCTCAGCGAAACGTTCGATGTCGCGGTGCTGGATCTCGGTTTGCCACGCATGGACGGTCTCGAAGTGCTGCGGCGCCTGCGCGACAGCGGCTCGAACCTGCCGGTGTTGATTCTCACCGCCCGCGATGCAACCGAAGATCGCATTGCGGGGCTGGATGCCGGTGCCGACGACTACCTGATCAAACCGTTCGACCTGGCCGAACTCAAGGCGCGATTGCGAGCGCTGTTGCGGCGCAGTGCCGGACGCGCGCAAGCGCTGATCGAACATGCCGGCATCATCCTCAACCCCGGCACCCAGCAGGTCAGCTACAAGGGCCATCCCGTAGCACTGACGCCCAAGGAGTATCAGTTGCTGCATGAACTGCTCTCACCTCCGGGCCGGGTGATGACTCGAGATCAACTGATTCAACTGCTCTATGGCTGGAGTGAAGAAGCGGAAAGTAACACTCTGGAAGTGCACATCTATCACCTGCGCAAAAAGTTCTCTACTGAGCTGATCCGTACCATTCGGGGTGTGGGCTATCTGGTGGAGGAACGCTGATGACTTCGATCCGTCGCCGTACATTGACGCTGATCATTGGCCTGCTGCTGGCCGGTCTGGCGGTGCTCAGCCTCTTCAATCTGCACGATAGTAATCATGAAATCGCCGAGGTTTACGATGCTCAACTGGCGCAGAACGCGCGCTTATTGCAAGGCGTGATGCGCATGCCGCTGGGGAGCAAGCAACACGCCGAACTGTACCGGGCCTTCAATAGCGCACTGGGCGAAGCGCTGCCGCGCGGCGATGGTCATCCATACGAACGGAAAATTGCTTTTCAGGTATGGAGCGCTGGCGGGGAGGTGTTGGTGCACACCGCCAGCGCGCCGTCCTTCAGTTCACCGCCGACGCAACCGGGTTTCAGTGCTGTGGTGGATGTGAACCATCGTCATTGGCGCGCCTTTCTCCTTGAAGACCCACAAAACGGCATGCGCATCTGGGTTGGCGAGCTCGATGATGTGCGCGCTGATCTGGTCGACCGCATCGTGCGTCATACGCTATGGCCGAACATCGTCGGCAGTTTACTGCTCGCGGCGATGGTCTGGCTCGCTATAGGCTGGGGCTTGAAGCCTTTGGCAAACATGGCCGAGACCCTACGTGCCCGCAACAGCGGCTCACTTGAGCCGTTGCAACTGGCACCGTTGCCCAGCGAACTTGAGCCCATGCAGGCGGCGCTCAACCGCATGCTCGCGCAGATTCAAGAAGTGCTTGGCCGTGAACGACGCTTCATTGCCGACGCAGCCCACGAAATGCGTACGCCACTCGCCGTGCTGCGAGTGCACGCGCAAAACCTGCTGGAGGCAGGCACAGAACAGGAACGTCGAGAATCGCTGGAATTCCTTATCTCAGGCGTTGATCGCACCAGCCGACTGGTCAACCAGTTACTGACCATGGCGCGACTGGAGCCCCAACCCAATCCGCCACCGCTACAGCGCATCGACCTCAACGAAACCGTGCGTAATAGTCTCGTGCAACTGACACCGTGGTTGTTGAGCAAAAACCTTGAACTGATATTCGATGTCAGCGACCAGCCATTTTATGTATTCGCCAACCCCTCCGCCATCGACATCGCGCTGGGCAACCTGATCACCAACGCAGCCAATTTCTCTCCCGAACACGGGGTAATCGCTGTGCAATTGAACCAGGCTGATGGCTTCTGTCATTTGACCGTCGACGACCAGGGGCCGGGAATTGATGAGTCATGTAGAGAGCGATTGTTTGAGCGTTTCTATAGCCGAGGAACGGCGCAAGGCGCCGGTTTGGGGCTAACCATCGTCAACACAATCGCCATGCGCTTGAACGGGCGTATCGCACTGGTAAACCGGGCCGAGGGAGGTTTGAGGGCTACGTTATCAATTCCAGCCAAAGAATAACCGCAAAGCATCAAATGATTATTCGTTTTGCAGAGTCGGCAAACATTGTGTGAGCCATGAGCTGTACCACATTTGTTGCTGAGTCAGACTCCCGCCAGCCATTACTTCCTCTGATAAGCACACTCGATACCATACCAGCATTGTCCAACTGAACATGGTATCGATGTCTTTTTATAGTGATTGTTGCACTGAGCACCATGGCCAGCGCCATTAACCACAGAGAAAATATCGTAACCATTATAATTTTTTTACACAAAATCAATTAGTTACTATAGGCACTTACTCACACGCAATTATCAACTAGACAATTCCACACTTTAAATAGAGGCCATAATAAAAAAAGCCAAACCCATGGAAAATACTATGATTAATAAACAACCTTCGATTTCTTTATTATCGCTGATACGAATTGACCCTACTGTCGACTTGGCGTTGCGCCATAAGTACTCAGTCCAACGTCAGACCTGCTAACGCTTTACGAAGTAGAAGCCTGGGTCAGCGAAATGTGGGCAGCTGTATCAATTCTGCATTGCCGTTGACAGCCACCGGTCGCCTAATCACTCAAAATATCATGTAGCGCCTCAACTACCGGGCTTGGCTGCCGCTATTAACTAAAGCCAACCTTAATTTTGTGGAGTTTCAGCATGTCGCTACTTCCCAACCGCATCGCAGGGCGAATGACTCTGGGGATCCTGACGCTGCTGGTTCTCACGGCATTGGCGATTTACTCAGTCATGACCTTGGGCGGCAAGCCTCAGTTAGTGGCAGCAGGAACCGAGGCAGCGGAACAATCGGCCCGTGCGATTACACGCCAGTTAGCCCTGCAAGTGAATCGCATTGAAGGCACCGCTACAGCGATGGCGCACCTGGCTGAAACCTTGCCCCACGACGAAACCCTGCTCAAGGCTAATCTGCCTAATGTAATCGACAGCCAAGGCGATGCAGCCATTGCAGGCGGCGGTCTGTGGCCAGAACCCAACAGTTTTACTGCCGGTACTGATCGCCGAAGTTTTTTCTGGGCACGCAACGCCAGCAATGGGTTGGATTACTCGGACGAGTACAACGCCGCGCAAACCCCGCCGTATCAGGCTGAGTCCTGGTACACGGGAGCGAAATCCGCGCCATCGGGACGTTGCGTCTGGTCAGATGCTTACCAGGACCCGGTCAGTGGCGTGGCAATGACGACCTGTAGCGTGCCCTACCTCGCAAAGGGCGCGTTTGCCGGTGTCGCCACTATCGATCTCAAACTTGACGGCCTCGCAGCGTTTCTCAAGGCCAAGGGCAATGTCACCGGCGGCTACGCTTTTGCGGTCGATCCTTCAGGGAACCTGCTGTTTTTCCCCGATGCAAAGAGCACCAAGGGCCTGCCGACCATTGCCGGGTTGAGCCAGGAACAAACGTGGTTGAAGCCGGTCGCCGAAAGCCTGTCGAGCAAGCCGGCCGGCACGACAACGCTGTATCTGGAACACGATGCGCGCTTGGATGGACCGGCTTACATCACATTGGAAACCATGGAAGGCACCGGCTGGCGCATTGGGCTGGTCACGCCAGAGGCCCGCGTGGTCGGACTCGCGAACAAGCTGACCGGGCAGATCTTGCTGTTCTTGCTACCCCTATTGGGCATCCTGCTGGGGCTGGCATGGCTGGCCGGCAAACGGCTGCTCACTCAGCTTGAGGAAACCACTGCGCAAATCGAACGTCTGGGCCAAGGCGGTCAGGCAGGCGCTCAGCTAGAGATTCTGCGGTCAGATGAACTCGGCGCGTTGCGCATTGCGGTCAACCATTACGCTGGTTCTCTGCAGGCCATGCTGCGACGCATTGCCGATGAGTCGGTGTCACTGGAAGCCCAGGCCAACGAACTGGCGCAACTGTCCAATGGCCTGGCTGAACGGGCAGAGACTCAACGCATGGACAACACCCTGCTCGCCACCGCCATTACTGAAATGTCGGCCAGCGCCAACGAGGTCGCACGCAACACCACAGACTGCTCGGACACGGCCCGCAGCTCACTGGTAGAAGCGCAAAAGAGTCAGGACCAAGTCAACCGCAACGGTGAGTCCATCGAAAGCCTGGCGACCGACATCTCAGGCGCGGCCACCGCCATGACTCAGTTAGGTGAAGACATCGAGCGAGTTGGCAGCGTGCTGGAGGTAATCAAATCGATCTCTCAGCAGACGAATCTATTGGCGCTCAACGCTGCTATCGAGGCCGCTAGAGCCGGAGAGCAAGGACGTGGCTTTGCGGTGGTGGCAGATGAAGTGCGCACACTCGCAGGCCGTACACAAACGTCTGCCAACGAAATTCAGGAGATGATCACCCAGCTGCGCCAGGCATCAAATTCTGCCGTCACAACCATGCAAAACGGCGCTCAACGCACTCGCGAGTCAGTGCAACAGGCAGTCGGCGTGTCCGCCACATTGGGCACTACGGTGGGCAGTTTCGATGACATCGTCCAGCGAGCCCAGCAGATCGCCGTTGCCGCCCAAGAGCAGAGCCACGTGACTCAGGAAATCAACGAGCTGGCGGTACGTATCCATGCGGCCAGCGAAGAAGGCGCCCGAGATGCGAGCACCCTTCGGGAACTGGGCAAAGGCATGCAGTCGATCTCAACCCGTCTAGGTGGATTGAGCCGCGGCACGCCCTAGCTACGCGGGGGAAAACCGGCATCCGTTTAACGAAGCTGATGCCAGTTAGCCTTTGCGGCTAAGCGTGGACAGACTATCAGTGGTCCAGCGCGCAGCGACGGCAATGCTCCAGATATCCTTGCTCGTAACGACCTACCAGGAGCACAACACCGGACCATAGCCAGGACGGTGTAAACAGCAATGCAGAGTTGACCCAGTTGCCGAAATTTCGCTGACCCACGCATCTAAATGATGCGAAATTAATAGCGTCTGGACGTCATTACAAGTTAAGCGGGCCGAAAAAGGTGGTTGGCGGTAAGGAGTCCTGAATGATGGATGGACTCAAGGAAGTTTTAAATGGGTCGATAGCTAAAGATGAGAACCCTAAAATGATGGCATTTCCATGGCCGACCGTTTATTACGTCGCTTCTTGAGACTCCACCAAGCGTGGTTAGACTTCATCGTCGTCGCCTGTTTGGGCACTTGCGTGCTTTGGGCTGGCCTTCACCTTGACCTTTATGAAGCACTTACTCGCTTCAATATCCGGCACGAGAGCTGGCAGGCAGACGAGTTCTTTTTAGGCCTCATCGTCATGGGCTGGTGTGGCTTTGCCTTTGGTATTCGAAGGGTCTACGAGCTTCGCAAGGAAATTGTCGGTCGACGTCTGGCTGAAAAAGCGGCCATCGATATGGCCATCCATGACACCTTGACGCGGTTGCCCAACCGTAGAGGGCTGGACTTGGAGTTCCATTCACGCAGACTGTGTCCTAATGATCCGTTCTTTCTTGTACTGTTTGACTTAGATGGCTTTAAATCAGTAAACGATGTTTATGGTCATAGCTATGGCGATCGGCTGTTGCGGGAATTGGCAAGCCGTATCAGTACAAGCCTACCAGATGGTGATTTCGCCTGCCGTCTGGGCGGAGATGAGTTTGCGCTCATCATTCGGTCTGCAAAAACAGCCGAGTCAGCTCGTCTTTTCCTAGATCAACTCGCCTCTTTGATTTCAAGCCCTATGGTATTTGACTCCGTATGTCTCTGCACAGCGGGCACCTATGGTGTTGCACAGTTTCCACAAGACGGGAGGGACCTTAGCAGCTTGCTGCGGCGGGCCGATCTTGCGCTGTACCAAGGTAAGCATGACGGCAAGAATACAGTTCGGTTTTTCGATCCGAGTCGGGATGTGCATCTGGAAAAGCAATCCCAAGTAGTGCAGTTGCTGCGCGAAGCACTCGATAATGGCTATCTGAGCTTGGCATATCAGCCAATTGTTGCTCTGGAGGATGAGCGTATTGTTGGCTTCGAGGCCTTGGCCCGCCTGAACCATCCCTTGCATGGGCCGATTTCCCCCTTACATTTCATCCCTGCTGCTGAGCGATCCGGCCTGATGCGCGAGCTCACCACGTTATTGCTGGAACGAGCCTGCCGGGAGGCAGCAGTTTGGCCTGAGCACCTATTGCTAGCATTCAACCTGAGCGCATTGGACCTTCGTGACGAAAATCTCGTCAACCGAGTGAAGGGTGCATTACAGCGAACCGGCTTCCCACCGAATAGGCTTGAATTGGAAGTGACCGAAACCTCCGTAGTGAGCGATTTTGGAATGGCAAGCAAGCACATAGAAGCGCTGCATGAAATGGGCATCCGTATCGCCATGGACGATTTTGGGACAGGCTACTCCAGCTTGGCTCAACTGGCTCAGTTCAATTTTGACAAACTTAAAATAGATCGCACTTTCATCAGCACGGTTCTTGAAAACGACAAGAATGCCCGCATCGTCCGAGCCGTCCTTTCTCTAAGTAAAGGACTGAGCCTGACAACTCTTGCGGAGGGGGTTGAAACGCGCTGCCAAGCGCAATGGCTGAGTGAAGCAGGCTGTGCCATGGCACAAGGGTTTCTGTTCAGTGAACCGCTTTCGGAAACGCGCCTAAGGGAGATGCTGGGATCGTTATCAAAATCTGGTAATGAAACGGCATAACTGAACCGCCCGTGGTTTTCTAGTTAGCGTGGCCGCTACTTTTTGGCCGGTAGTCGCAATTAACCGAATGTCAGCTTTTGGCTAATTCTGTTGAAAATGTCGATTTCTCAGGAAACGTGACGCTGAGCTTGGCCTGTTGCCACTGATGCAGAGTTGACCCAACTGCCGAAACTTCGCTGCCCCATGCTTCTACTTCGTAAAGCGTTAGCCGATCTGACTTTGGGCTTAATACTTATGGGGCAACGCCAAGTCGGCAGCAGGGTCAACTCTGCATCAGCGGCAACAACCCGTGGCAGAGGGGCCAGCTCACCGACGCCGAGGGAACGACTGGCGTCGATGAAACTGCGGTTTTGTTAAGTACGAGGGCAGCGGCCCCGCCTTTGAATGGCACCAGCTCGCAACCAACAACAGAAGCTGCTGACCTGCGCCGGTACGCGTCAGACTGTCCTAGGAAGCCATGCACCTGGAAATCAATCTAACGCTTTACGCCAAGTCTTCAGGGCCTAGCGGACCTTGTACAGCACCGCAGCCCCTGGCTTGGCTTCAAAAGCCGGCACGGTACGCTGCTCGAGGCTACCCTCGGCGTCCCACACCAGGGTGTCCGATGGGTAATCGTCCTTACGGGTCATGGCGTCGATCTGATTGACGATCACCGCCGAGCCTGCCGATACTTCGGGGTTCCATTCAAAAACGCCGACTCTGCCGTAGAACACGGCCGGCGCGTCGGCATCGAGGCGCCGATCGGGGCACATGACCAGGCCACGATCGAGCATGACCCGCAACGCGCCGACGGGCACCGCCTTCACGGTGGGCGTGGTGCGCTCGGTACTGTGGCCCGGGCAGACATTGGCCGAGCGGGTCACCATGTCCTCGACCACTTGACGATCGGATTGAGCCTGCGCCGAAAAAGCGGCGGCAGACAGGGCGAGCAGTGCGAAACTTGACTTCCTGAGCACGCAAAACCTCCTACTGGACGAAATACTCAAACATTATGGACCGCCCATACGCAGGAACGGTCCGTTCCCAGGGGCACGCGGATACTAGCATGACAATAATTGGCCAATTGCAGCATCCGGTGCACCGGCTTTGCAGCATTCGACTTACCAGCGCAGCGCAGGTGCCAGGTTACTCCCGGGGATGATCAGTGCCCCCAGTACAGGAGCCGCCCAAGGCGACTTGTAACTGGACGCTGGTCACCAACTGCGTAGACACCCAGACTGAGCAAGGTCTGGCGCTCACTCAGGCTAGTGGACTGGGTAGTGGCAACATCGAGGTAGTCGATGGCCCCGGCTTCATATTGGTCGCGGCTGACCGACGCCGACTCTTCCGCCGATTGCGCAGAATTACGCCGCGCTTCCAATTCCGACTGCAAGGTGCGCAGCTCCACCAGGTAATCCTCGACTGTTGCCGCTCAACATGCTGTAACCACTCGGCTGCCCGGCCTTAGCTCGCAATTCCATGCCTTCGCCCAAGTGATCCCGGGCGTCCGAGCTAGCAATGATCCTGTGGTTGGCGTCGATTATCATCACTCGGCTTCGCGCGCGTTCTTCGTCGCTCAGACGCACGCTGCTGATGACCGACTCGGCGTGATTTTTCCAGTCGAAAAAATTCCGACTACGCCAATTACCGCCGTCTGCTTTTCGGCCTTGGCCCGTACGGCAGCGCTGAATACACAGCCGGACAAGGCTTCCGGGCGCAGAGTTACTTTAAGTGGAGACTGGCAAACAGTTACTGCTGACATCTGCGCAGCCAAGCGTTCTCGATACCATGTCGGCATTCCTTATCCAGGCCATGGTATCGATGTAGCTCTCTCACATGCGTACGATGCGCGCCATTAAGAACGCCATTGACGTCGTAGCAAACATCGCTTTCTGTTTTTATTTTTTTTGATAAAAATCATATAGTTGCGAATCAACCCTACTCCCACTCAATCGTCGCCGGCGGTTTGCTCGACACGTCATACGTAACGCGCGAAATACCTTCGATCTCATTGATGATACGGCCGCTGACAGTCTCCAGCAGTTCGTACGGCAGGTGCGCCCAACGGGCGGTCATGAAGTCGATGGTTTCTACGGCACGCAGCGCAACTACCCATGCGTAACGACGGCCATCGCCTACCACGCCAACCGACTTAACTGGCTGGAACACCACGAAGGCCTGGCTGACTTTGTGGTACCAGTCGGCCTTGCGCAGTTCTTCGATGAAGATGTGGTCGGCGCGACGCAGCAGGTCGGCGTATTCCTTTTTCACTTCACCCAGGATACGCACGCCCAGGCCCGGGCCTGGGAATGGGTGGCGGTAGACCATGTCGTACGGCAGGCCGAGTTCCAGGCCCAGACGGCGGACTTCGTCCTTGAACAGTTCGCGCAGAGGTTCTACGAGCTTGAGGTTCATTTCCTCAGGCAGGCCACCCACGTTGTGGTGGGACTTGATCACGTGGGCCTTGCCGCTCTTGGCGCCGGCCGACTCGATCACGTCGGGGTAGATGGTGCCCTGGGCGAGGTACTTGATGTTGTCCAGGTGTTTGGCCTGGGCATCGAAGACGTCGATGAAGGTGCGACCGATGATCTTGCGCTTTTTCTCTGGGTCGGACTCGCCGGCCAGGTTGTTGAGGAACTGCTCCTCGGCGTTGGCACGAATCACTTTGACGCCCATGTTCTCGGCGAACATGGCCATCACTTGCTCGCCCTCGTGCAATCGCAGCAGGCCGTTGTCGACGAAGACGCAGGTCAGTTGGTCGCCGATGGCTTTGTGCAGCAGCGCAGCAACCACAGAGGAGTCAACGCCACCGGACAGGCCGAGCAGCACGTTGTCGGTGCCGACTTGGGCACGCACGTTGGCGATGGCGTCTTCAGCGATCTTCGACGGCGTCCACAGGGCTTCACACTCGCAGATGTCGAGGATGAAACGCGACAGGATGCGGCCGCCTTGTTTGGTGTGGGTCACTTCCGGGTGGAACTGCACGCCGTAGTAACGGCGCTCGTCGCTGAACATGCCGGCGACCGGGCAGCTCGGGGTGCTGGCCAGGATGTGGAAGTCTTCCGGCATCTTGGTGACTTTGTCACCGTGGCTCATCCACACGTCGAGGCCGAACAGGCCGTCGGCGTCGATGTGGTCTTCGATACCGTCCAGCAGGCGGCTCTTGCCGACCACGTCGACACGGGCATAACCGAATTCACGCAGCTCGGAACCTTCAACCTTGCCGCCCAATTGCTCGGCCATGGTCTGCATGCCGTAGCAAATACCGAAGACCGGCACGCCAAGATCGAATACGGCCTGCGGGCAACGCGGGCTGTTGGCTTCGTGCACGGACTCGGGGCCACCGGCGAGGATGACGCCTTTAGGGGCGAATTCGCGGATCGCTTCGTCGTCCATGTCGAACGGATGCAGTTCGCAGTACACGCCGATTTCACGCACGCGGCGGGCGATCAGTTGGGTGTACTGGGAACCGAAGTCGAGGATCAGGATGCGGTGGGCGTGAATGTCGAGGGCCATGAAGTCAGTCTCGTCTAATGAATCAGAAACAACTCGGGGCTGAAAGAACAGCCCCGGTTACTTAACATTTTGCTGGAAGCATCAACCTACGCGGTAGTTTGGCGCTTCCTTGGTGATCTGCACGTCGTGGACATGGGATTCAGCCATGCCGGCGCCGGTGATCCGCACGAACTCTGGCTTGGTGCGCATTTCTTCGATGTCGGCGCTGCCGGTGTAGCCCATCGAAGAACGCAGGCCGCCCATCAGTTGATGGATGATCGCGCTCAGTGTGCCTTTGTACGGCACACGGCCTTCGATGCCTTCCGGGACGAGTTTCTCGGCGCCTGCCGAGGAGTCCTGGAAGTAACGGTCGGAAGAACCTTGCGCCTGGGACATGGCGCCCAGCGAACCCATGCCGCGGTAAGCCTTGTAGGAACGGCCCTGGAACAGTTCGATCTCGCCTGGCGCTTCTTCAGTGCCGGCGAACATCGAGCCCATCATCACGCAGGAAGCACCGGCAACGATGGCCTTGGACAGGTCACCGGAGAAACGGATGCCGCCGTCGGCGATCAACGGAACGCCGGTGCCTTCAAGGGCAGCGGCGACGTTGGCGATGGCGCTGATTTGCGGCACGCCCACACCGGCAACGATACGGGTGGTGCAGATCGAGCCAGGGCCGATACCGACCTTGACTGCATCGGCGCCCGCTTCAGCCAGGGCCTTGGCCGCTGCGCCGGTGGCGATGTTGCCGCCGATCACTTGCACATCAGGGAAGTTCTGTTTGACCCAACGCACGCGGTCGATCACGCCTTTGGAGTGACCGTGGGCGGTGTCGACCACCACCACGTCAACGCCGGCAGCGACCAAGGCCGAAACGCGGTCACCGGTGTCTTTACCGGTACCGACGGCGGCGCCAACGCGCAGACGACCTTGATCATCCTTGCTGGCCAGCGGGTAAGCCTTGGCTTTTTCGATGTCGTTGACGGTCATCATGCCCTTGAGGGCGAATTTGTCGTCGACGATCAGCACGCGCTCGATGCGGTTTTTATGCAGCAGTTCGCGCACATCATTCTTGTCGGCACCTTCGCGGACAGTGACCAGGCGCTCTTTAGGCGTCATCACGTCGCGGACGGTGACTTCCATACGGTTTTCAAAACGCACGTCGCGGGAAGTGACGATGCCGACCAGGTCGCCATCGTGCAACACCGGAACGCCGGAGATGTTGTGCAGGCGGGTCAGTTCGAACAGTTCACGCACGGTAGCGTCGGCTTCGATGGTAATGGGATCTTTCACCACACCGGCTTCGTAACGCTTGACCTTGCGCACTTCGGCAGCTTGCTGCTCGATGGTCATGTTCTTGTGGATGATGCCGATGCCGCCTTCCTGAGCCATGGCGATTGCCAAACGGGCTTCGGTGACGGTGTCCATGGCAGCGGAAACCAGGGGAATATTCAGCTCGATGCCACGGGTTAGGCGGGTCTTGAGACTGACTTCGTTAGGAAGTACCTCGGAATAACCGGGCACTAGGAGAATGTCGTCGAATGTCAGAGCTTCTTGGCTGATACGCAGCATCGCGGGGGCTCCCGAGCGGGAAAATGGAAGCGCGCCATTATATACATGCACCCTGTCGGGCTCAATGTAAAACTCTGACAAACTTGGTAATACTGATAGAAGGGTTAAAGCTCGACTTTGACCCAACTCATCTTCTGGTCCAACCAATCGGCAAATTCGTCGATAAAGCTCTGCTTGAACCCCGCCTCCGCCCAGTTGTTGAAAATGAACCCCAGGTTGGAAAACCCGCATTCCTGTAGGAACAGGAACCCATTGATGTCGTCTTCATGCCCACACAGCGGGCAGGTGAAGTTATCCGTGTGGCCGGGCATCCAGTCTTCCAGGCTGTCGAACAATGCTTCGCCGACTTCCTTGCGGCATTCCGGGCAGCCGGCTTCTTCGAGAAAGCCCTTGGCCGGCGTGTAGATGCAGCGTTTGTAGATGATTTCCAGGCCGTTGATCGGCTCGTTGAACGGAAGCGCCTGGGGGTGCAGCACCACGGCGCGGGCCCCATCGGCCAGGGCGTAGGCCATGCGGTTGCCGGTGCGGCCACAGGTGGTCAGCTCTTCCTTGATAATGTTCTTGCGCACCAGCCAGCGCACGATCGCCCGGGCGCGGGGTTCGTGGACGGGCAAGGTGGAGATTTTGGGGACAAGGATGCTTTGGGAGTTCATGAGACCTGAGAGTCCTGCGGTGTGGCTACTGGCGCCATCGCGGGCAAGCCCGGCTCCCACATTGGAACGCGATCAACTGTGGGAGCCGGGCTTGCCCGCGATGACGCCCTGAAGGCTGGCAGCTTAATCCCTGCCCCACTCAGGTCAAGTACTCAAGTACCGCCCAATCAACGCCATCCCGCTGGCCAGCACCAACCAGGTCACCAACCGCACAAACGCCTCACGCGACATACGCATCGTCAGCCTGCGCCCACACCACAGCCCCAGGGCCATCGCTGGCAGCAGGCACAGCGCCAACATCAACAACGGCAAATCTGCATACACCCCGGCGACCAGGAACAGGCTCAAGCGCACCACCGTGCTGCAACTGATCAACGCGCTCTGCGTCGCGCGCGCCGCATCCTTGGGCAGGCGGCTGTTCAGGTAGATCGCATATAAAAAGCCACCACTGCCAAACAGCGCACCAAACAGCCCGCCAACCGTACCCACGGGAATCGACCAGCCCGCCGCCAGCTGTGTCGGCCGCGCCTTTACCGCCAGGCTGTAGATCGCGTAGGCGCTGATAAACAGGCCCATCAACAACAGCAACAGGTCGGAATGCAAGTTGAGCAAAAACACCACGCCAAGCGTGCAACCTATCGCCATGCACGGCAGCAACCGCAGCAGTTCCGGCTTGTTCACATCACGCCGCGCTTGCAGCAGGTTGCCAAAGGCCGCGACAAAATCCAGCAGCACCAGCAGCGGGATGATTTTCGACAGAGGCATAAACATAATCAGCAGTGGCCCCGCCACCAACGCCGTTCCAAAGCCGGCGATGCCAAACACGATATAGGCCACAACGATGCCCAGGCCGATGACCAGCCAATCCACACCAACAAACGACCACTGGCTCATCAGCTCAACCGGGCTCATGGAAAATTCCTTACGAGAGAGAGATCACTTTAGCCATCGGTGAGCGATGCGCCTATCGAACTGGCGCAATTGAAGGACGAAGCGTTTATCTCGATCCCCCATCCGCAACGCGGCGGCCTGAGTTATCTGTCAGCCGAGTTGCGCATGCGTGCGGGATTTTTCCCCAAGGCCGCGCGGGTGATGTCCCCTAAGACCACCCAGTTGCAGCTGATCCAGGCCGGCTTCGGTATTGCCTTGTTACCAAAATCCATGCAGGACATCGCCCCGGCTAACCTGCACTTTCTGCCCCTGGCCGAGCCGGACTGCCTCAGCACCGTGGCCCTCGCCTGCCCGCAGGCGCCAAGTGCGCTGGTGGAGCAATTCTGTCAAACACTGCGCGAATGCCTATAAACTGCCGCCCATGATTAAAGATCCTTTTGCCCGACTGGGCCTGGACCGCGAAGTCCTGACTGTCAGCCAGCTCAACGGCCGCGCGCGGGTGTTGCTGGAAGACGTGTTCACCAATATCTGGGTCGAAGGCGAGATCTCCAACCTCGCCCGCCCGGCCTCCGGCCATGTGTATTTCACCCTCAAGGACAGCGGCGCCCAGGTGCGTTGCGCGCTGTTTCGCAATAACGCCGCGCGGGTTCGCCAGGCGCTGAAGGATGGCCTGGCGGTGAAAGTGCGTGGCAAGGTCTCGCTGTTCGAAGGCCGGGGTGATTACCAACTGATCCTCGATACCGTGGAACCGGCCGGTGATGGCGCGCTGCGCCTGGCGTTCGATGCGCTGAAAGAAAAGCTCAGCGCCGAAGGTCTATTCAGCGCTGAACGTAAAGTGCCGCTGCCGGCGCATCCTCGGCGCATCGGCATTATCAGCTCGCCAACCGGCGCAGTGATCCGCGACATCATCAGCGTGTTCCGCCGCAGGGCACCGAACGTTGAGCTGACATTGATCCCGACAGCCGTGCAAGGCCGCGAAGCCATCCCGCAGCTTGTACGTGCGCTGAAACTGGCCGACGCCCGGGGCTTTGATGCGCTGATCCTGGCGCGTGGTGGCGGTTCGCTGGAAGACCTCTGGTGCTTTAACGAAGAGGCCGTAGCACGCGCGGTAGACGCCTGCGTCACACCAATCGTCAGCGCCGTTGGCCATGAGACCGATGTGTCCATCAGCGATTTCGTCGCCGATGTCCGCGCCCCTACCCCATCCGCTGCGGCGGAATTGCTCGCGCCGGACGCCAGCCACCTGGTACGCCAAGTCGAAAACCTGCACCGTCGCCTGGTGATGCTGATGCGCAATCGCCTGAGCCATGACCGCCTGCGCCTGGAAGGCATGGCCCGACGTCTGCGTCACCCTGGCGAGCGTCTGCGCCAACAGGCCCAGCGCCTGGATGACCTGGACATGCGCCTGCGCCGTGCGTTCGAGCGCAGCCTCAATACCCGGCGCGAACGCCTGATCCGCCTGGAAACCCGTCTTGCCGGCCAACACCCCGGCCGGCAACTGGCCCTGCTGCGTCAGCGCTTGGACAGCCTTGCCGAACGCCTGCCCCGCGCCATGCGTGAAGGCCTCAAGGCTCGGCGCCTGCAACTGCAAAGCCAGGTGCAGACGCTGCAGGTGGTCAGCCCGCTGGCGACCCTGGGCCGTGGCTACAGCATCCTGCTGGACGAACGCGGCCAGGCCATTCGCGACGCCGCTCAAACCCACACCGGCCAGCGCCTCACCGCGCGTCTCGGTGAAGGCAAATTACAAGTGCGGGTGGAAGACAACCACCTGACACCCGTCACCCTTTCGTTATTGGATTGATTAATGTCACGTCTCTTTAGTCTGTTGATGCTGCTGTGCCTCGCCGTTAATGCCCATGCCGACAGCTATATAACGCGCACCCTGAACAAACCCGTGCCGGGTGGCGTTGCAGTCGTAGAACTCGGCCCCTCGGCGGCAGCACCGAAAGCCACCTACCAAGGCAAACCGGTGCTGGTGGTGAAGGAGGCGGACAACTGGCTGGCGATTGTCGGCATCCCATTGACCGTTAAACCCGGCAACGAGCGCCTCAGCAGCGGCGGGCGCAGCCTGCCGTTTATCGTCGGTTACAAGAAGTACCCAGAACAGCGCATCACCCTGAAAAACAAAAGCCAGGTAAACCCTAAGCCGGCGCAACTCAAGCGCATCGAAGGCGAACTGGCGGTGCAGCTCAAGTCCTACCGCAGTTTCAGCCCGAACCTGCCGAGCAACCTGGTGCTGGATAAACCGGTGAACGGGCCGCTGTCGAGCAAGTTTGGCGTACGCCGCTTCTTCAACGGTGAAGAACGCAATCCGCATTCGGGCCTGGATTTCGCCGTGCCCGCGGGCACGCCGATCAAGACCCCGGCGAACGGCAAGGTGATTCTCATCGGTAACTACTTTTTCAACGGCAACACGGTGTTCGTCGACCACGGCCAGGGCTTTATCAGCATGTTCTGCCACATGTCGAAGATCGACGTAAAAGTGGGCGATCAACTCAAGCGCGGCGCAGTGGTCGGCAAGGTCGGTTCAACGGGCCGTGCGACCGGACCGCACATGCACTGGAATGTCAGCCTTAACGATGCAAGGGTAGACCCGGCGATCTTTATCGGCGCGTTCCAACCCTGAAACGTCCGATTGCGCGCTCGATAATGGGCGCGCAATTAAAACCAGCCTTCACCTTATAAACAAGCATAAAATCTCGCTTCCCACGCAGATAACAGAAATTATCTCAATTTTTCTCGACTGCTTGCCATCTTTCACCCCGGCGGTTAGGGTTGAGCTTATGAAAACCTCTCACACCCTCATTCAGCTCCGCCAGCACCGCAGTTTGTGCCTCGTCAGCGCACGACTGCCAAGCTGAATCGATCTGCCTCGTCTATACGTTTTATCCCTAAAAACAGTTCTACGGCAGGCCGCCTTTTTTCGGCCCCTACTACAAAGGATTTCCCGATGAGCATGCTCAAAGACCCGTCTTCGAAGTACCGCGCGTTTCCGACCATCGATATCCCGGACCGCACCTGGCCATCGAAGACCATCACCGAAGCGCCGATCTGGTGCAGCTCGGACCTGCGTGATGGCAACCAGTCGCTGATCGAACCAATGGACGCCGCAAAAAAGCTGCGCTTCTGGAAGACCCTGGTAGCGGTAGGCGTTAAAGAAATCGAAGCCTCGTTCCCGGCTGCGTCGCAAACCGACTTCGACTTCGTACGCACCCTGATCGAAGACAACCACATCCCCGAGGACACCACCATCCAGGTGCTGACCCAGGGCCGTGAAGACTTGATCGCGCGCACGTTCGAATCCCTGCGCGGCGCCAAGAAAGCCATCGTGCACTTGTACAACGCTACGTCGCCGTCGTTCCGCCGCATCGTGTTCAACCAGGACAAGGACGGCATCAAGGCAATCGCGGTCAACGCGGCCAAGCTGTTCGTCAAATACGCCGCGCTGCAGCCGGAGACCCAGTGGACCTTCGAATACTCCCCGGAGACCTTCAGCGCGACTGAGCTGGAGTTCGCCAAGGAAGTGTGTGACGCGGTGATCGAAGTGTGGAACCCGACGCCTGAGCACAAGATGATCCTCAACCTGCCGGCCACCGTGGAATGCGCCACGCCAAACATTTATGCCGACCAGATCGAGTGGTTCGGTCGCCATATCAACCGTCGTGACAGCGTGATCATCAGCCTGCACACCCACAACGACCGTGGCACCGGCGTGGCCGCCACTGAGCTGGGCCTGATGGCCGGCGCCGATCGTGTCGAAGGCTGCCTGTTCGGCAACGGCGAGCGTACCGGTAACGTCGACCTCGTCACCGTGGCACTGAACATGTACACCCAGGGCCTCGACCCGCAGCTGGATTTCTCCGACATCGACGGTGTGCGCAAAGTCGTCGAAGAGTGCAACCAGATCCAGGTGCACCCACGTCACCCGTACGTTGGCGACCTGGTGCACACCGCGTTCTCCGGCTCTCACCAGGATGCGATCCGCAAAGGTTTCTCCCAGCAGAAAGACGATGCGCTCTGGGAAGTGCCGTATTTGCCGATCGACCCAGCGGACATTGGCCGCAGCTACGAAGCGGTGATCCGTGTAAACAGCCAGTCGGGCAAAGGCGGCATCGCCTACTTGCTGGAGCAGGAATACGACATCAGCTTGCCGCGTCGCATGCAGATCGAGTTCAGCCAAGTGGTACAGGCCGAGACCGACCGCGTCGGCCTCGAGATGACCGCACCGCAGATCTACGCGTTGCTGCAGCGTGAATACCTGCAAGCCAACACCCCGTACGCGCTGGTCAGCCATCGCCTGCAGGAAGAGAACGGCAACAGCTATGTCGAGGTGGAAGTCTCGGGCAAGGGCCAGGGTGAAACCAACCTGCACTGGAAAGGCAAGGGCAACGGTGCGCTGGAAGCACTGGTAGCCGGCCTGCCGATTGCCGTGGAAATCATGGACTACAACGAACATGCAATCGGTGCAGGAACCAATGCCAAGGCGGCGGCCTACATCGAGTTGCGTGTGAACGGTGAGCGTCCGGTGCATGGTGTGGGTATTGATGAAAACATCACCACTGCGAGCTTCAAGGCGTTGTTCAGTGCGTTGAACCGCTCGTTGAGTCAGATGGAAGCGAAAGCGGCGTAAGTTTTATCGCTGCAGTACAAAAGGCCCTTGGATGAGAATCCAGGGGCCTTTTTGTTAGGCTTGAGATTTGTAGCGTCGGTGAGGACCTCTTCGCGAGCAAGCCCGCACACATTGAACCGCGTGTTTCCTGTATGAATGCGCTCGAAATGTGGGAGCGGGCTTGCTCGCGAATACAATCTCCCAGACACCGCAAACCCGTCAGACAAACTGAAAGCTATCGGCATCCAGGTTCGCCGGAAACCGGGAGCGATACGCCGCCAGCTCAGCTGCCTCCAGGCACACCTGAAACACCCCATCCGCCTCCCCCGCACTCAGCAAGGTCTCACCCTGGAAGTCCAACACCTGACTATCACCGGTGTAGGCAAACCCCTTCCCGTCCGTCCCCACCCGATTCACGGCCGCCACATAGCACAGGTTTTCAATCGCCCGCGCCGGCAGCAGCCGATTCCAATGCTGGCGCCGAGCGCCCGGCCAGTTGGCCGTGTACAGCAGCAGGTCGGTGTCGTGAGCATCGCGGCTCCACACCGGAAAGCGCAGGTCGTAGCAAATCAACGGGCGGATACGCCAGCCCTTCAACTCAAATTGCACCTGCCGCTCGCCGGGGGTGTAGTGATCGTGCTCGCCGGCCATGCGGAACAGGTGGCGCTTGTCGTAATGCAGCACATCGCCATCCGGCCGCGCCCAGAGCAGGCGGTTGCGGTGGCTGCCGTCGGCGGCCTGGATGATCACGCTGCCGGTGATCACCGCGTTGTACTTCGCTGCCTGGGCCTGGAGCCATCGACGGGTCGGGCCGCTCTCCGGTTCGGCCAAGGAGCCTGACTCCATGGAGAAACCGGTGGTGAACATCTCCGGCAGCACGATCAGATCGGCGCCCCTGGCCTGGTCGAGCAGCAGTTCGAAATGTTCCAGGTTGGCCTGGCGGTCATGCCAGGCCAGGGTGGTCTGGACCAGGGCGAGGTTCAGGTTCGGTAACGCAGTCAAATCACGCATAGTTTCTCGGCTGCTTGTTGCAGCGTTTCCTCGCGCTTGGCAAAGCACAGGCGCACCAGGCGCTGGCTTTGGGGTGGGGTCTGGTAGAACACCGAGACCGGGATGGTTGCCACGCCGTGTTCGCGGGTCATCCACAGGGACATGGCGACGTCGTCCAGGTCCGGGCGGATCTGTGAGTAATCGACCAACTGAAAGTAGGTGCCGGTGACGCGGGTAAAGCTGAAACGTGACGGAGCCAGCAGGTTACAGAACAGGTCGCGCTTGGCCTGGTAGAACGCCGGCAGCTCATCGACGTGCTCTGGGTGTTCGGCCATAAAATCGGCCAATGCGAACTGGAGCGGCGTCACGCCGCAAAAATTAACGTACTGGTGCACCTTGCGCAGTTCGGCCGTGAGGGCCGATGGCGCGATGACGTAGCCGGTTTTCCAGCCGGTGACATGGTAGGTCTTGCCGAAGGAACTGACCACGAACGCGCGCTGATACAGTTCTTCGTGGGCCAGCACGCTGACATGGGGCACACCGTCGAATACCAGGTGTTCGTAGACCTCGTCGCTGACCAGGTAGATATCGCGGTCGCGGATCAACTCCGCCAACTGGTCCAACTCGGCGCGGCAGACCAAGGCGCCAGTGGGATTGTGCGGCGTGTTGAGGATGATCATGCGCGTGCGCGGCGACAGCGCGGCCTTGATCTTTTCGAAGTCGAGAGCAAAGCCTTGCAGGCTCAGTTGCACATGCACGCAACGGCCACCTGCCAGTTCGACCGCGGGCTCATAGCTGTCATAGCAAGGGTCGAACACAATGACTTCATCGCCACTGCGAATCACCGCCTGGATCGCGCAGAAGATCGCAGCAGTAGCCCCAGGGGTAATGGTCACTTCGCTGTCGGCATCCACCGTGGCGCCATAACTGCGAGCGATCTTGGCCGCCACTTGCTGGCGCAGGGCTGGCAGGCCAGTCATCGGTGAATATTGGTTGTGTCCGCTGGCAACGTGCTTGCCCACGGCATCGAGCAAACCTTGGGGGCCATTGAAGTCCGGGAAGCCCTGGGACAGGTTGAGCGCACCGGTTTCGGCAGCGAGTTGCGACATGGTGGTAAAAATGGTGGTGCCGACATTCGGCAGCTTGCTGGTGATCATCGGAGCCCCCTGCAGGTGAGCCCAAGTTTTAAGCTGCCAATTGCAGCGGGTCAAGGCACAAACCGCCGCACACAAAAAGGGCTCGCAATGAGCCCTTTTTTGACACGTCGATATCAGCGTTTGTCGCGACGCTTTTTGTCGGCTTTCTTGTGGTGCGTCATCATCCGGCGTTTTTTATTCACTTGGCGGTCGGTGAGGCTGTTCTTGTTACCTTCGTACGGGTTCTCGCCACCCTTGAACTCGATACGGATCGGCGTACCGACCAGCTTCAAGACGCGGCGGTAAGTGTTTTCCAGGTAACGCACGTAGGACTTCGGCACCTTCTCGATCTGGTTACCGTGAATCACGATAATCGGCGGGTTGGCACCACCCAAGTGGGCGTAACGCAGCTTGATCCGGCGGTTGTTAACCATCGGCGGCGCGTGCTCGCCAACGGCATCTTCCAGGATCTGGGTGAGGCGGTTGGTCGGCCAGCGGGTGACCGCGGACTTGAACGAGTTCTGTACGGAAGCGTAGAGGTTGCCTACGCCGGTGCCGTGCAGTGCCGAGATAAAGTGGATATCGGCGAACTCGACGAAGAACAAGCGACGCTGCAGCTCGATCTTGACGAAGTCGCGCTCGCTCGGCGTCATGCCGTCCCACTTGTTGATCGCGATCACCAGTGCCCGACCGGCTTCCAGGGCAAAGCCCAGCAAGTTCAGGTCGTGGTCGACCACGCCTTCGCGGGCGTCCATCACGAAGATCACAACGTTGGCGTCTTTGATCGCCTGCAGGGTTTTCACCACCGAGAACTTTTCAACTTCCTCGTGGATCTTGCCGCGCTTGCGCACACCGGCGGTGTCGATCAGCGTGTACTTTTCTTCGTTACGTTCGAACGGGATGTAGATACTGTCGCGGGTGGTGCCGGGCTCGTCATAGACGATTACCCGGTCTTCACCGAGCATGCGGTTGACCAGGGTCGACTTGCCGACGTTGGGGCGACCGATGATGGCGATCTTGATACCGTCTTTTTCACTCGGGCCAGGAATGCGCTTGGCTTCCTCACCTTCGGCGACGATCTCTTCTTCACCCTCTTCTTCCTCAGCGTCATCCTTGGGGAAGGTGCTGAGAGCAATTTCCAGCATCTGGGTGATGCCGCGACCGTGGGCACCGGCGACCGGGATCGCGTCGCCCAGGCCCATCGGGCTGAATTCGGCACGGGCCTGCTCAGGATCGATGTTGTCGATCTTGTTGGCGACCAAATAGGAACGCTTGTTACGCTTGCGCAGGTGCTCGCCAATCATTTGGTCGGCAGCGGTATAGCCCGCGCGGGCATCCACCAGGAACAACACAACATCGGCTTCTTCAATGGCCAGCAGCGACTGCTCGGCCATCTTTTCGTCCATGCCATGCTCGTCACCGGAGATACCACCGGTGTCGACAATAATGTAGGAGCGCCCTTGCCACTTTGCCTCACCGTATTGGCGATCACGGGTCAGACCGGACAAGTCGCCGACGATGGCGTCGCGAGTCCTGGTCAGGCGGTTGAACAAGGTGGACTTGCCGACGTTAGGTCGGCCCACCAGGGCGATTACGGGAACCATGCGGCTCTCCACTTCGTTATTTCAGAAAATACAAAAGCCGCTGCAAGGCAGCGGCTGGTGCTCGGGGCAGCATAATAAAATGCCGCATGCCCCGCCGAAGCGGGGCCGCCTGGGTGTTACCCCAAGCATAGTTCTTACTTGATGGTCAGGGCTTCCAGCTTGCCGCTGTTGCCATACACATAAAGCATGTTACCCACCACCAGCGGACGCGCACGCAGGCCGTCGCTGTCGATACGCTCGCGACCCACGAAGCGACCGTCTACCTGGCTCAGCAGGTGCAGGTAGCCTTCGAAGTCACCGACCGCGACGTAGCTGGAGAACACTTCCGGTGCCGACAGTTGGCGGCGAGCCAGGGAGTCGTTGCTCCACAGTGAGGTGGTGGAACGCTCGTCGACACTTTCAACGGTGCCGGACGCAAGGCTTACGTAGACGCTGCCAAACCCTTGGGCGACACCTGCGTAGCTGGAAGCATCACGCTGCCAGTTAACGCGGCCGCTCTGCAGGTCCAGTGCGGCAACACGGCCCTGGTAAGTGGCGACATAGAGGGTTTCACCGGACAGCAGTAAGCCGCCGTCGATGTCCACTACGCGCTCCAGCTCGGAACGACCTTGCGGAATGGCCACACGGGTTTCCCAGACCGGCACGCCGTTCTGAGTGTTCAGGGCGACCACTTTACCGGTCGACAGGCCCGCAACGGCCAGATTGTTGGTCACAATCGGACCACTGGTACCACGCAACGTCAGCACCGCAGGGGTGCTGTCATACAACCAGCGCTGTTCGCCAGTGCTGGCGTCGAGGCCGATGAGGCGGTCCTCCTGCGTCTGTACCACGACGATATCGCCGTTGGTAGCAGGCGGTGCGAGTACTTCACTGCTCACGCGAGCGCGCCACTTCTCTTCACCGGTGCTGGAATCCAGCGCCACGACTTCGCCCTTGAGCGTGCCGAGCAACACCATGCCATAACCCACGCCAACGGCGCCGGAGACAGGCAATTCGAGATCCTTGGACCACTTCACGTCGCCGTTCATGCGGTCCATGGAGGTCACAACGCCGGTCACGTCAGCGGCCACAATGTTGTCACCGTCGATTGCCGGTACCAACATGTTGTAGGTGTCGCCCTGACCATCACCAATGGAGCGGCTCCACTGCTTTTGCAGGACCACTTCTTCCTTGAAGCTGGTCAGCTCGGCAGGAGGCAGTTCTTTTTTACTGTTGCTGCTGCAACCCGCGGCCAGAACGGCCAGAGCCAGCAATGCTGCATGTTTCCAACGGATCACGTCACGCATCCCCTTTGGCCAAGTCGTCCAGCTTGATTTGTAAGCCACCGACCGCTGCTTCATCAGACAGCGCCGCCTTGGCTTTTTTGTACGCAGCATTGGCTTCGTCGGTACGACCCAATTGGACCAACAGGTCGCCCTTGAGCTCTTCGCGAGTGGCTACAAATGCCTTGTCAGCATCGCCGTCGAGCAGTTTGAGTGCTTCGTCAGCCTTGTTCTGTGCCGCGAGAACCTGAGCCAGACGCTGACGTGCGATTTCACCCAGGGTCGGGTTGGTCGGCTTGTCAGCGACAGCCTTCAGCTCTGCGGCGGCGTCGTCCAGCTTGCCAGTGTCGACTGCGACTTTCGCGACGAACAGGCTGCCGTATTGGGCGTAGGTGCTACCGCCGAATTCGCTCTTCAGCTTGCCGGCCAAATCGGCGACCTGCGCCGGGTCAGGCTTGCCGTCCGGCGTCAGCGTGGTTTCCAGCAACTGCTGATAGAGGATCGAGGCGCCTTGGGACTGGTTGGCCTGATATTTGGTCCAGGCTTGCCAGCCGAACACCACCACTAAAGCCAGCAGACCGCCAGTAACCAGGGGCTTGCCATTACGCTGCCACCAGTCCTTGAAATCGGCCAGTTGATCATCATCAGAACTCGACACCCCAGTACTCCTTAATCGCTAAATTCGGCTGTTCGACAGCTTCAACCCTGCACGACGCAGGTGGCCAAGTGCGCAGCGAGCGCATCAAAGGCAATGTTCTGTTGCTCGCCCTGGCCACGCAGGGGTTTAAAACCTATCACTTGCTGGGCCAACTCGTCATCGCCGAGGATCAATGCATACAGCGCACCGCTCTTGTCGGCCTTCTTGAACTGGCTCTTGAAGCTGCCGGCGCCGGCATTAACCTGCAGGCGCAGGTTCGGCAGTTGGTCGCGCACTTTTTCGCTCAGGGCCAGGGCCGCCAGTTCGGCAGCCTCGCCAAAGGCGCAGAGGTACACGTCCACCTGACGGGAAATCTCTTCAGGGACTTGCTCCAGCGTTTCCAGCAGCAGGATCAGCCGCTCGATGCCCATGGCGAAGCCCACACCCGTGGTCGGCTTGCCGCCCATCTGCTCGACCAGGCCGTCGTAGCGGCCACCGGCACACACAGTGCCCTGGGCGCCGAGTTTGTCGGTGACCCACTCGAACACGGTCTTACTGTAGTAATCGAGGCCACGCACCAGCTTGGTGTTGATCACGAACGGAATACCGGCCGCATCCAGGCGAGCCTTGAGGCCCTCGAAGTGGATACGAGATTCGTCGTCCAGGTAATCGGCCATTTTCGGCGCATTGACCAATACAGCCTGGGTATCGGCGTTCTTGGTGTCCAGCACGCGCAGCGGGTTGGTCTTCAGGCGGCGCTGGCTGTCTTCGTCCAACTTGTCCAGGTGGGCCGACAGGTACTCGACCAAGGCGACCTTGTAGCGGCCGCGGGATTCGCTGGTGCCCAGGCTGTTGAGCTCAAGCTTGACCGCGTCGCGGATGCCCAGCAGGCCCCACAGGCGCCAGGTCAATACGATCAGCTCGGCATCAATGTCTGGGCCATCAATGTTGAACACTTCCAGGCCAATCTGGTGGAACTGGCGATAACGACCTTTTTGCGGACGTTCGTGGCGGAACATCGGGCCGATGTACCACAACTTCTGAGGCTGGCCAGCACCGGTGAGACCATGCTCAAGCACGGCACGCACGCATGCAGCAGTGCCTTCGGGACGCAGGGTCAGGGAGTCGCCGTTGCGGTCTTCAAAGGTGTACATCTCTTTTTCGACGATGTCGGTCACTTCACCGATGGAGCGTTTGAACAGCTCGGTGAACTCGACGATCGGCATGCGGATCTGCTTGTAACCGTAGTTATCCAGCAGGCGCGCGACAGTGCTCTCGAAGTAGCGCCACAGCGGCGTCTGCTCCGGCAGGATGTCGTTCATGCCACGAATGGCTTGCAGAGACTTGCTCACATCAAATCCTTAAATTCGTTCAATCAGCCGCGCGCGATCAGCGCTGCGTCAGCGGCGACCTTTTCGGCCGCTTTCTCGCGGATCAGTCTTTCGAGCTCATCCACCAGATTGTCATTCGTTAACTTCTGCGCCGGCTTGCCGTCGATGTAGATCAGGTTAGGGGTACCGCCAGTCAGGCCCACATGGGCTTCCTTGGCTTCGCCCGGCCCGTTGACCACGCAACCGATCACTGCAACATCCAGCGGCACCAGCAGGTCTTCGAGGCGCAATTCCAGATCGTTCATGGTTTTCACCACGTCGAAGTTCTGCCGCGAGCAGCTCGGGCAGGCAATGAAATTGATGCCACGGGAACGCAAACGCAGGGATTTGAGAATGTCGTAACCGACTTTCACTTCCTCTACGGGGTCTGCCGCCAGCGAGATGCGGATAGTATCGCCAATCCCTTCGGCGAGCAGCATACCGAGACCCACCGCAGATTTCACTGTGCCTGAGCGTAAACCACCCGCTTCAGTGATACCCAAGTGCAGTGGCTGTACGATTTCCTTGGCCAGCAGGCGATAGGCTTCGACCGCCATGAACACGTCGGAGGCCTTTACGCTGACCTTGAAGTCCTGAAAATTCAGGCGCTCAAGGTGCTCAACGTGGCGCAGTGCCGACTCAACCAGCGCCGCCGGGGTCGGCTCGCCGTACTTCTTTTGCAGGTCTTTTTCCAGGGAGCCGGCGTTGACGCCGATACGGATTGGAATCCCGCGATCACGGGCAGCGTCCACCACGGCGCGCACACGGTCTTCGCGACCAATGTTGCCCGGGTTGATACGCAGGCAATCCACACCCAGTTCGGCTACGCGCAGGGCGATCTTGTAGTCGAAGTGAATGTCGGCAACCAACGGCACCTTGACCAGTTGCTTGATGCGCCCGAAAGCTTCGGCAGCGTCCATATCCGGCACGGATACGCGCACGATGTCCACACCGGCGGCTTCCAGACGGTTGATCTGTGCAACGGTGGCGGCCACGTCATTGGTGTCGCTGTTGGTCATGCTTTGTACTGCGATGGGGGCATCGCCACCCACCGGCACCGAGCCGACCCAGATCTTGCGCGATACGCGACGTTTGATTGGAGATTCGCCGTGCATGACTATTGTCCCAACTTCAGGCGAGCTGTCTCGCCACTGGTGAACGGCGCCACGTCTACAGGCTGGCCGTTATAGACCACCTGCGCGCCCCGGGCGAAGCCCAGACGCAGCGTCAAAGGAGGCTTGCCGCCCTGATCAAGGGTATCTCCCTTACGCTTCAGACCGCTGAACAGCACTTTGCCATTGCCATCGGTGAGTTGCGTCCAGCAATCAGCGACGAAGGTGATCTGCACGCGGCCATCACCGGCGATCAGCGCTGGGGTGGTGGGCGGCGAAATCGCAGGGGCAGCTGGTGTGGTAGTCGCTGGCGCTTGCACTGGGGCGGTCGATGTATGGGGCTGGGCAGCCGTAGTGTGAGCCGGCGCATCTGGCGTCGCAGGTACGTCGGCGGTCGCGGCTGGCGCGGCTTCCGGTACGGGTTGCGCGGCGACGGGTGCTTCAGGCGCGGCCTGGCCCTCGGCAACAGCCTGGTCTTCGGGCTCATCCAACGGATGAATTTGAGTGGTGCCGTCGGCGCTTTCGACTTCGACGTGCTCCATGGCGTTGCTGGTCATGTCCTTGGTGCGCTGGGCGGCCTGGTCTTGCCACCAGAAGAAACCGCCGCCAATGACAGCAATCAGCAACAACAGGCTGACAATTCGCAAAATAGTGTGGGAAACCCGCACCGGCTCTTCGATTCGACCCAAGCCATGCACATTGCTGCCTTGGGAGTCGGTACCGGTGAATTGATCGAATTGCTGGACCAATATGGCCTGGTCAATACCCAGCAATTTGGCATAGGCACGGATATAGCCACGGGCAAAGGTATGCCCAGGCAGCTTATCGAAGGCGCCGGCTTCCAGATTGCCCAGGGACGTCGTGGTCAAATTGAGCTTGAGGGCCACTTCCGCCAGCGACCAACCATTGCTTTCGCGGGCCTGACGCAAGGTGTCGCCTGGGTTTACGCGATTAGCTGCTACAACTTCCGGGTGCGACGCTTTCATCATTGCTCCGACAGGTATTGCTGATATTCCGGCGTACCGGGATAGAGTCGTTCGAGTTGCTGGCCAAAACGTGCGGCTGTGTCGCGTTCTTCATGAACCGTCGCCAAGCGCACACCGAGCAATAGACTACGTGCATTTTGCCCGCTGAGCAGGCTAAAACGCTCGTAATAGTCACGTGCCGGCACATAATGCCTGTCTTCGTAGGACAACTCAGCCATTTCGAGCAATGCTCGAGGCTGGCGACCATTCAAATGCAGGGCTTTTTCCAGTTGTTGGCGGGCGCTGTCGCGTTGGCCGAGACGCATGGAAGTCACCCCAAGGTTCTCGAACACCCGCGAACGCTCAGGATAAAGGGTATCGGCGCTGGCTTGCTGGAAATAACGAGCGGCCTGGTCATAACGTTTCTGCGCAAACAGGAAGCTGCCGTAATTGTTCAGCAGCCGCGGGCCTTCGGGTTTTGAGGCGAGTGCCTTGAGGAAATACTGCTCAGCCAGTTCAGGCTCGGCCTGGGCCTGGAACACCAGTGCCAACGCGCCATTGGCGTCAGCATCGTCGCTGTCCAGCTCAAGGGCCTTCTTCAAAGGCACCTTGGCCTGCTCGTTCATGCCTTGCTGCAGGTAACCCATGCCCAATTGCACATAGGCAACTCGCGCCTCATCACGGCCTTTACCCGTGTGCATAGGGCTGTCATAACCCGATGAAACACAACCGGCCGCGAGACCGGTAACAAGCAAAAGCAGCGCAAGGCGCAAGGGCATAGAGATCCTCTCTCAGATTCGATTCACAGCAATCAGCGGCAAATCGTCGGCTGCGTTCAGTTCGCGTCCGGCGATATAACGTTCGCTGCGGCGGGTGCGGTCCATCACCTGCCCTACTAATTGGCCACAGGCGGCGTCGATGTCTTCACCACGGGTGGTGCGCACGGTGACGTTGTAACCGGCCTGGTGCAGTTGATCCTGGAAACGACGGATGGCGTTGTTGCTCGGCCGCTCGTAGCCAGAATGAGGAAACGGGTTAAACGGAATCAGGTTGATCTTGCACGGGGTGTTCTTGAGCAGTTCGATCATCTCGACCGCGTGCTCGACCTTGTCATTGATGTCCTTGAGCATGGTGTACTCAATGGTCAAGACGCGCTTCTCGCCCAACGTTGCCATGTAGCGCTGGCAAGATTCGAGCAGCATCTTAAGCGGATACTTCTTGTTGATTGGCACCAATTGGTTACGCAATGCGTCATTCGGTGCGTGCAGCGACAACGCCAGGGAGACGTCGATGTGCTTGGCCAGCTCATCGATCATCGGCACCACGCCAGAGGTCGACAGGGTCACACGGCGCTTGGAGATGCCGTAGCCCAGGTCGTCCATCATCAGGTGCATGGCCGCGATCACGTTGTCGAAGTTCAGCAGCGGCTCACCCATGCCCATCATCACCACATTGGTGATGGCACGGTCGACGGTCGCCGGGACGCTGCCAAAGGATTTGTTGGCAATCCACACCTGGCCGATGACTTCAGCGGCGGTGAGGTTGCTATTGAAGCCTTGCTTGCCGGTGGAGCAGAAACTGCAGTCCAGGGCACAGCCTGCCTGGGACGAAACGCACAAAGTGCCACGTTTGCCCTGGGGAATGTAAACGGTCTCGACGCAACTGCCGGACGCCACACGCACCACCCATTTACGGGTGCCGTCGGTGGAGATGTCCTCGCTGACAACCTCGGGACCACGGACCTCAGCAATGGCCTTGAGCTTGTCGCGCAGGGCCTTGCTGACGTTCGTCATGGCGTCGAAATCGTCGACGCCAAAGTGGTGAATCCATTTCATTACCTGACCGGCACGGAAGCGCTTCTCCCCGATTGAGTCGAAGAATTTCTCCATTTCCGGCTGAGTCAGACCCAGCAGGTTGGTTTTCACAGTCGATGTAGTCATGGATTCACCCTCACTCTTTAAGCCAATGCTTAGCGAGCGGTTACTTCAGTAGCAGCGAAAAAGTACGAGATTTCGCGAGCAGCAGCGGCTTCGGAGTCCGAACCGTGTACAGCGTTGGCGTCGATGGATTCAGCGAAGTCAGCACGGATAGTACCGGCAGCTGCTTCTTTAGGGTTGGTAGCGCCCATCAGCTCACGGTTCAGAGCGATAGCATTTTCGCCTTCCAGAACCTGAACAACAACAGGACCGGAGATCATGAAGGCGACCAGGTCGCCGAAGAAGCCACGAGCGCTGTGCTCAGCGTAGAAGCCTTCAGCTTCAGCTTTGGACAGTTGCTTGAGTTTCGAAGCTACAACCTTCAGGCCGGCTTTTTCGAAACGAGTGGTGATCTCGCCGATGACGTTTTTTGCAACAGCGTCAGGCTTGATGATGGAGAAAGTACGTTGAACAGCCATGGTGTAACTCCAGAAACGGTAATTTACGAAAAATTAAACCCGCGAATTATACGCGGGTTATTGGGTATTGCCTAACTGCGTAAAAAGGCGGTTCAGTCTGCTTCTTCGATCCACAGGCCTTGAATCGCCTCCAGGACCTTTTCGCCACCCCGGTCAGGGATGTCGTCGAAGTCCGGCAGCGCCATTACCAGATTGCGCAGCTTGACGAAGTTGACCGTAAGAGGATTGACCTCAGGATGAGCTTCAGCAAGTTGTATAGCGATTTCTTGTACATCAACCCATTTCAGGCTCATGACATTTCCTTGAATCAATGCGGCGCTTCGGCTGCATGGTTGAGGGAATATTTCGGAATTTCGACGGTAATGTCTTCCGTCCCGACCTTTGCCTGACAGCTTAGACGCGAAGTCGCTTCCAGGCCCCACGCGCGGTCAAGAAAGTCCTCTTCCAGCTCATCAGCCTCTTCAAGGCTGTTGAAGCCCTCGCGGATCACGCAGTGGCACGTGGTGCAGGCGCACACACCGCCGCAGGCGCTTTCGATCTCGATGTGGTTGTCATGGGCAACTTCGAGGATGGACTTGCCGGTCTCAGCCTCCACGACCATACCGTCCGGACAGTGCTCGGCGTGTGGCAGAAAAATGACCTGCGGCATTAATTATTCCTCGATTTCATTCAGGTTGCGTCCCGCCAGGGCAGCTTTTACCGACTGGTCCATGCGGCGGGCGGCAAAGGCATCGGTCACTTGTGACAGACGCTTGGTCTGCTGCTCGATGGCGTAACCATCGGTGCCTTTCATCAGTTCGGCCAACTCCTGCATCTGCAGGTCGATGACCATGCGCTCTTCGGCGTCCAACAGGCGCTCGCCGTCAGCATCCAGGGCACCCTGCACCGCTTCGAGCAGACGCTGGGCGTCGACCTGTTGCTCGCGCAACACGCGGGCGACCTTGTCGTCACCGGCATACTGGAACGAGTCCTTGAGCATCTTTGCGATTTCGCCATCGGTGAGGCCGTAGGACGGCTTTACCTGGATGCTGGCTTCAACGCCGGACGCCAGTTCACGGGCGGCCACGCTGAGCAGGCCGTCAGCATCCACCTGGTACGTGACGCGAATCTTCGCCGCACCCGCCACCATCGCCGGAATACCGCGCAATTCAAAACGCGCCAGGGAGCGGCAATCGCTGATCAGCTCGCGCTCGCCTTGCAACACATGGATCATCATGGCCGTCTGGCCATCTTTGTAAGTAGTAAAGTCTTGGGCGCGGGCGACAGGAATGGTGGTGTTACGTGGAATCACCTTCTCCATCAAACCGCCCATGGTTTCCAGCCCCAGGGACAACGGAATCACGTCAAGCAGCAGCAGCTCGCCGCCATCGCGCTTGTTGCCGGCCAGGGTATCGGCCTGGATCGCGGCACCAATGGCGACCACTTGATCCGGGTCGATTTCAGTCAGCGGCTGGCGACCAAAGGCTTCAGCGACAGCGTCACGAACGCGCGGCACACGGGTGGAACCACCGACCATGACCACGGCACCGACATCTTCCAGCTCGATACCGGAATCACGCACGGCGCGGCGGCAGGCTTTCAGGCTGCGGGCGACCATCGGCTCGATCAACGCATCGAAGGCTTCGCGCGTCAGTTGGGCCGACCAAGTGCCGTAGGACACTTCAACAAATGCAGCCTCCGTCAGCGCTTCCTTGGCGGCGCAGGCGGTTTGCAGCAGGTTGCGCTGCTCGCCCGGGTCGAGGTCGGCAGACAAGCCGGCGCTGGTGATGATCCAGCCCGCGATGGCGTGATCGAAGTCATCTCCGCCCAAGGCGGTATCACCACCGGTGGCCAGGACTTCGAAGACACCGCCAGTCAGGCGCAGGATCGAGATATCAAAGGTGCCGCCGCCCAGGTCGTAAATGGCAACCAGGCCTTCGGCATGCTGGTCCAAACCGTAGGCCACAGCGGCTGCGGTGGGCTCATTGAGCAGGCGCAGCACGTTTAGGCCGGCAAGTTTCGCCGCGTCCTTGGTGGCTTGGCGCTGGGCGTCATCGAAATAGGCCGGCACGGTGATCACCGCCCCTACGAGTTCGCCGCCCAAGGTGGTTTCTGCACGCTGGCGCAGCACCTTGAGGATATCGGCCGACACTTCCACCGGGCTTTTCAGGCCCTGGACGGTGTCGATAAACGGCATGTGGGATTCGCCGCCGACAAAGCGATACGGCAGCTGGTCGCCCAATTGCTTGACGTCGGACAGACCACGCCCCATCAAGCGCTTGACCGATAGCACGGTGTTCAACGGATCGGTAGACGCTGCCAACTTAGCCGACTCACCGACTTCGGTGCGATCAGCGTGATAGCGCACGGCGGACGGCAAGATAACCTGGCCATCGGCGTCGGGTAGCGGTTCGGACAGGCCGCTGCGCAAGGCAGCAACCAGGGAATTGGTGGTGCCCAGGTCAATCCCGACCGCCAGGCGACGCTGGTGCGGTTGGGGGCTTTGGCCGGGTTCGGCGATTTGCAGTAGGGCCATGGTAATCAGGTCTTATCTGTCTATCAGGCGTGCATCACGGGCAGCACTGGGTTAATCGTCGAGGCGCTCTTCTAGCTGGCGCACTTCGTAGGTGAGCTTGTCGAGGAACTGCATGCGCCGCATCAGGCGTTCGGCCTGTTCACGTTGCGCTGCATCATTCCAACAAGCTGCGAAGCTTTCGTTGAGCTCATCCTGGGCCACTTTCAGACGACGCTTGAAGACCGCGACGCCAGCCACATCGGCTTCGTCCTGCAAGTCTTCGAGCTCTTCGCGCCACTGCATCTGCTGCATCAGGAAGTCGGGGTCGTGCACCGTGACTTCAAGCGGCAACTCGCCACCGTTCATCGCGAGCAGGTAACGCGCGCGCTTGGGTGGGTTTTTCAGCGTCTGATAGGCTTCGTTGAGGCTGGCCGATTGCTCCAGCGCCAGGCGTTGCTCACGCTCGGAAGCGTCAGCGAAGCGGTCCGGATGCACGCTACGCGCCAATTCGCGGTAGCGCGTAGCAAGCTGCTCAAGGTCCAGCCGAAAGCTCGGCTGCAGCTCGAATAAAGCGAAATGACAAGGAGTGCCCACGAATAGCCTCAGATGTTGAAGCTTTCGCCGCAGCCACATTCACCGCGTACGTTGGGGTTGTTGAACTTGAAGCCTTCGTTCAACCCTTCCTTGACGAAATCGAGCTCGGTGCCGTCCAGGTAGGTCAGGCTTTTAGGGTCGATGATCACTTTCTCGCCGTGACTTTCGAACACCTGGTCTTCCGCAACCACCTCGTCGACAAACTCCAGCACGTAGGCAAGGCCGGAACAGCCCGTGGTGCGAACACCCAGACGAATCCCCTCACCTTTACCGCGCCCATTCAGGGAGCGGCGAATGTGCTGCGCAGCCGCTTCTGTCATGCTGATAGCCATCGTTGACTCCTTACCTGTCGCCAAATGCTTAGATCAAGCCTTTCTTCTGCTTGTAGTCGCGAACGGCCGCCTTGATGGCGTCTTCTGCGAGTACCGAGCAGTGGATTTTCACGGGCGGCAACGCCAGTTCTTCGGCCAGCTGGGTGTTGCTGATAGTGACAGCCTCATCCAGGGTCTTGCCTTTCATCCATTCGGTCGCCAGGGAGCTGGAGGCGATGGCCGAACCGCAGCCGTAAGTCTTGAACTTAGCGTCTTCGATAACGCCAGCGTCGTTAACCTTGATTTGCAGGCGCATCACATCGCCGCACGCCGGAGCGCCAACCATGCCGGTGCCGACATCAGGGTCTTCCGCGTTCATCTTGCCGACGTTGCGCGGGTTTTCGTAGTGGTCGATGACCTTTTCGCTGTAAGCCATGGTACTGAATCCTCACTCATCAGGGCCGCTCTGGAACCCTGTAGAAACGCCTGCGTTTTCCGCCACGTTCCTACAGAGCTGGGGTGGCGGCTTCTATAGTTAGTGTGCCGCCCACTCGATCTTGGAAATATCGACACCGTCTTTGTACATGTCCCACAGCGGCGACAGAACGCGCAGCTTGTTGACGGCTTCGCAAACTTTCTGCGCGGCGTAGTCGATTTGCTCTTCGGTGGTGAAGCGGCCGAACGTAAAGCGGATAGAGCTGTGCGCCAGTTCGTCGTTGCGGCCCAGGGCGCGCAAAACATACGAAGGCTCAAGCGAGGCCGAGGTGCAGGCCGAACCGGACGAAACCGCCAGGTCCTTGAGCGCCATGATCAGCGACTCGCCTTCGACATAGTTGAAGCTCAAATTCAGGTTGTGCGGTACGCGGGCGGTCATGCTGCCGTTGACGTACAGCTCTTCAAGGTTCTCGACCTGCTTATAGAAGCGATCGCTGAGTGCCTTGATGCGCACGTTTTCGGCAGCCATGTCTTCCTTGGCTACGCGAAAGGCTTCGCCCATGCCAACGATCTGGTGGGTCGCCAAAGTGCCAGAACGCATGCCGCGCTCGTGACCGCCGCCGTGCATGGCGGCTTCGATGCGCACACGTGGCTTACGGCTCACGTACAGGGCGCCGATGCCTTTCGGGCCGTAGGTCTTGTGGGCAGAGAACGACATCAAGTCGACTTTCAGTTTCGACAGATCGATGTCGACCTTGCCGGTGGACTGAGCAGCGTCGACGTGCAGCAGGATGCCCTTGGAACGGGTCAACTCGCCGATGGCCGCGATGTCGTTGATGGTGCCGATTTCGTTGTTCACGTGGATCACGGAAACCAGGATGGTGTCTTCACGCATCGCGGCGTCGATCATCGCTGGGGTGACGATACCGTCGGTGGTTGGCTCAAGGTAGGTCACCTCGAAACCTTCACGCTCCAGTTGGCGCATGGTGTCGAGGACAGCCTTGTGCTCAATCTTGGTGGTGATCAGGTGCTTGCCTTTGGTCGCGTAGAAATGCGCCGCACCCTTGATTGCCAGGTTGTCGGACTCGGTGGCACCGGAGGTCCAGACGATTTCACGCGGGTCTGCGCCAACCAGGTCGGCGACCTGGCGACGGGCGTTCTCGACCGCTTCCTCAGCTTTCCAGCCGAATACGTGGGAACGGGAGGCAGGGTTGCCGAAGTTTCCGTCAACCAGCAGGCACTCGCTCATCTTTTGCGCGACACGCGGGTCAACCGGGGTGGTCGCTGAGTAATCAAGGTAAATCGGCAATTTCATGGACTTTCTCCTAATCAGGCTGGCTGGCGTGCCGTTAGCTCTTCGGCTGTCACTCGACGGCGGACGCTTCAATCTTGTCCAGACGCGGCGCCTTGGTGTTGCAACGGCGCTGGTCCTGACGCTGGGCTACTTCTTGCACCTCACGGCGAGTCACAAGATCAGCCAAGCTGATACCACTCAAAAACTCATGGATCTGCAGGCTCAGATCGCACCACAAGTGGTGCGTCAGACAGGTGTCGCCGGCGTGGCAATCACCCTGGCCCTGGCATTTGGTCGCGTCGACGGATTCGTTGACCGCGTCGATCACCTGAGCCACCTGGATGCCCTGCATGTCGCGGGACAGTTGATAGCCGCCACCCGGACCACGCACACTGGAAACCAGATTGCTACGACGCAACTTGGCGAACAGCTGCTCGAGGTAGGACAGGGAAATGCCTTGTCGCTCGGAGATATCGGCCAGGGACACAGGCCCAGTTTGCGCGTGCAAGGCCAAGTCAAGCATGGCGGTCACCGCGTATCGGCCTTTTGTAGTCAGTCTCATGGACAAGTACCAAGGTGTTTCAGAATGGGAGCAAGTATGCGATTCCCGAGTATTTAAGTCAACTATAAGACCTAGTACTTTAGTCAGGATTAGCCGTAAAAACGGCGCGCGAATCATAGCAGGATGGGGTGGGGACGAACAGCAGCAACAAGGTCGAACGGAAATTGCAAGGCCAGAGGATATCAAATAGGGGAGCTAGCTTGACTGCGATAGCGGTGTATCAGCACCACATGGGGTAGCTGGCATACCGCTATCGCCGGCAAGCCAGGCCCCACAGGGGAACGCGTTCAGCCAGCCTTGGTGGCGGCGGTTTCGTCCTTGATCTCGGCAAAGTCTTCCTCGCGCAACTCAGGCAGATCCTTCGCGCAGTAAGGGCTACCCAGATCCTTCAACGCACCGCACATACCCTCCAGCTTGCCGTCCACCGCTTGTAGGTGGTCAAGCAACTGGCCAATGGCGCGCGCCACCGGGTCGGGCATGTCTTCGCTGACACCATAGGCATCGAAACCGATCTTCTCGGCCATGGCCTTGCGCTTGGCTTCCTGCTCGTCGCCGACTTCCGGCTTGACGATGATGCGACCAGGAATGCCAACAACGGTCGCGCCAGGCGGCACGGCCTTGGTCACCACAGCATTGGAACCCACCTTGGCACCGGCGCCGACGGTGAACGGGCCGAGTACCTTGGCGCCCGCCCCTACCACCACGCCATCACCCAGTGTCGGGTGGCGCTTGCCTTTGTTCCAGCTTGTGCCACCCAAGGTCACGCCTTGATAGAGCGTCACGTCATCGCCGATCTCGGCAGTCTCGCCAATCACGATGCCCATGCCATGGTCGATGAAGAAGCGGCGGCCCACTTTGGCACCCGGATGAATCTCAATCCCGGTCAGCCAGCGCCCAAAGTTCGACACCAACCGCGCCAGCCATTTCCAGCCCATGCCCCACAACGCGCCGGACAGGCGGTGAATCCAAATCGCGTGCATGCCGGGGTAGCAGGTCAGCACTTCAAAGGCGTTGCGCGCCGCCGGGTCACGATGGAAAACACTCTGGATATCTTCTCGCAAACGCTCGAACATTTTTAATCCTTCCGCTTAAGAAGCTCGCCACGGGCCGCTTTCTGGGTTTCCGTGAGGATGCCACGCAATATATTCATTTCGGCTCGACTCACGGAACTGCGTCCGTACAGGCGACGCAGGCGCGCCATCAAGTGCCGGGGCTTGTCCGGATCGAGAAATTCGATGGCCACCAGGGTTTGCTCCAGGTGCTCATAGAATCGCTCCAACTCGTCCATGGTGGCCAACTCGCCACTTTTGGTCGATGCAACTTCATCCTTTTCCACTTTGCTCGGCTGCCCCTCAGCAGCCAGCCAGGCCATGCGCACTTCGTAAGTTAACACCTGCACCGCTGCCCCGAGATTCAGCGAGCTGAACTCAGGATCTGATGGAATGTGCACATGGTAATGACATCGCTGCAGCTCTTCATTGGTCAGGCCGGAATCTTCACGCCCGAATACCAAGGCGATTTCAGCGCCGCCAGCGGCCTCTTCCACCACTTTGGTGCCGCACTCGCGTGGATCCAGCAGCGGCCAAGGGATGCGACGGTCGCGGGCGCTGGTGCCGAGCACCAGGTTGCAGCCAACCAAGGCGTCTTCCAAGGCGGCAACGACCTGGGCTTTTTCCAGGAGATCATTGGCGCCGGACGCGCGAGCATCGGCCTCGTGGTGCGGGAACAGGCGCGGCTCGACCAGCACCAGGCGCGTCAGCCCCATGTTTTTCATGGCTCGCGCCACCCCACCGATGTTGCCGGGATGACTGGTATTGACCAAGACGACACGAATGTTTTGCAGCAAGGGAGGCGCTCTCGGACACGGGAAAGGGGAGCAAATCTTACAGAACAGCCTAAGGTTATGCCATGAAAGCTAACGTCGTCCTTCACCTGAAGAAAGTTTCTGCTAAACTGCCCGGCTTTCTTTAACAACCTTAGGTGACCTATCCATGCAGCCCATGCTGAATATCGCGCTGCGCGCCGCCCGCAGCGCCAGTGAATTGATCTTCCGCTCCATCGAGCGCCTGGATACCATCAAGGTCGACGAAAAAGACGCCAAGGATTATGTATCCGAGGTGGATCGCGCCGCCGAACAGAAAATCATCGACGCTCTGCGCAAGGCCTACCCTACCCACGGCATTCTCGGTGAAGAAACCGGCCTGCACAAAGGTAGCGGCGAAGGCGAAGACTACCTGTGGATCATCGACCCACTGGATGGCACCACGAACTTCCTGCGTGGCATCCCGCACTTTGCCGTGAGCATCGCGTGCAAATACCGTGGCCGCCTGGAACACGCTGTTGTGCTGGACCCGGTCCGCCAGGAAGAATTCACCGCCAGCCGTGGCCGTGGCGCCCAACTGAACGGTCGTCGCCTGCGCGTCAGCGGTCGCACCAGCCTCGACGGCGCCCTGCTGGGTACCGGCTTCCCGTTCCGTGACGACCAGATGGACAACCTGGAAAACTACCTGGGCATGTTCCGCGCCCTGGTTGGCCAGACCGCTGGTATCCGTCGCGCTGGCGCAGCTAGCCTGGACTTGGCTTATGTGGCCGCCGGTCGTTTTGATGCGTTCTGGGAGTCGGGCCTGTCCGAATGGGACATGGCGGCAGGCGCCCTGCTGATTCAAGAAGCTGGCGGCCTGGTGAGCGACTTCACCGGTGGTCACGACTTCCTGGAGAAAGGCCACGTGGTTGCCGGCAACACCAAATGCTTCAAGGCAGTGCTGACCGCGATCCAGCCGCACCTGCCGGCTTCGCTGAAGCGTTAAGCGAGCAGGCACAAAAAAGCACCCTTATGGGTGCTTTTTTATGCCTGGGATTTGAGGCTTGCCGTAACTACAGCAACAACACAAATCAATTGTGGGAGGGGGTCTGACCCCAATTGCAGGGGCCAGCACCTAATAAGCTGACTGAACCACCGCTATCGGGAGGCAAGCCCCTTCCCACATTTTTGAACCCACACACATTTTTGCATCTGTACCAGGCTTGGCATTACTGCTGGTTCTGGCCCAGCACCAAACGCCCTTCCTTGTCGACTGGAATCTGGCCGCCTGGATCACGATCCATACGCACCGAGCCTTCCTTGCCATCCAAGGTGTAACGCACGTCATAGCCGACAACCTTGTCGCTGATATCGTTGACAGTGTTACAGCGAGTCTGGGTAGTGGTGTAGGTATCGCGGCTCTGCATGCCTTCCTGAACCTTGTTACCGGCATAACCACCGCCGACCGCGCCGGCTACGGTAGCCAGCTTCTTACCATTGCCGCCACCGACCTGATTGCCCAGCAGGCCACCAGCGAGCGCACCGACCACGGTACCGACGACCTGATGCTGATCCTGCACCGGCTTCTGCCGGGTTACCGCGACGTCCTTGCAGACCTCACGCGGGGTTTTGATCTGGGTTTTCACCGGCTGCACCGCCAGCACTTGCGCATACTCAGGGCCGCTTTTTACCAGGCTGTAGGTGGCGACAGCACCCCCGGCAGTCACACCGACAGCACCCAATACCGCACCAACCAGTAACGACTTGTTCACGTTGAACCTCCTGACCATCACAAACGGACCGAACGATCCGCGCTACACCCAGCCTTGGAGCAAAAAAAAAGGCACGAGTTCAATACTCGTGCCTTCTTTCTAACAGCAAGTCAACGACACCCCATCAAGGGCGGTCGTCGACCTCCTTGCCGGTAGCGGCAGGAGGGATCAAGTCTTCGCTGTTGAGGTTCAGCCAGATCAGCACCACGTTGGCGATGTAGATCGACGAGTAGGTACCCGCCAGCACGCCGATGAACAGCGCCAGGGAGAAGCCCCACAGGTTGTCGCCGCCAAAGATCATCAGCGCGCCAATCGCCAGCAAGGTGGAGATCGACGTCGCCATGGTCCGCAGCAGGGTCTGCGTGGTGGAGATATTGATGTTCTCGATCAACGTCGCTTTGCGCAGTACGCGGAAGTTCTCACGAACCCGGTCGAATACCACGATGGTGTCGTTGAGCGAGTAACCAATGATCGCCAGCACGGCCGCCAGAACGGTCAGGTCGAAGGTGATCTGGAAGTACGCCAGGATACCCACGGTCACGATCACGTCGTGGATCAGCGACACAATGGCGCCGACACCGAACTTCCACTGAAAGCGGAACGCCAGGTAAATCATGATACCCGCCAGCGCCATCAGCATGCCGAGGCCGCCCTGGTCACGCAGCTCTTCACCGACTTGTGGGCCGACGAATTCGACGCGCTTGACCGATGCCGGGTTATCGCCGCCGACCTTCTGCAAGGCTTCAGCTACCTGGTGACCCAGTTGCGGGTCTTCGCCTGGCATACGCACCAGCAGATCGGTGGTGGCACCGAAGCTTTGCACGACGGCTTCGTGATAGCCGGCCTTGACCAGCTCGTTGCGCACCACGGTAACGTCGGCCGGCTTCTCGTAGGTCAGCTCAATGAGCGTACCGCCGGTGAAGTCCAGACCGTAGTTGAGGCCCTTGTGGAACCAGCTGAACAGCGCCAGAACGGTAAGGAGCACAGTGGCGCCGAACGCAATCTTGCGAACGCCCATGAAGTTGATTGTACGTAACATGGCAGCCCCTTAAATCCACAACTTCTTGAAGTCACGCCCGCCATAGATCAGGTTGACCATTGCGCGGGTCACCATGATGGCCGTGAACATCGAGGTAAAGATACCGAGGGACATGGTCACCGCAAAACCCTTGACCGGGCCGGTACCCATGGCAAAGAGAATCCCACCTACCAACAATGTGGTCAGGTTGGAGTCGAGAATCGCGGTAAATGCCCGGCCGAAGCCTTCGTTGATTGCACGCTGTACGGTCATGCCATTGGCGATCTCTTCACGAATCCGCGAGAAGATCAGCACGTTGGCGTCTACCGCCATACCCATGGTGAGCACGATACCGGCGATACCTGGCAAGGTCAGCGTAGCACCCAGCAGCGACATCAGCGCCAGCAGCATGACCATGTTGCCCGCCAGGGCCACCGTGGCGATGACGCCGAAGAAACGGTAGATGGCGATGATGAACAGCGAGACAAACAGCATGCCCCACAACGCCGCGTCGACACCCTTGGCGATGTTGTCGGCACCCAGGCTCGGGCCGATGGTACGTTCTTCAGCGAAGTACATCGGCGCAGCCAGGCCACCGGCACGCAGCAACAGGGCCAGTTCCGAGGATTCACCCTGACCGTTCAGGCCGGTGATGCGGAATTGAGCACCCAGCGGCGACTGGATGGTCGCCAGGCTGATGATCTTCTTTTCTTCCTTGAAGGTCTGTACCGGCACGTCTTTCTCGACGCCGTTGACCATTTGCTTGGTATAGGTGGTAACCGGGCGTTGCTCGATGAAGATCACCGCCATGCTGCGACCGACGTTGCTGCGCGTGGCGCGGCTCATCAGTTCGCCGCCGTGGCCATCCAGGTGGATATTCACTTCAGGGGTACCGTGCTCGCCAAAACCCGCCTTGGCGTCGGTCACCTGATCACCGGTGATGATCAAGCCACGCTCGATCAGCGCTGGAGGACGATTGCCTTCGCGGAACTCGAACTCTTCGGAAGTGGCGCGGGTAGCACCCGACTCAGCCGCGAGGCGGAACTCCAGGTTGGCGGTTTTACCCAGGATACGCTTGGCTTCAGCGGTGTCCTGCACGCCGGGCAGCTCAACCACAATGCGGTTGGCACCCTGGCGCTGAACGATCGGCTCAGCCACACCCAGCTCGTTGACGCGGTTACGTACCGTGGTCAAGTTCTGTTTGATGGAGTATTCGCGGATTTCCGCGATCTTGGCCGGGCTCATCGCCAGACGCAGTACAGCCTGGCCATTGAGGTCAGCCGGTACGATATCGAAATCGTTGAAGTTCTTGCGGATCAGCGCACGGGCCTGTTCACGGGAAGCCTCGTCAGAGAAGCCCAGCTGGATGGCACCGTTGAGCTGCGGCAGGCTGCGATAACGCAGGCGCTCTTTACGCAGCAGGCTCTTCACGTCGCCTTCGTAGACTTTCAGGCGGGCGTCGAGGGCTTTGTCCATGTCGACTTCCAGCAGGAAGTGCACACCACCGGACAAGTCCAGACCCAGCTTCATCGGGTGCGCGCCAATGCTGCGCAGCCATTGTGGCGTGGTCTGTGCCAGGTTTAGTGCAACGACGTAGTCGTCACCCATGGCCTTGCGCACGACATCTTTAGCCGGCAATTGGTCTTCTTGCTTGGTCAGGCGCAACAAGCCGCCTTTCGAACCAGCCGCCAAAGTTGCCGCTTTAACCTGAATGCCCGCGTCAGTCAGCGCTTTGCTCGCACGGTCCAGATCAGCCTGATTGACCTGCAGCGAAGTGCTGGCGCCAGAGATCTGGATCGCAGGGTCATCAGGATAGAGATTGGGAGCGGAATAAATAAACCCGATCGCCAGCACCGCCAGGATCAGTACGTATTTCCACAGAGGGTATTTGTTCAGCATCACGCCGCCCGCTTATAACGCGGGGCGCCTTGCGCGCCCCGTCGATTGGTAAAGGTTGTTACTTAGATCGCTTTGAGCGTGCCTTTTGGCAGCGTGGCAGCGATGGCGCCCTTCTGGAACTTCATTTCTACGGTGTCGGAGACTTCCAGAACCACGAAAGCATCGGAAACCTTGGTGATCTTGCCAGCGATGCCGCCGGTGGTCACAACTTCGTCACCTTTCTGCAGGCTGCCCAGCAGGTTCTTCTGCTCTTTGGCGCGCTTGGCCTGTGGACGCCAGATCATCAGGTAGAAGATGACCAGGAAGCCGACCAGGAAAATCCACTCGAAACCACCGCCCATAGGGCCGGCAGCAGCAGGCGCAGCGGCGTCAGCCATGGCGTTAGAGATAAAAAAGCTCATTTAGCACTCCAGTTGCAAATAGTGAATCTTAGGATCGGAAAACTCAGTCCAAAGGCGGCACAGGGAGCCCGCGCTTGGCATAGAAGGCATCGACGAAGGCGGCCAATGTACCCTGTTGAATAGCCTCGCGCAAACCAGCCATCAGGACTTGGTAGTGACGCAAATTGTGGATGGTATTCAACATGCTACCCAGCATTTCCCCGCACTTGTCCAGATGGTGCAGATAAGCCCGGGAGAAGTTCTGGCAGGTGTAGCAATCACAGGTGGGATCCAGCGGCGAATCATCATGGCGATGGAACGCGTTACGGATCTTCAGCACGCCTGTATCAATGAACAGATGCCCATTGCGGGCATTTCGGGTTGGCATCACGCAATCGAACATGTCCACACCGCGGCGCACACCCTCTACGAGATCTTCCGGTTTGCCAACGCCCATAAGGTAACGAGGTTTTTCAGCGGGCATCAGGCCCGGCAGGTAATCCAGTACCTTGATCATCTCGTGCTTGGGCTCGCCCACCGACAAACCGCCGATTGCCAGGCCGTCAAAGCCGATCTTGTCGAGGCCTTCCAGCGAGCGTTTGCGCAAGCTTTCATGCATACCGCCCTGGACGATACCGAACAGCGCCGCCGTGTTGTCGCCGTGGGCATTCTTCGAACGCTGGGCCCAACGCAACGACAACTCCATGGAGGTCCGCGCGACGTCTTCATCAGCCGGGTACGGCGTGCACTCGTCAAAAATCATCACGATGTCGGAGCCCAGGTCGCGCTGCACCTGCATCGACTCTTCCGGCCCCATGAACACCTTGGAACCGTCCACCGGCGAGGCGAAGGTCACACCCTCCTCCTTGATCTTGCGCATGGCGCCCAGGCTGAACACCTGGAAACCACCGGAGTCAGTGAGGATCGGGCCTTGCCACTTCATGAAGTCATGCAGGTCGCCATGCTTCTTGATCACTTCCGTGCCCGGGCGCAGCCACAGGTGAAAGGTGTTGCCGAGGATGATCTCGGCGCCGGTGGCGACGATGTCGCGCGGCATCATGCCTTTAACGGTGCCGTAGGTACCAACCGGCATGAAAGCTGGGGTCTCCACGGTGCCACGCGGGAAGGTCAGGCGACCACGACGGGCCTTGCCATCGGTGGCCAACAATTCAAACGACATACGACTCATGATTGTTCCTCTGGGCCGCGCGGCGCCGGATTGCGGGTGATAAACATCGCATCACCGTAGCTGAAAAAACGGTACTCGTTAGCGATGGCGGCTTGATAAGCGGCCATGGCTTCCGGGTAACCGGCAAATGCCGACACCAGCATCAACAGCGTGGATTCCGGCAAATGAAAGTTGGTCACCAGGCAATCGACCACATGGAACGGCCGGCCTGGGTAAATAAAGATATCGGTGTCGCCACTGAACGGCTTGAGCACGCCACCACGCGCCGCACTCTCCAGCGAACGCACGCTGGTGGTACCCACCGCCACCACTCGCCCGCCGCGCGCCTTGCACGCGTTAACCGCGTCGACGACGCCTTGGCTGACTTCCAGCCACTCGCTGTGCATATGGTGGTCTTCGATGTTATCCACACGCACCGGCTGAAACGTACCGGCCCCCACGTGCAGGGTCACATAAGCCGTCTCGACGCCCTTGGCGGCAATCGCATCCAGCAGCGGCTGGTCGAAATGCAGCCCGGCCGTCGGCGCAGCCACGGCGCCAGGGCGTTGGGAGTACACCGTCTGATAGCGCTCGCGGTCCGCGTCTTCGTCGGGGCGATCTATATAAGGCGGCAACGGCATATGGCCGACGCGCTCCAGCAATGGCAACACTTCTTCGGCAAACCTGAGCTCGAACAGCGCATCATGACGCGCCACCATCTCGGCTTCGCCACCGCCATCGATCAAGATGACCGAGCCCGGTTTCGGCGACTTGCTGGAGCGCACATGGGCCAGCACACGATGGCTGTCCAGCACCCGCTCCACCAGAATTTCCAGCTTGCCGCCGGAAGCTTTCTGGCCAAACAGCCGCGCCGGAATTACCCGGGTATTGTTGAACACCATCAGATCGCCTGGGCGCAAATGCTCAAGCAAATCAGTGAATTGACGGTGTGCGAGGGCACCGCTCACCCCGTCCAGGGTCAGCAGTCGACTGGCGCGACGCTCGGCCAAAGGGTGGCGAGCGATCAGCGAATCAGGGAGCTCAAAAGTAAAGTCAGCAACGCGCATGATGGGGTTCGTCTAGCAGGGCCGGGAAGTCTAGCGGAAATAGTGAAAATTGACCATGAAACGTGATTGACCAACGGTAATCTCATCTCTATACTTCGCCGCCATTGAGCCCTGATGGCGGAATTGGTAGACGCGGCGGATTCAAAATCCGTTTTCGAAAGAAGTGGGAGTTCGATTCTCCCTCGGGGCACCATCTTAAAAAAAGACCTTGAAATTCAAGGTCTTTTTTTTCGCCTGTAGAAAAGTGGCTTGTCGGCGGAATAACGACTCACCTCCCATCCCACACCTGAAACACGGTCCACTGTGGGCGCTGGCTTGCCTGCGATAGCGATAGCGCCAACATCCTCAAACCACCTGCCTACACACCCGCCACGTCACCCTGCCCCCTCACTTATGCAGGATCGCCCGATAAATATCCTCCAGCGCCATGATGCGCTGAGCGGCGTTGAGCTTGATGGCTTCCTTGGGCATGCCGAACACCACGCAACTGGCTTCATCCTGGGCGACCGTGGCGGCCCCGGCCTCGAGCATTTCCTTGAGCCCGCGCGCGCCGTCGTCGCCCATGCCCGTCATGATGATGCCGGTGGCATTCCTGCCGGCGAACCGGGCCACTGAACGAAATAGCACATCCACGGAAGGCCGATGGCGGTTGACCAGCGGTCCATCGATAACCTGAGCGTGATAATAGGCACCGCTGCGGGTGACCATCAGGTGCTTGCCGCCAGGGGCGATCAAGGCCAGGCCAGGCAGGATACGGTCGTTGTTGCGCGCTTCGCGCACCTCGATCTCGCACACGCTGTTGAGACGCTCGGCGAACGAAGCGGTGAACTTCTCGGGCATGTGCTGCACGATCACCATACCCGGGCACACTCGCGGCAGTGCCGTCAGCACGGCTTCCAGCGCTTGAGTGCCGCCGGTGGAGGTGCCGATGGCGACGATACGCTCGGTGGTCTGGGCCATGGCATGGCCATTGGCGGCGGGCAGGATCGCATCGGCACTGAGCTTGCTGGGTGGGGTCATTGGCGGACTGACGCTGCGCTTTCCCAGGTTCCTGACGTTGGAGTTCGCTGCGGCCCGGATCGCTGCCACCAACTCGGCCGCCGACTCAATCAGGAAACTCTTTAAGCCGGTTGAGGGCTTGGTGATGATTTCCACCGCACCCGCCGACAGCGCCTGCAGGGAGGTTTCCGCGCCTTTCTGGGTCAGCGACGAACAGATCACCACCGGCGTCGGCCGCTCGCTCATGATTTTCTTGAGAAACGTGATGCCGTCCATGCGCGGCATTTCGACGTCCAGCACGATCACATCCGGCCATTCCCGGGCGAGTTTGTCCATGGCGAAAATCGGGTCGGAAGCCGCCCCCATGACGTGGATATCCGGCGTGTCGCTGAGAATCGCCAGCAGTACCTGGCGCACCACGGCCGAATCATCGACCAGCAACACACTGATTTTTTTGGTAGGCATCTTCTTTAACTATTCCCATTGGTTGGTGCCGAACCCAGACGTTGCCGTTCCACAGGTCGAACATGATCGTGCGGTAACCGGTACTGCCCATGTCCTGGGCGGTCAGGTGCAGGTGATAGCGCTCGGCCAGGGCCAGTGCCGCGCGAATATTCAGGCTGGCCACGTCCTGCGTCGGCAGGCGGCGCTGCAAATCAGGAAACATCTCGCCGCCGCCGAACAACTTGACCTGGTAATCACGTGCATGCGTGCCATTGATCTTTGCGTGGCGCAGCAGCAGTTCCAGGGCTTCGTCGGCGTACCTGCCATCCAGGGGCTGATGATTGCGCAGGCGCCCCGGCAGCATGAAGTGACACATGCCGCCGATCCGCAGTTGCGGATGCCAAAAGGTGATCGCCACGCAGGAGCCGAGCAAGGTACGCAGGCGCGTCGGCTGCGTCGCAAAGCTGACTTGGCCAGGTGCCAATACCACTTCGGTCGTACCGACAGGCTTTTTCATGGCTTGCGGTAAATCGATGGCGCCACCAGCTTCAAGGTGTCATTGACACCGTGGAGGCTTTCGGAGTGACTGATGATCAAGTAACCACCGGGTTTGAGCAGCGGCAGCAGGCGCGCGACCACCTGGCGCTTGGTCTGCTGATCGAAATAAATCATCACGTTGCGCAGGAAGATCACCTCGAACTCCCCCAGGGCCGGCAGCGCTTCGTTAAGGTTGACCTGGACAAAATTGACGCGGCTGCGCAAGGCCTTGTCGATCAAGACGGTGCCCTCCTGGCGCCCCATGCCCTTGAGGCAGTACTTGACCAGCAGCGGCTGGGGCAAGGTCTCGATGCGTTCCATTGAGTAATGCCCTGTGCGGGCCTTGGCCAGCACCTGGGAGCTGATGTCCGAGCCGATCACTTCCCAGGGCGTGGTGCCGAGACTTTCGGCCAGGGTCATCGCCAGGCTGTAGGGCTCTTCACCTGTGGAACTGGCCGCGCTCCACACGCGAAACATCCGGCCCGGCGCGGCCTGGGGCAGCACGTGCTGACGCAGGAAGTCGAAGTGCTTGGGCTCGCGAAAAAAATAGGTTTCGTTGGTGGTCAGCAAATCCAGCGCAACCTGCAGTTCGCCCTTGCGCTGGTCATTCATGATCAGCTTGAAATACTCACCATAGCTCTGCAGCTCATAGTGCTTGAGGCGCTTGAACAGGCGACCGGCCACCAAGGCTTTCTTGGCCGGCGACAGGTTGATGCCGGCCGCGCGGTACAGCCAGGTCTGGAACTGACCGAATTCACGATCGTCGATGGAGACGGTGTCTGACATGATCGAGCCTCAACGCGGGTCGAGGTCAGGGGCTGGCGCCTGGCCGGCCTCGGCGAGGCTGGACATCTCGTCGATGGACAGCACCTTGTCCACTTCCAGCACGATCACGAATTTGCCGTCGACCTTGGCCATGCCACTGATGAAATCCGCGCGAATTCGCGCACCGAAGCTCGGTGGCGGTTCGATCTGCGTGGTCGGGATCTCCTGCACGGCAGACACCGTATCGACCAGCAGCCCGATGTCCTGTGGCTGGCCGTCCTCGGTACTCGCCTCGATGATGATCACGCAGGAGCGCCGGGTGATCGCTGAGTTGGCCCGACCAAAGCGCGCCGACAAGTCCACCACCGGCACCACTGCGCCGCGCAGGTTGATTACCCCGCGCACGAAAGCGGGCATCATCGGCACCACGGTCAGGCTACCGTATTCGATAATTTCCTTGATCCCCAGGATGCCGATGGCGAACATTTCGCCGCCCAGCATGAAGGTCAGGTACTGCGCATCCTCATCGACCGCCACCGCGGTCTGCCGAGTCGTCATTACTGCGCCCATGTCACTACTCTCCCTTGTAGGCCCGCATCGATCGTGCGATCAGAAGCGGGTGAAATCCGATTCGTCCGGGGCACTGGCCATGGTGTAGGCGAAGGCCTTGCGCGGCGCCGTTGGTTTAGTGCGTGGCGGCTGACGGTTGGGCGTGCTGCCGGGGCCGTCCACGCTGTTGCTTTGCACCGCGGCCTTGGACGCTGAATCCAGCACGAAGAAACTCATGGCCTGTTGCAGTTGCTCGGCCTGGCTGCTCATTTCTTCGGCCGTGGCCGCCAGTTCCTCGCTGCTCGAGGCGTTTTGCTGGGTCACTTGGTTGAGCTGGGTCATCGCCGTGTTGATCTGGGCGACACCGGCGGCCTGCTCTTCGGACGCCGCACTGATTTCCTGCACAAGGTCGGACGTCTTGTTGATGGAAGGCACCATTTCGTCGAGCAACTTGCCGGCTTTCTCGGCCATGTCCACGCTGCTGGAAGACAGTTCCCCGATTTCCTGGGCGGCCACCTGGCTGCGTTCGGCCAGCTTGCGCACTTCGGCGGCTACCACGGCGAACCCCTTGCCGTGCTCGCCGGCGCGGGCGGCCTCGATGGCGGCATTGAGCGCGAGCAGATTGGTCTGGTAGGCGATGTCATCGATGATGCTGATGCGCTGGGCGATTTTCTTCATCGCCACCACCGTCTGCTGTACCGATTCGCCGCCCTCGGTGGCTTCCTTGGCAGCTTTGCTGGCCATGCCATCGGTGACCTTGGCGTTTTCGGTGTTTTGGTTGATGCTGGCGCTCATCTGCTCGACCGACGCACTGGTTTCCTCGACACTGGCGGCCTGCTCACTGGTGGCCTGGCTCATCGATTGCGCGGTGGCGCTGACCTGCTCGGAGGCGCTGGCGAGGTTATCGGAGGCGTTACGCACTTCGCCGATGATATGTGCCAGCTTGCCGACCATGTTGCGCATGGCGTTGAGCACCATACCGGTTTCATCTTTGCCACCTGGCTCGATGTGCGCGTTAAGGTTGCCTTCGGCCAATTGCTCGGCGGCACTCGCCGCCTGGCGCAATGGGCGGGAAATGATCCGCGCGATGAATATCGCCAGGCCCAGACCGATCAACAGGGACGCGACCAGTACCGCGATGATCGACACGCGTGAGCTTTCATACAGCACCGTGCCCGTATCACCCGCGGCAGTCGCGCCGGCGTCATTGAGCTCGACCATTTTCTGCAGGCGGTTGGTCACCTCATCGAAATGCCCTTTGGATTCCCCCATGAGCAAACTGCGCGCCTGAGCCTCCTGGTTCTGCCGGGAAAACTCCAGGACCTGCTTGCTGGTCGCAATGTAGGTGTCCCATGCGCTTTTCACGCTGAGCAGCAGTTGACGATCGTTATCGTTCGACACCAATTGCTCGTAGGTCTGCATGCGGGTTTCGAACTGCTGGCGCGCCTCGCTGGCTTCGCGTTCGGCCTGGGCCTTTTCTTCGGCCATCTCGTTACCGATGTGGCGGTATTCTTTCAAGCGATAGTTGGCGGCATAAAAACGCATGCCTGCCGCTGCGCGCATGGAGGGCATCCAGTTGCTCTTGATGTCCTGGGCGGCATGGTTGACGGCACCGAGTTGAAGGATAGCGAAGCCGCCCATGGCCCCGGTGAGCGCCAGTACCATCAGGAACGAACTGATCAGCTTGGTGGAAATTTTAAGATCGTAGAACCATTTCATCGGAGAACCTCCATGGAATTGCAAAGACATCAGCGGGCGACGACCGGTGGCGACTGAGGCGCCAGGGACGTGCGGGCTTCCACTTGTACGATTTGATTGAGCAGTGCCGGTACATCCAGGATCAGGGCCACCGCGCCGCTGCCCAGGATGGTCGAGCCACTGATACCGCGCAGTGCGCCGAATAGCTTGCCCAGGGGTTTGATCACGGTCTGAAACTCACCGAGCAGGTCATCCACCACCAGCCCGGCCTTATGCTCGGCGTAGCGCACCACCACCACATTCTGGCGTCGGGCAACGGGGCCTTCATGGCTGAAGTGGTCACGCAGGTGCACCAACGGCAACACCTCGCCACGCAGGTCCAGATAGCCCGTGTCGCGGCTGGACTGGCGCTGGTGTTCATCCAGCTCGATACATTCCTGGACCATGTCCAGGGGAATCACGTAGGTGGATTGGTCGATGCCGACCAGGAACCCATTGATGATCGCCAGGGTCAGCGGCAAGCGAATGCGCACCACGGTGCCCTGGCCGGGACGGCTGTCGAGGTCGACGGTGCCGCGCAACAAGGTGATATTGCGCTTGACCACGTCCATGCCGACGCCGCGCCCGGACAGGTTGGTCACGGCCTCGGCGGTGGAGAACCCCGCTTCGAAGATCAGGTTGTAGATCTCCTGGTCGGTGAGCACAGCGCCGCTGGCCACCAGCCCGCGTTCCTGGGCTTTTTCCAGAATGCGGTCGCGGTTGAGCCCGGCGCCGTCATCGGCGATTTCGATGACGATGCTTCCGGAGTCGTGGTAAGCATTGAGGCTCAGATGGCCCTTGCTCGACTTGCCCGCCGAACGTCGCACATCGGCGCTTTCGATACCGTGGTCCATGGCGTTGCGCAGCAGGTGCATCAGCGGGTCGCCGATCTTCTCTACCACGGTCTTGTCCAGCTCGGTTTCCGCGCCGCTGATGATCAGCTCGATGTCCTTACCCAGTTCCTGGCTGACATCGCGCACCACGCGGCGGAAGCGGTTGAACGTGTCGCCGATGGGTATCATGCGCAGGTGCAGGGCGCCATCGAGGATCTCTTCCACCAGCCCCGACACCGTCGAGGTGGCCTCCTGCAGCGGGTCGTTGTTACAGGAACGCGCCAACAGGCTTGCGCCGGCGCTGGCGATCACCAATTCGCCGACCAGGTTGATCAACTCGTCGAGCTTGTCGGCGTTGACCCGCACATAACTGCCGTCGCGGGTTTTCGCCTCGCTGTTCGCCGGCAGGCGCTGGGGCGAGGCGGGAGCCGGACCTTGCTCGGCTTGTGCGATCAAGTCAATGCCGATGGCGACGCTGCTTTCCGGCGTTTCGTCGACCGCGCGGATGTGCACGTCACAGTCGTCGCGCACGAAGTCGAACACTTCGTTGAGCGTGGCATGGCTGGCCGTCGACCGCAGGTCGATCTCGAAGCCCAGGTAGCAGCTTTCCGGGTCCCAGCTCTCCAGGGCAGGGATGTTGTCGGTCAGGGTGGTGACCTGCACCATGTGCCCCAGCGTATCGAGGTAACGCAGGAACGACAGCGGGTCCATGCCATTACGGAACACCTCCACGCCAAAGCGCAGAGAAATATGCCAAAGCACTTCGGCCCCCGGGTCGTCGTCCACCGCAGCAGGTACGACGTCGGCAGTGGCGGTGCGCAGCGGCTGATAGTCGCTCAGCGCCTCGCGCAAGGTCTCACCGCGCTCCAGCGCGGCTGGGGTCGGCGCCTCACCGCGGCTGGCAATCACGTCGATCAGTTCAAGCATATGGTCGCCGCACTTGAGCAGCAGCGCGATTAAGGCAGCGTCCACTGCCACACTGCCGTCGCGTAGGCGGTCGAGCACGTCTTCGACGATATGCGTGAACCCCACGATCGGCGCGAGGCCGAACAATCCGGCGGAACCCTTGATGGTGTGCGCGGCGCGGAAAATCGCGCCGATGGCATCCTGGTCGCCGGGGTCGCTTTCCAACTGCAGCAGGGATTGCTCCATGGCCTGCAGCAGTTCGCGGGCCTCGACGATGAAGGTCTGCAGTGCCTGATCGAGATTGATGCTCACCTGGACTTTCCTTGTCGATCAATGAACGGGACAGTGCCGATTAAAGCGCGGCGCTGCGACACAGTTGGAGCGCCTGCATGACCGCCTGGCTCTGGCCGGTCACACTCAAGGCGGTGCCGGCAATGCCGGCTTCACGCTGGATGACTGCCAGCAACTGCAGGCCGGCACCGTCCACCTCCGTGACCTGCGACAGGTCCAGGTCCAGGCGCGGCGCGGCGCCCATCTGCGGCAACAACGCGCCCGCCAGCTCAGCGACGGTGTAGATCGTGAGTTCGCCGTCGATGCCCACGTGGGCGGTGTCGTCGATGGTTTCGTGAGTGATCGGCATGTAGGCCTCCCTGGCGCCGGGTGTCAGGGCAAGATCAATTTAGAGACCGCCGCCAGCATCTGCGCCGGCTGGAACGGCTTGACCACCCACGCCTTGGCGCCCGCGGCCTGGCCTTCGGCCTTCTTCGATTCCTGAGACTCGGTGGTCAGCATGATGATCGGGGTGAACTTGTAGTTGGCCAGCTTCTTGACCTCCTTGACGAAGGTGATGCCATCCATGTTAGGCATGTTCACGTCGCTGATGATCAGGTGCACTTTTTGCCCGGTCAGCTTGTTCAGGGCGTCCTTGCCGTCACTGGCCTCGATCACGTCGTAACCGGCGCTTTTCAAGGCGATGCCAACCACTTGCCGCACGCTGCTGGAGTCGTCGACCACTAATACATTCTTCGCCATGATGCGCTCCTAAAAGAAAGTGATGTCTTGAGAATTCTGTTGCACAGCCGCCTCGCCATGATGGAGGCGCCGTTGCTCATCGGTGGCGTAGGTGGTTTCCATGCGCGCCAGCCATTGGCGGGCGTCGATGGCCAGCGGCTGGTCCGGGGTCTGGTTGGCCTGCACGAGATGGTCATGCAGGGCGTGCATGTTGTCGCGCACGTGACTGAGGATCTGGCTGACCCGGTCCTGGAATTGCAAGTTGACCAACACCTCGGTCATCTCATCCCGAATGCCGTAGCTTTCCTGCTTGAGCAGGTCGGCAGATTCGGCCAGGCGCCCAGTGATGCTCTGAAAACGTGTGAGCACCACTTGAATACTGTTTTCGGACTCGGCCACAGAATGGCTGTCCTGGTCGGCGCTGCTGGACGCTGCCTGCACCAATTGAGTAATGGCGTTATTGATGATGTCGACCTTGGCCGACATCTGCTGGCCCGTTTCACTGGACTTGCTCGACAGGCTGCGCACCGCATCGGCCACCACCGCGAAGCCGCGACCGGCCTCACCGGCACGCGCCGCTTCGATGGCCGCGTTGAGGGCCAGCAGGTTGGTTTGTGCGGCAATCGCCGCCACATCAGCGGCCATGGTGCGCAGTTCGCCCGTGTAGGCGGTCAGGCTGCGCACCTGAGCCAGGGTCTGATCACGGCTGGTTTGAGTGGCCTTGAGCGAATTGATCACCTGGCTCAACTCGCTGTCACTGCGCGCCAGCACCTCTAGCGCGCCGTCGGCGGCCTGCCCGTCCAGCTCACCGGCCGCGTGCTGCGACGCTTGTACCGTTTCTTGCAAGCGCGTGGCGATCCCGGTGAAACGATTCGCCAGGCTCACAATCGCTTCTTCGGTCTGATGGCGCGAGCTTTCCACCTGCTTGGCCCAGATCGGCATGGCGCCCAGCAACACCTCATCGAGCTGTGCACGGGAGGCCATGCCGTTAGGCGCGTCCGAACTTGGCTGGCCTGCCTGCCCCTGCGCAATCGCGCGCTCCATTGCGTTGCGCTGTGAAGCCGCGCTCCACGCACAGGCCCCCAAGCCCATCATCACCAGTGCCGCGCAGGCCAGCAGATTGGCTGTCGAGGTGGATTGCACGAGTATCCACAAAACGGCCGGCAAGACTGGGATCAAGGCGAACCAACGGAAACGAGGATAAGCGGGAAGGTGCATACGGCTGGATGAGCGCTGGGGCATGAGTTCGATCCTTGAACAGTGTTGCGGCTGTAAACGACATAGAGTTTATCCGCTCTTTACGCCGCAACTTTAGGTCTGGTGTATGCCTTCCGTCTGGTTTATGACCGATGTGTGACTGAGCAGGACGTTAAGTGTAGGCGACGCCAGCCGACACGCTCAGACTGCTTGCAGGATCGTACAAGCGCCCTCGCCCCCTCGTTCGCTAACCTGACGACTCTTATCCAGCAGAGTATCCGTCATGCCTCAGCCGCAGCCCCCGACAAAACCTATAAATCTCACCCAAAAAGCCGACCTGATCGACCAGCAATGGAGCCCACGCGTCGTCGCCGAAATGAACGACTACCAGTTCAAAGTAGTACGCATCGAAGGCGAGTTCATCTGGCACTCCCACCCCGAAACCGACGAAGCCTTTCTGGTACTCGAAGGCACCCTGCGTATCGACCTGCCAGACGGCCCGGTCTATGTCGCACCAGGTGAGCTGTACGTGGTCCCTCGTGGCGTAGAGCACCGCACCGCCGCCGAAGGCGAGGCCAAGCTGATGATGATCGAGCCACGGGGCATCTTGAATACCGGGCATGAAGGTGGGGAGCGTACGGCTGTGAATGACCAGTGGATCTGAGGCTGGCCTCGCCCGCTCGCTCACACCACTTACCGTGGCCGCCTTGAACAGGTCGAGACGCGGCCGCCCTGGCCGAGCGGCCGGTTGGGTTATTTCAGCAAGGCAATCAGTGTGCAGGCCACCATGATCACCAGCGCCGGCCACTGCATCGGCATGAAAAAGAAGTGGTGGCGGACGCCATCGGCGTGCGGCTGTCGGTTCAGTGCAAAGCCGAGCACGGCGTTGATCGCCGACCCCGCCCCGAAGCCGATCAACACCTGCATCAGCGATGTGTTGCCGGGTTTGACGCTGGGGTCGGGCCACAGCCACATCAATAGCAGCACCATCGACACCGGTGTAAACAACGTCAGCCAGCCTGCGCCACGATAAATCATCGATCCATAGGCCGGCTTAAGCCAGCTCGCGTTTCTGTGGATGCTCGGGTGAGAAGTGACTGCATGCGTGTTTGCGTCCTTGTAATGGGTTGAGCCTTGCACCGCCTCCGTCTGGTGGCCGGGTGCATTTGGCACGGCGAGTTGCAACATAGCCATTTAGTATCGTTGCTCGGGCGGATGACATTGCGTTGGCGGGTCCTGACCCGTTCGCGGCATGGGGTCTTTTTTTTCATGCGCAGAACAGTGATCATCGCCCTCCCCCACTTCCCCCCAAAAAAACACCGAGGAACCGAAACCATGGAATTGACGCTGGAAGCGGTTGCGCTTTTTGCACTGAAGCTGGTGCACGAGACGGACGGTGGCAGCCCGGTTTTGCGGGATGATCCGGTGATGGATCGGTATGACCGGGAAGTGTTCGGGTTGTTGGTGCGGCAGGGGGAGCTGGTCGTTATTCAATCCAAACTCGCGGAATGTGTTGATCAAGCACTTGAGGCATTGGGCGGGACCGATACGGTGATGGGTCGCGAGCTGCAACGGTTGGCGAGTGATGTGCAAAACGCGGCTCAGTTGGATGAACTGCGCGGGCCACTGACCCACCTGCAGGATTACCTCAAAGACATCCAGTGAGGCACCCTACCGCCGCCCTTCAACCGCCATCCGCACCGCCAGCCCCATCAGCACAGATCCCATCAGCCAGCGCTGCACCACCTGCCAACCCGGCCGGGCAACGAAAAACACCGCGATCGAACCCGCCATGGCCGCAATCGCCGCATTGACGCTCACGCTGATAAAAATCTGCGTAAAGCCCAGTACCAGGGATTGCATCAACACGCTGCCATGACCGTTCGGGTCGATGAACTGCGGCAGCAACGACAAATACATCACCGCCACCTTGGGGTTGAGCAGGTTGGTCACCAGGCCCATGGTGAACAGCTTGCGCGGGCTGTCCTTGGGCAGATCCCGCACCTGGAACGGCGAACGCCCACCCGGCCGGATCGCCTGCCAGGCCATGTAGGCCAGGTACAACGCCCCGCCAAAGCGCAGCGCGTCATAGGCAAACGGCACTGCCATGACCAGGGCCGTGATGCCCAAGGCGGCGCACAACATATAAACCAGAAACCCCAACGCCACGCCGCCGAGGGAAATCAACCCGGCCGTGCGGCCCTGGCAGATCGAACGGGAAATGAGGTAAATCATGTTCGGACCGGGCGTGAGCACCATGCCGAGTGAAATCAGCGCATAGGCCAGCCAACTGGACAGTTCAGGCATTGTTGGGCTCCTGGGGTGTAGTTTGTCGACGCGAAACATTTGGCCAAGGTTGACGGCTTGGCCGCCATGGTAGGGCGTTCAAAATGTGCGCGTTAGATACAGATCCGTGAGCAAAACGGCATACACCCGCGAGGCAGGACATGATCGAAACAAACGAAAATCGAAATATTCGAAACACTGCCATCGACCGATTCCGACTCAGCCTCTACTTCCGCTTAGTCAGCTCATCACCCCGCCCCCTGCGATACCAACCGACCCCACCCACCACCGCCCCGACAACCACTACGCCATTCCCCACCAACCAGGTTCCAAAATTCCGATTCTGGTCCGCATCCCCGTCATAAAACGGCCCAAAATACGCCGATATAGCCACTACCACCCCGTTAAACACCCCAAGCACCACCGCAACCACCAGCACAACAAACATCAACCCATTAACCACCTTCAGGCGACCTTCCAAAACCATATCTCCCTGGACTCGTTATAATCCGAAAACGTCCCTTCAATCGAAAACCCTAGTTGAATACGCGGATAGCTCAACCAATCCGTTAACCGCCGTCCGTTCCAAAGGTCAACCTTTAAGGCAGTGAAAGAAAACAATGAGGCCATCCATGCAAAAGCCCCTCCTCTATCGCTCGGTCAACACCCGAACCCATGGCGTGCGCCACGGCAGTTGTCGCGCCTACCGGTATGAGCGGCACACCAAAAGCGAAAAAAACAAACCATCAAATCGCGGTTCGATGCACAGCCATCAACGACACGGCTTTGATTACACCCCGCTATACCGCTTTCTCCTCTCCAAAGTCGGCCACCCATGGGATCAGGTGTTCAGCGAAGCCAACGCCCGCCTGGATCGTCCGGATCCGGTGTTCTGGATGGTCGCGCTACATGAAAGCGACAAGCAGGACTACGTCAGAACGGATGAGAATAGCTACTACAGCGGCTTGTATATCGACGAGGACGGCCTGCTGCAAAAGGTCAACCCACAGCTGACGCCCGAGCAGATGCCCTCCTTCTGCAACTGCTGCACCCACACCCTCAACGGTGTGGTATGCCCGCAGGGTCTACCGCACCACGGCTAACCCTCAACCCGACTTAACCCCACTCCCCGCCTCAGCCACCGGTACCCGATTCGCCGGATCCGTCACGTCATACACATGCTGCTCACACCCCGAGCCCTTGAATTGGAATTCCACCAGATACACTTTTGCCTTCTCCGGGCGGAACGTATTTATCTCCGGCCCGCAGGTGTAGTAGTAACCGGTGCGGGTGTCGTTCGCGTAACCCGATACAGTGAGTTTCTTGCCGGGGTCGGCCTGGATTTCCAGTTGTGGAAAACGCTTGAGCGTGGCGCTGGCGACGGTTTGGTTGAGCTTGGCGATCCAGTTGAAGACCTTGCCTTCGCCGGTGTCCATCACCTTGCCGAGGGCTTCCATGCGTGAGTCGGGGTCGCCTTCGCGGCTGATCGAGAAGTCGACGGCGGGAGTGCCGCCACTGGACTTCATGATGACCTTGGCGTGTTCCGCATCCACAGCCACGGTTTTCTGGCGAAACTGAATGCCGTCCTTGAGCAGGCTGGGCGATGAGTCGCGTTGGTTGGATTGGCAGGCGCCCAGGGCCAGGGCGATGGAGAGCAGCGCGACTCGCTTCACGGGGGATGTCCTTATCGAATGAGGGTGATGAAGAGACTAGGGTTCACTGGGAATGTTCCACACTTTGTCACCTTAAATTTTGCGCAGCTTGCCGCCTGAAACCGACTGCGCTACAGCCAATTGTTCCTCGAAGCTGAAACCTGAAAGCTCGTAGAACAGACTCCGCACCGGCTGAGCCTGCTCGCCCCGCAGGGGGTACCGGTGCAGACGGGGCTGAGCCATGGCTCGGTAAATCCTGATCAAGGCCGGGCTCGCAGCATAACCTGCGAACTCACGCTGTGCGCCTTCGACATCGTTATACAGGGCATACCCGTAGTCGTACGCGGTATCGGAGTCCGCACGCCCTCCAAACCGAACTTCGCCATCCTTGAGAAAATGCCTGAGCAAGTGGGCGTCCAGAATGGGCACGTCGTCACATGCAAAACCGGCGTGATAAGGACCACTGACGATCACCAGCGGCAGCACAGTGACTGCGGACGCGTCGCTGAGGTGAGGAAAATACTGGCTGCAAAATGCCCCCAGTGCTTGCTGAATATGTTGGGCTTTTCGGCGCGCCTGGCGGGTTTTATGGGTGATGCCATTGTTATCGGAAAAATCATTGTGGTAATCCAGCGGCGTTATCGGTGCTCGCCGACTGCGCAGTTCGCACACCACCAGCAGCCTGCCAAACGAGAACACCAGGTCGATCTCCTCGACAACATTGGACGTTCCTCTGAACTTAACCGCCCCCAACCACTTCAAGTCCGCCATGATCGGGTTGGTTCTGCGACAATCTTCCAACACCGCGAGCAGGTAACGTTCAAACAATCGTCCGCGCTGCTTGCCTTTGGGGTCGATGATGTTGAGCCAGATATCAAAATTCCTGGAGATGCTGGCCGTCAACGGCGCACTGATCGGAATCAGCACGTCGTCATCCACCTTCACCAACGGTCGCGACCACAGGTCATGCTGCAGGCTCTTGGCCTCATAAATGAGCAGATCAATGGCCGCATCGACCTGTTCAGACGCGAGCCCAGTGCACTCTGCAAGCCGCGCCGCAAGCGTTTCACGGGAGAACCGCGGACACAGCTTGAGCAGATCTTCCCACTGCTGCGGCGCAGACATCTGAGCATAGTGTTCTTTAAGTTGAGCCGCGATCACCGAAAGGTGCAGCCAGATATGCAGCAGGTTCTGGCACTCGATACTTTTTATAGCGGGCTCGGGAGAAGCATCGAACAAAGGATGCAGGTACTCGTCGATCATGTAATACGGCGACAGGTACGCATAAAGCGCGGCTGTCTGGACGCTGTCGCTTAATTCAGACCACTTGCCGATCGACAACGCGCCAGTGCCGGCGCATTTGATATAGCGCTGCCCCCCAAGCTGAGGCGCATAGGTTTGGCGGCCCTGCTGAATTTCACCGGAAATTCTCAGACCGTTGGTACCGTTGTGGTGATCACGGCGGTATTCATAAATCACTTTGACCAGATCCAGATGCTCCGACGCAGACGAGAGTAGAACGCCTTTGGAATCGGCAAAAAACTCCATGCCGCCGTACAACAACTCCTGCCAGATTTTTTTGAAACTATGGGTCAGTTGCACCAAATCGCTTTCATAGGCAAAAAAGTTGATAGCACTGAGCATATGCGGGCAATTGTCGGGGAACAGCACACGCAAGTCATGGCGGTTTTGATACAGATCCCAGATCGGCCCGCAGAGCGAATCCAGGCGCAACATATTGAGATGATCCGGTGGCAGGCCGGACTCACCGTTAGTCAACGAAGATCGGAATGAAAGGTGCTCTTCAAGGGACGCTACCGGGTTGGCCTTGACGGCCTGCAGCGCCTCGGCGGCCATTGCGCAGAAGAAGTGATTGGCCGCCCCGATATGTGCGCTGATCAGCGCGTCATATGTCAGCGGCTCATTTGTACTGAACGAATAGTGCAGACGGCTGCTCTGCACCCGTTTAAATTGGCTGTTCAACCAGCGTGCACCTTCCAGAAAGCCTCTTTCGAGGCTGTGCCCTGGATAAAGCGCCTGATACTTTGCAATCCAATCGTTGATGTCGAACTCGTCGAGCATCGCGGGGTGCGCCAGCTGTTTGTTGCGGGCGAGCTTGAGCAGTTGCCGGTCCATCAGCGTGCCTCTGGGTTTTGTAAGGTGGCGCCCGTAGGCTTCGATCACTTGGGCTGGAAGGTTTCCAGGTACGCCAGGATGTTCTCGATTTTTTCCTGATCACTAATGCCCCAGAAGATCATCCGCGTACCACTTACCACCTTCTTCGGCGCCTCGATGTAGGCGGCGAGTTTGTCCCGGGTCCAGACCACACCGGAGTTTTTCATCGCATCGGAATACTGATAGTCAGTGGTAATCCCCGCAGGTCGGCCGATGATGCCGTTGAGTTCAGGGCCGAAACCACCGCGTGCGCCCTCGCCGACACTGTGGCAGCCGCCGCAGGTCTTGGTGAAAAGTTTGCCGCCAGCTTCGGCGTCGCCCGCAGCATAGGTCAGGGGGCTGGACATACCAGCGGCAAGAATCAGCGCCAGTGAGGCGGTATATTTCATAGGGTGCTCCACATCGAGTGCTGCTGGCAGCAACGGTGGTGCAATTATGCCTGCTAGCCAGCCCAGTGCACCAAACCGTGCCACAACATGACCATCCATCGGCAAAAAACCTTTGCATCGAAACTCTTACATTCCTGACCCACTCCACCTTATGAACCCTGATGGTGGAGTAACGATCATGGCTCAGCCATCGATATTAGTATTGGAAGACGACGAAATCATTCGGACGTTGATGGTGGATGTACTGGAAGATTTTGGGGCGGTCGTGACGTCATTTCCTTCGGCGGATGAGGGAATGATTTATTTGGAGCGCGAGGATGACCCGGTGCACCTGATCGTCAGCGATGTGCAGATGCCAGGTTTGCTCAACGGTTATGACTTGAGCCGAGTGGTCGCGCATCGGTGGCCAACGGTGCCGGTGGTGTTGACGTCCGGAAACACCAGTATTGCAGCACAGCTAGGTGGGTCGGTCCGCTTCTTGCCCAAACCCTGGAGCACTGAGCACCTGATCGACTGTGTGCAAGCGGCGCTGACCCAGCAGGGGCTGCCCATGCATTGATGGCGTCGCGACATCATTTCAGCCGAACTTCACCGTATGCACTGTGGTCTCTGAATAAACAAGCAGTGACTTTTCTGATCCGCTGGTCAGCCTGTTCGCTTTGCGCGTAAATCTGCCCGCCATTAGTTGTGTAGAATTGTCGCCCATTTAAATGCGTCATTCATGGCCGAGAGGCCCACAGTTCGAGCTCACTGAATGCATTCACAGGCCCATGACGTTGGCGCGCCCTCTTTGCTGGAAACGTTGCGCACAGGTACAGCCCTGCTGCATATGACGTTGGAAAAGCGCCTGCCATTTTTCTCCGAGCGCATGGATGCCGATTGGTATCAGCGCTTATTGCAGGCGTATTACGGGTTTTATGGGCCAATGGAAGCGGCGCTGTACGAATGCGATTTGATCCCTGAAGGCTTCGACCAGGGGTTGCGTACGAAAACGCCGACGCTACTGAATGACCTCAACGCTCTGGGCTTGGATGAGCAGGCTATTGACGCCTTGCCCCGCTGCGCCAAACTCCCGACCCTCGACACCCCCGCCGCCTGCCTCGGTGCCCTGTACGTGCTGGAAGGCGCGACCCTCGGCGGCCAAGTGCTGCGCCGGGAAATGGCCCAGCGTCTGCACGTCAATGCCGACAACGGTGGTGCGTTTCTCGATGTATACGGTGCCGAGACAGGTCGGCGCTGGAAAGACTTTCTCGATTACCTGGGACGCCTGCCGCTGGATGCCCGCGCCAAACAGCGCGCGGTGGATGCTGCCCGTTCGACATTCAGCTGCTTTGAGCAATGGCTCGACAGCCAGGAGGTACTGCTATGAAAACCGAAGATTTTGAAGAGCTGCTTACCAACTGTGCCGACGAGCCCATCCGCTTTCCGGGTGCGATCCAACCCCACGGTGCGCTGCTGACGTTATCCGAGCCGGAGATGAATATCATCCAGGTCAGTGCCAACGTCGACACGTTGTTCGGGCACGCACCCGAAGCGCTGCTGGGCCAGCCGCTGCACACGCTGATAGGCACCGAGCACGCCAACGCCGTCGGCGCCATGGCCGAAAACAATACGTTTTTCGACGCTGCACCTCTGCACGTCACGCTCAACGGCGCGGAGTTCGAAGGCCTGCTGCACCGCCATCAGAATGTGCTGGTGCTGGAGTTCGAACCACGGGTCAAGGACTTCCGCCCACGGGCACTGAGCGGCCGCACCAGTGACCTGGGCAAAATGCTGCAGCGTTTGCAGTCGGCGAAAACCCTGCAAGCGCTGTACGAAATCAGCGTGACTGAAATCCAGGCCATGACCGGCTACGACCGCGTGCTGATCTACCGCTTCGAAGACGAAGGTCACGGCCAGGTGATCGCCGAAGCGTCGGCACCGTCCATGGAGCTGTTCAACGGGCTGTTCTTCCCCGCGTCCGACATCCCGGAGCAGGCCCGTGAGCTGTATCGCACCAATTGGTTGCGCATCATCCCGAACGCCGCCTACGAGCCGGTGCCGCTGTTGCCCAAGTTGCGCCCTGACTCCGACCAGCCCTTGGACCTGAGTTTCGCCACCCTGCGCAGCGTGTCTCCAATTCACTGCCAGTACATGCAGAACATGGGCGTGCTGTCGTCCATGAGCATCTCGCTGATGAAAGGCGACAAGCTTTGGGGGCTGATCAGCTGCGGCAACCGCGAACCGCTGATGGTGCCGAATGACCTGCGCACCGCCTGCCAGACTATCGGCCAGGTCTTGTCGTTGCAGATCAGCGCCATGGAGGCCTTGGACCTGACACGTCAGCGTGAAGAGAAAGTCGAGACCCTGACGCTGCTGGATCAAGCCATGAAAGCGTCGCAAGAAAGCGTGTTCGGGGGCCTGGCCCAGCAACCGCGCTTGCTGATGGACCTGACCGTGTCCGGCGGCGTCGCGATCATCGAAGACAAGCAACTGCGCTGCTATGGCAATTGCCCGGAACCAGCGCAGATCCGTGCGTTGCACAAATGGTTGCAGATGAGCAGCGAGCCGGTGTTCGCCAGTCATCACCTGGCGTCGGTGTATCCGCCGGCCTCCGAGTACCAGCAGGTGGCCAGCGGTGTCCTGGCCTTGAGCCTGCCGAAGCCGGTGGACAACGGTTTGCTGTGGTTTCGCCCGGAAGTCAAAGAGAACATCCACTGGAGCGGCGACCCAAAAAAGCCACTGAACCTGGAAAATTCCGACGCAGGCCTACGCCTTCGCCCACGTACCTCGTTTGAAATCTGGAAAGTCGAGATGGCTGGCATCTCCTCCAAATGGAGCCATGGCGACCTTTTCGCCGCCAACGACCTGCGTCGCTCGGCCCTGGAAAACGACCTGGCTCGCCAGGTACTGCGCGAACAACAAGCCGTGCGCGCCCGCGATGAGCTGGTGGCAGTGGTGTCACACGACTTGCGTAACCCGATGACGGTTATCTCCATGCTCTGCGGCATGATGCAGAACGCCTTCAGCTCCGATGGTCCCCACACCTCACGGCGGATTTCCTCGGCCATCGACACCATGCAACAGGCGACCGCGCGCATGAATGTGCTGCTGGAAGATTTGCTCGACACCTCGAAAATCGAGGCCGGACGCTATGTGGTCAAGCTGGTGGTGCTCGACGTGAGCCAGATGTTTGAAGAGGCCTACGCCCTGCTCGCACCGCTGGCGATGGAAAAAGGCATCGACCTGTCGTTCAACGCCGAGTCTGGCCTACTGATCAACGGCGACCCCGAGCGCCTGTTTCAGGTGCTGTCGAACCTGATCGGCAACGCCATCAAGTTTACCCCGCGCCAGGGCAACATCGGTATCAGCGCCATGAGCACCGACGACGCCATCGTCTTCTCGGTGCGCGACTCCGGTGAAGGCATTGCACCCGAGCACTTGCCTCACGTGTTCGATCGCTACTGGACCCAGGCGGAGAACAACCCGACCGGAAGCGGCCTGGGACTGTACATCACGCAAGGTATCGTGCAGGCCCATGGCGGCAGGATCGTTGCAGAAAGTGAATTGGGTCGTGGCAGTGAGTTCCGATTCACGGTGCCGAAGTTAATTGAAGTCTCGCCAACCTGACACGGTAAAACCGTGAGAGCGGCGGTGCGCCTCTGATGACGTCTGAAGCGCGTTTACCCACGTCAGTCATATCTTGCATCAGCGCGTTTATAGCTGGCCCGTTTCGCCCTCTATAAGGTTGGTCTCACTTCGCTCTCACAAGCGGAGAATCCTCTACCCAATAGAAGGAAACATCCATGCTTAACGCTATCAACCACTCAATGGGCCACTTTCACTACCCACCGCTGCAGAAGGATGATGCAGAGGCCCAACGCAGGAAGCGCAGTATTGACGACACACAAACGCAACTGCATGCCGCTGACCCTGCAAGTACGACAGCCAATGACCGTCGACGCAAAAACGGCGGTGGGATAGACAGCCTGGGGCAAGGTCGCCTGCTTTAACCGGCCTTACACGGAGGGCAGTGCACGGCCCTCCGTACGCTCTCCCTTAACAAAACGATGACATTCACTGGGTTAATCTTGCCGGCTCACCCTGCATGGAATTCTTGCCTGCATGCCGCATCCCGACACACTGCCCGCCGTACTGGCCGGCCCACTGCTGCGGCGTCTCGAACCTCGTCGCCTGGTGTTGTGGCTGGTGGGAAGCCGCGCACTTGAATTGACGCTGAAATTGCATCTGCCAACTCAGACACTGGAGATCACCCTGAACCAGTGCCAGGTTGTGGCAGTAGGGCGCCAGGCATTTATCCATTTGATCGACGTGTCACTGGACGATGCACTGCCCCTGGACGTGGCGATCGACTACGACCTGTTGTTCGACAGCACCGGCATTGCTGACTGGGCACCGCACCTGCTGTACGCCAACGCCCACCTTCCGAGTTTCGTGTTGCACAGCCGTATCCACCAGTTGGTGCACGGCTCATGCCGCAAACCCCATCACAGTGCCGACGAGGGTTTGCTGTGTGTCGACCGCCTGCTGGCAGACGCCCACACCCCAACCGATCGCCCAGCCTTGCTGATGATGAGCGGCGATCAGGTCTACGCCGATGATGTGGCCGGGCCGATGCTGCGGGCGATACATTCATTGATCGCACGCCTGGGCCTGTTCGATGAATACCTGGAGGGCGCCGTGGTCGATGACAGCGCCAGCCTCTACAGGCACAGCGCCAGCTACTACCATCGCGCCGACTTGCTGCCCGCACTGGACAGCAACGAAACCCTGCGCGAACGCTTCTTTGGTGGTGTAAAAAAGCCCATCTTCACCAGCAGCACCGCCGACAATCATCTGGTGACATTCGCTGAAGTCATCGCAATGTACTTGCTGGTATGGTCGCCCACGCCCTGGACGTTGATTGCACCTCAACCTGCGCAACTGAACGTAGAAAGACACCAGCGCTACGCGCGCGAACAGGTACAGATCAATAAATTTCGCGACGGCCTACAGGGCGTCGCGCGGGTATTCGCCCACCTGTCGACCTTGATGATTTTTGACGATCACGACATCACCGACGACTGGAACCTTAGCGCCCAATGGGAGGAGACTGCCTACGGCCACCCTTTCTCCAAGCGCATCATCGGCAACGCCCTGCTTGCCTATTTGCTGTGCCAGGGCTGGGGCAACCAACCGGACGCGTTTGGCGAACTGGTCAGCCAAACCCAAGCCCTCACGGCTCAGCCCAAAGCCAATCATTTGGACGCGGGCGCGCAGGATGAACTGCTCGAAACGTTGCTGAAATTCCAGCGCTGGCATTACGTACTGCCCACCACCCCCGCCATGGTGGTGCTCGACACCCGCACTCGCCGTTGGCGCAGCGAGTTCACCCTCAAACAACCTTCCGGGCTGCTGGACTGGGAGGCCTTGAGCGAGCTGCAACAGGAACTGCTGGATCACCCCTCGGTCATCATCGTCTCGCCCGCGCCAATCTTCGGCGTCAAGTTGATCGAGACAGTGCAGAAGGTGTTCAGTTGGTGCGGCCACCCCTTGCTGGTGGATGCTGAAAACTGGATGGCCCATCGCGGAGCCGCCCAAGTAATCCTCAATATCTTCCGTCATTCCCGCACGCCGGGTAACTACGTGATCCTCTCCGGTGACGTGCACTACTCGTTCGTCTACGAAGTGCTGATCCGCCATCGCAACGCCGGCCCCAGGATCTGGCAGATCACCAGCAGCGGTATCAAGAACGAATTCCCACCCCGCCTGCTGGAGTGGTTCGACCGCCTTAATCGCTGGCTATACTCGCCGCGCTCGCCGCTCAACTGGTTCACCCGCCGCCGCACCATGCAGGTGGTGCCCCATATTCCGGAGCACGCCGAAGCGGGCGAGCGGTTATGGAATTCGGCGGGGATTGGCCAAGTGTTTTTCAATGAGCAGGGTCAGCCCGACGCGATTTATCAGCACAACGCAGATGGGAAGGAGCGGACGAGGATGGTGGCGCCGAAGCAATAGCTATCTTCCATCAATCTTTCGCCGTACACCTTCCCTATTCAAAGCATCCAGGCTCCGTTGTACAGTAGCCCCAGCCACGGAGTATCGGCGACAACAGGGGTAGGCGTTGAATGCCTGCCCTCGCAAGGAATGCGCAGATGAACGATACCTCCGACACTAATCCGTTAAAGCAAGATTTCTCTCACTTCAACGCCGACATGCTACACACCGTTCTGGAGCTGGTCAGTGACGGGATCTGGGATTGGAATGCCAACACAGGTTTCGTCTACCGCAATCCAGGCTGGTACGAAATGCTTGGCTATCACCGCCATGCACTAGAGAACACTGTGTTCACCTGGGAGAACGTGATTCACCCGGACGACTACCCCCAGGTGATGAAGCTGTTCGACGACTACATCCACCGTCGCGCCCCCCACTACCAAGTCGAATATCGCTGCCGCAAAAAAGATGGCAGCTACCTGTGGATCGAAGACCGCGGCTACGTGATTGCACGTAACGCCGACGGCTCGGTGGCGCGAATGGTGGGCGCCCATCGCGATATTCATCTGCGCAAATGCTCCGTCGAACAGCTGGAAAAGCGCAATCAATCGCTTGAGGCACTGGTGGCCGAACGTACGTGCGAGCTGTCGCGGGTCAATCAGCAGCTGCAGCTGCAATTGGATGAAAATCGCACCTTGGCCGAAAGGGATGCGCTGACCCTGGCCGCCAATCGCTATCGCCTGGAGAAAGTGCTACTCGAAGAATGCGACCGTGCCCAGCGCTTTCGCCTGCCGCTGGCATTGATTGCCATAGACATCGATAACTTCAAGCTGATCAATGACCGCTACGGTCATGGTGTGGGCGACCAGACCTTGGTGCGGGTGGTGGGATGCCTGGAAAGTTGTATCCGCCCTAATGACCTGCTGGCCCGATGGGGCGGCGATGAGTTTGTGCTGGTCCTGCCCAAAACCTCGCTGGACATCGCAAAGGCGCAGGCAGAAAACATCCGCCAGACGTTCAGGAATCGCCCGCAAAGGGATGATTTCAAGGTAACCCTGAGCCTGGGTGTTGCTGTGCATCTAAGGGATGAGCCCCCCGCGGCCCTGATGGCGCGCGCTGATCAGGCGTTGTATCGCGCCAAGGCGGCGGGGAAGGACGGCGTGTCCGAATAAGCAATGTTCACTGTAGGCGCAGGCTTGCCAGCGCCTACAGCGGGACCGCGTTTATCTGACTGGCGGCGCGTATTGGATGCCGCCGTTGTTCCACAGCGCATTGAGCCCGCGCTTGATTTTCAGCACGCTGCCCTGGCCGATATTGCGCTCGAATACTTCGCCATAGTTGCCCACTTGCTTGACGATCTGAACCACCCAATCCTTGCGCAGTTTCAAGTCCTTGCCGTATTCGCCATCAACCCCCAGCAACCGCGCAATGTCCGGATTCTTGGTGGTCTTGGCCTGCTCTTCGACATTCTGCGAGGTGATGCCCATTTCCTCGGCGTTGAGCATCGCGAACAAGGTCCATTTGACGATACTGAACCACTCGTCATCGCCTTTACGCACCAGCGGCCCCAAGGGTTCCTTGGAAATCACTTCCGGCAACACCACAAACTCGTCCGGGTGGGCCATCTTGATTCGCTGGGCATACAAGCCCGATTGGTCGGTGGTGAGTACATCGCAACGCCCGGCTTCCAGGGCCTTGGCGCTTTCGTCGGCGGTGTCAAAGGTGATCGGTATGTACTTCATCCCCTTGGTGCGGAAGTAATCGGAAACATTGAGTTCAGTCGTAGTACCGGCCTGGATGCACACGGTGGCGCCGTCCAATTGCTTGGCGCCAGTAACGCCCAGCTTGTTGTTCACCAGAAAGCCAATGCCGTCGTAGTAGGTCACGCCGGTGAACACTAAGCCCATGCCCGAATCACGGGAGCTGGTCCAGGTGGTGTTACGTGAGATCAGGTCGATCTCACCGGACTGCAGCGCCGTGAAACGCTCCTTGGCGGTCAACTGCGTGAACTTCACTTTCGACGCGTCGCCGAATACGGCTGCCGCCACCGCGTGGCATACGTCCACATCGATACCGGTCATCTTGCCCTGGCTGTTGGGCACGCCGAAGCCCGGTAGCCCATCGCTGACACCACATTGGATAAAGCCTTTTTTCTGGATGGCGTCCAGGGTTGCGCCCGCGTGGGCGGTGCCTGCCAGGCCAAGCACGGCGCTGGCGCCAATCGCGGCCAACGTAATTTTGAATGAGTTCATGCAAGGCTCTCCCTGTCATTCCTTATTATTCGGCGCCGTATCGCCCGCGCCGGTTTATAGTGCTGCCGGGCAGTATCCACGGCTTTACGCCGCTGCCACAAACGACCTTTAGGCAAAGGCTCCTTCCGATTTGGAATGAACTGCATGATTTCAAAACGCTTGACCCCTTCGATGACGGCCTTGCAATGCTTCGAAGCCGCCGCCCGCCACTTGAGTTTCACCCGTGCCGCCGAAGAGCTGCACCTGACCCAGAGTGCCGTCAGCAAGCAGGTGGCGCAGTTGGAAGAAATGCTCTGCCACAACCTGTTCGAACGGGTCCGCCAGCGCTTGCACCTGTCGCCAGCGGGGTCGCTGTACCTGGCCGAAGTGCACAAAATCCTGACCCAGGTGGACATCTCCAGCCGCTACATCCTCACCTACGGCGGCGAGACCGAAGTGCTGCGCATCGCCACCCAGCCGACCTTCGGCGATCGCTGGCTGGTGCCCAAGCTCAAGGATTTCGCGGTGAAACACCCGAATATCCACCTGGATGTGCGCAACGAGCTGGAGCCTTTCGATGTGTTGCAGGCCAAGGCCGATATCGCGTTTTTCTATGGGCAGGGCTCATGGCCGGGCGCGACGTGCATCGAGCTGTTCCGTGAAGCGGTGGTGCCGGTGTGCGCACCGGGCTTTGTTGCCGAAGGCAGCGATGCTTCGTCGCGCCACACGTTGCTGCAATGCACCTCGCGCCCGGAAGCCTGGCACGAATGGTTCCTCGAACAGGGGCTGCACTCGCAGAACAGCTATCACGGGCCGCGTTTCGACACGTTCTACATGTGCATTCGCGCAGCACAATCGGGCTACGGCGTAGCGTTGGTGCCGCAGTATCTGGTGGCCGAAGAGTTGGCCCAGGGCAGCCTGATGATTGCGTGGGACTACGCAATGCCCAGCAGCGGCGCGCACTTTATCGCCCATGCCGAGCATGCCGGCGAGGTCCCCAAGGTGAAGGCCTTCCTGAACTGGATGGTGGACTACGTCCGCTCACATCCCGACTTTTAATAATGACCCGGCGACTTTATTTCGTTTGCGACAAGGGCGGGCGCCCAGCTTAGATAAAAAGACGCCCGTCACTGCCGAGTCACCGATTCATGAGCTACGAAACCATCAGCCAGTCGATTTCCATCGTTCATCCCATCAGCCTCAGCCACGGGAAAAACGCCGAAGTCTGGGATACCTCGGGCAAACGCTATATCGATTTTGTTGGCGGCATCGGTGTGCTCAACCTCGGCCATTGCCACCCGGGCGTGGTCGAGGCGATTCGTGAACAAGCGACCAAACTGACCCACTACGCGTTCAACGCCGCCCCGCACGCGCCCTACATCGAACTGATGGAGCGCCTCAGCGCGTTTATCCCGGTGGACTACCCAGTCAGCGGCATGCTCACCAACAGCGGCGCGGAGGCGGCGGAAAATGCGCTGAAGATCGTGCGCGGCGCCACCGGCCGTACGGCGGTGATTGCATTTGACGGTGCCTTCCACGGCCGCACCCTGGCCACGCTCAACCTCAACGGCAAGGTCGCGCCCTACAAACAAAAGGTCGGTGTACTGCCCGGCCCGGTGTTCCACCTGCCCTACCCCAGTGCTGATAACGACGTGACCTGCGCTGAGGCACTGAAAGCCATGGACCGCCTATTCAGCGTAGAAATCGACGTCAACGATGTGGCCTGTTTCATTATCGAACCGGTGCAGGGCGAAGGGGGGTTCCTGGCGCTAGATATGCAGTTCGCCCAGGCTCTTCGGCGCTTTTGCGATGAGAAGAACATCCTGCTGATTGCCGATGAAATCCAATCCGGCTTTGGCCGTACCGGCCAGCGTTTTGCGTTCTCACGCCTGGGGATCGAACCGGACTTGATCCTGCTGGGTAAAAGCATCGCCGGGGGTGTCCCGCTGGGCGCCGTAGTGGGGCGCAAGGCGTTGATGGACAACCTGCCGAAGGGCGGCCTGGGCGGCACGTATTCCGGCAACCCTATTGCGTGTGCCGCAGCATTAGCCACCCTTGACGCAATGACAGATGAGCACCTGAACACTTGGGGAGCGCAACAGCAAGAAGCCATCGTCAGCCGCTATGAAGCCTGGTGCGCACAAGGCCTCACGCCCTACCTCGGCCGCCTGACCGGCGTCGGCGCCATGCGCGGCATTGAGCTGGCGAACGCCGATGGCACCCCCGCACCGAAACAGCTTGCTCAACTGTTGGGCCTGGCACGGGATGCCGGGTTGCTGCTAATGCCCAGCGGCAAGTCGCGGCATATCATCCGTTTACTGGCACCGCTGACGACTGAGCCGGCGGTGCTGGAGGAGGGCTTGGATATCCTCGAAGCGTGCCTGAGGCACTTGTCCCAGTAAGGAAGGCCGGGGTTTTTCGTAGGTCTGTTTTGCAGGTGGGCAGTCCGGCTGCAATGGGCGCTGCCGGCGTTACGTCGTGATAAGGGCATTGTGCTGCCTTGACCTGATCCCCCTCCCCCCTGAAAATGCCCGACGCTTTTTTGTCCTCGTTTACTGAAGTAGTGAAATTTCAATGCCCGATTCCTACACCATCGAAGAATCCGCCGAAGAATCCGTAGCCGCCTTGCGCGCCAAAGCCGAATACGAAAACGCCATCAATCTTTCACAGCATGTGCCAGCAGCCAAGATCATCAGCGAGATGGTGCTGGACGCGTTCCATACGTCCAAGGAAAGCGACCAGATCCGCGAACTGCGCGTGGCCATCCGCCAGGCCCACGATGCCTTCGACGACGACAAAGCCTACGATTTGATGGGCCAGCTCAAGCAATTGAAAGACGCCGAGGCGGCCGACAATGCTGCCCTGGAAGACCTGAGCAGCCAGTTCTCGATCAGCCGTATCCTGTCGAGTTTCAAGGACGACCCCGAGTTCCAGGAGCTGGTCTACGGCCTGGCCTTGAAAGTACTGAACCAGAGCCACCAGGCCATCAGCAACCCAAGCGCCGGCAAGAGCAAGGCTTCACGGCCCAAGAAAGAAGCCGAAGTGTTTGTGATCAGCAAAGATGGCATCAGCGTCACCCTGCCACTGCGCACGCCGCGCTCGAAGCTGAACGTTGACCGTGAGGCGTTTGAGTTTTTGGGTTTCAGCTTTGTGGGTGAAGGCGATGAAGCGGAGCTTACGGTTGAGAGCTTTGTGGACAACGCCGGTGCAGAACAGCCGTTGAGCCGCAAAAGCGTCATTACTGCGTTGCAACAGCAGACTGCGTTTGAGGGGTACAGCATCGCTCAGCAGTAACTCGTAGCAAGCTACACCGCAGAATCAAATGTGGGAGCTGGCTTGCCAGCTCCCACATTTGATCTGTGCTGTGTCAACTGACCCGTTCGACTTGCGCTGCAAACACCTCGCGAAACCGTGCCATCTCCCGCTTGTCTCCCACCGTCACACGCACCCACTGCGGCCAGCTTTTAAACACCCGGCCGATCAGCACACCCTGCGCCGCCAACTGCTCGATCACCTGCTCCGCCGGTTGCTTCACGTCGATCATGAAGCAGTTGGCCTGGGAGGCGGTGCAGGTGAAACCACGGCCTTTCAGCCAGGCCACGGTCTCGTCACGCAGCTGGTTATTGAGCGCCTTGCGTTGCGGCAGCAGTTTCACGTCTTCCAGGCTGGCAATGCCGCCGAGCAGTGTGGAACCTGCCGGTACGTTGTCGCCGCCAAACACGGCCAGCCGCTCCAGCAACGCAGGGTGGCCGATTGCCAGGCCCAGACGGGCGCCGGCCATGCCGTAGATTTTCGAGAACGTGCGCAGCACCAGCAGGTCGTCATGGTCCTTGACCCAACTGACAACGCTGGGGACGTCGGCGAAGTCGATATAGGCCTCGTCCACCACCAGCACACTGCCTTTGGGTTTGTTTGCCAGTGCCTGGCGGATGGCCTCGGTAGACGTGACAGTGCCAGTGGGGTTATTGGGATTGCACAGGTAGAGCATGCCCGCCTGGGGATCGGCGGCGAGCATGGCCGGGATGTCGTGGGCGTGGTCGGCGCTCAGACTGACTTCCTTCACCGGCGCCTTGTTCGACTCGGCCGCCTGGCGCGGCACCTCGTAGGACGGCGCGGCCATCACCAGGCCACGGGTTTCACTGGTGAATGCCAATACGGCATAGCGCAAGGCCGCCATCGAGCCTGCAAATACCGCCACCTGTTCCTCGGCAACTTCTTGCTGTTGGGCAAACAGCCCGGCTAAAGCATACATATGGCCGTAAGGATAACGTCCGGAGTTGGCGATGCCCCGCTGCATCGCCTCCCGCGCAGCGCCTGAAGGGCCGTAGGGGCTTTCGTTGTAGTTGAGCCTTACCTTGTCAGACGTTGCCGGCGACGACGCCGCAACCGCCCAATCCAGGCGCCCCAGCAACGGCAGGGCGGCGCCTACGGCGAGAAGGGACCGACGACTAACGCTGACCATGTGACAACTCCTTGTTGTAGGGCGGGTGATGGATTCGCACAGCTCGTACAAAAGTGTATGACGGAAAAGGCATTGGCCGATTTAACCGAACGCCCAAGAAAAAGCCCCGCGCTTCTCTCGAAGGCGGGGCTTTTTCACTGCGGGACTCTTCAGTGAGCGTAGGTCAGCAACAGCTCTTTCGGCACTTGGAAATCCAGGGACATCATCACGCTAAGCGCGGTGATGGTGAAGATCGAGAACACGAACAGCTTGCGCGCCCAGACGGTGTCATCCACCGCCTTGTAGCCGGTCCAGGCCATGTACAACCAGTACATGCCCATGGCGGCGGCGACGGCAAGGTAGCTCATGCCGGCGTAGCCACTGAAGGTCAACATCAAGGTCGCCACAAGGAAGGCCAGGATGTACAGCAGGATGTGTTTCTTGGCGACCTGGATGCCACGTTTAACCGGCAAAACCGGAATCGACGCAGCCAGGTAGTCATTGAAGCGGAAAATCGCGATGGCGTAGGAATGCGGCATCTGCCACAGGCTGAACATCACCAGTAGCACCAGCGCGGCCATGTCGAAGCTATTGGTCACAGCCACATAACCAATTACCGGAGGCATCGCCCCCGACAGACTGCCCACCAGCGTGCCGTGAACCGACTTGCGCTTGAGGTACAGGCTGTAGAGGCCGACGTAGATGACAAAGCCGATCACGGCAAACAGCGCCGCCAGCGGGTTAGCCACCTTGTACAACAGCACCACACCGGCAACACCCAGGACGGTCGCGAACAGCAGCGCCAGCTTCAGGGAAACCAGACCCTGGACCAACGCGCGGTTCTTGGTGCGCTCCATCTTGATGTCGATGTCGCGGTCGATGCAGTTGTTGAACACACATCCGGAAGCTACCACCAGGGATGTGCCAATCATTGCAGCCAGGAAGATGGCCAGATCGACATGTCCCTTGGAGGCCAGGAAGAAACCGCCCGCCACAGAAAGCACGTTACCGAAAATGATCCCCGGTTTGGTGATTTGGATAAAGTGCTTAAGCGACATCGGGTCTTACCTCACTTCGCCATCATGAACGTATGGATGCTGAACATGATCCATATCGACAGGCCAACCAGCAGCAGGATTACTAAGCCTGCGAACACGAACGCAATCACGTTATCGCGCTGCTCTTTCGAGCGATCCAAGTGCAGGAAGTACACCAGGTGAACCAGCACCTGAATCACCGCGAACGCCAGCACGATCATCAACGTGATCGATTTCGGCAGGGTTGGGTACATCACCAGGCCGAACGGGATCAGGGTAAGTATTACCGACAGGATGAAGCCGATGGCGTACGACTTAACGCTGCCGTGGCTCGCATCATGGCTGTCATGGTCATGGGAGTGTGCATTAGCCATTACAGAGTCCCCATCAGGTAAACAACGGTGAAGACGCAGATCCAGACCACGTCCAGGAAGTGCCAGAACAGGCTCAGGCAGCTCAGGCGAGTCTTGTTGGTGTTGGTCAGGCCGTGTTTATTGACCTGATACATCATCACCGCCATCCACAGCAGGCCTGCCGTCACGTGCAGACCGTGAGTGCCTACCAGCGTGAAGAACGCGGACAGGAAGCCGGAACGGTGCGGGCCGTAGCCTTCGGAGATCAGCAGATGGAACTCGTTGATCTCCATGCCGATGAAGCCCAGGCCGAACAGGAAGGTCAGACCCAACCAGCTCAGTACGCCCTTCTTGTTGCCCTTGTAGAAGGCCAACATGGCGAAGCCGTAGGTAATCGAACTGAACAACAGCAAGGCGGTTTCGCCGAGCACGTAAGGCAGTTCGAAGATGTCGTGGCCCGACGGGCCACCCGCTACGTTGTTTACCAGTACCGCGTACACCGCGAAGATCGACGCAAACAAGATGCAGTCGGTCATCAGGTAGAGCCAGAAACCGAAAACGGTCATCGGCCCCGAGTCGTGGTGATGGTCATCGTGCCCATGGTCATCGACATGGGCGTGTCCAGCATTGGTCACTAAGTTCGACATGGTTTAAGCCTGTTCCAACGAGGTTTCTACACGGTTGGCCGGGATTTTCTTCTCGGCGACCAAGCGAGCGTGCTGCTCGGCTTCGATGCGCTCGATCGTTTCGACCGGCACCATGTAGCCTTGATCATCACGTGCAGCGTGGACAATGAAGTAGCCGATGGTGCCCACCAGGCCAACGATTGCCAGCCACCAGATGTGCCAGATCATCGCGAAACCGAACACGGTCAACAGCGCACCCATCACCACGCCAGTGGCGGTGTTGCTCGGCATGTGGATCGGTTCGTAGTGCTTAGGCTTCTGGTACGCAGTACCGTCTTCCTTGGCTTCGGTGAACGCATCAATGGTGTTCGCAGTAGGAATCACGGCGAAGTTGTAGAACGGAGGTGGCGAGGAAGTCGACCATTCCAGGGTGTGGCCGTTCCATGGGTCGCCGGAGTCGCAAGCGTTCTGCTTACGGTCACGGATGCTCACGTACAGCTGGATCAACTGGCAGGCAATACCCACAGCGATCATGATTGCACCGAACATGGCAACGTACAGGTACGGTACCCACTCAGGGTTGGTGGTAGCGTTCAGACGACGGGTCATGCCCATGAAGCCCAGTGCATAGAGCGGCATGAACGCGACGAAGAAGCCCGAGATCCAGAACCAGAATGCAGCCTTGCCCCAGCCTTCGTGCAGCTTGAAGCCGAACGCTTTCGGGAAGTAGAAGCTGAAACCAGCGATGTAGCCGAATACAGCACCACCGATGATCACGTTGTGGAAGTGAGCGATCACGAACAGGCTGTTGTGCAGGACGAAGTCAGCACCCGGGATGGCCAGCAGTACGCCGGTCATGCCGCCAATGGCGAAGGTCACCATGAAGCCCAGGGTCCACAGGACCTGGCTGGTCATGCGCAAACGACCGTGGTAGATGGTGAACAGCCAGTTGAATAGCTTCACCCCCGTCGGGATGGAAATCAGCATCGTTGCCAGGCCGAAGAAGGCGTTGACGCTGGCCCCCGACCCCATGGTGAAGAAGTGGTGCAGCCAAACCATGAAGCCCAGTACAGAGATCGCGCCCGATGCGTAAACCATCGAGTGGTGACCGAACAGGCGCTTGCCGGTAAAGGTCGAGATCACTTCGGAGAAGATACCGAACGCTGGCAGGATCAGGATGTACACCTCAGGGTGACCCCATGCCCAGAACAGGTTCACGTACATCATTGGATTGCCACCAAGTTCATTGGTGAAAATGTGGAAATCCAGGTAACGGTCAAGCGACAGCAGCGCCATGGTAGCGGCCAGGATCGGGAACGAAGCCACGATCAGGACGTTGGCCCAGGTGCAGGTCCAGGTGAAGATCGGCATGTCCATCAGCTTCATGCCAGGGGCGCGCATTTTCAGCACGGTGGCCAAGAAGTTGACCCCCGTCAGCGTCGTCCCGAGCCCTGATAACTGTAGCGCCCAGATGTAGTAGTCCACACCCACGCCAGGGCTGTATTGCAGGCCCGACAATGGCGGATACGCAACCCAACCGGTCTTGGCAAATTCGCCGACGCCCAGGGAAAGGTTGATCAGCACGACGCCGGAAACCAGCAGCCAGAAGCTCAGGGAGTTCAGGAACGGGTAAGCCACGTCACGCGCGCCGATCTGCAGCGGCACTGCAAGGTTCATCAGGCCAGTGAAGAAAGGCATCGCCATGAAGATGATCATGATCACACCGTGGGCGGTGAAGATCTGGTCATAGTGTTCAGGCGGCAGGTAGCCAGGCGAACCCTCGGTGGCCATGGCCAACTGGGTACGCATCATGATGGCGTCGGCAAAACCACGCAGCAACATGACCATGGCGACGATGATGTACATCACGCCGATTTTCTTGTGGTCGACCGACGTCAGCCACTCGGTCCACAAGTAGGTCCACTTCTTGAAATAAGTGATTGCCGCAAACAGTGCCAGACCACCCAGCGCGATCATGGCGATGGTAATCATCACAATCGGCTCGTGGAACGGGACCGCATCCCAACTTAATTTACCAAACATCGTTTACTCCTCTGCCCCAGCAGTTGAATGCGAGCCCGCGTCAGAACCTTCAACCGCGGCCACTTCTTTCTTCTCGTGCTTGACCGGCTTGCCTGGCTTCATACCTTCGTACTTGTCGACGATTTTCTGAAACAGGTTCGGCTCAAACGCGGAATACAGCGCGACTGGGTTGTTCTGGCTTGGTTTGGTCAGGGCATCGTATTCAGCTTGATCAAGCTGTTTAGGTGCGGCCTTGACTTTGGCGACCCAGGCGTTGAAATCTTCCTGGCTCGTCGAGATCGCTTTGAATTTCATGCCGGTGAAGCCAGCGCCGCTGTAGTTAGCGGAGATGCCTTCCATTTCAGCTTTTTCGTTGGCGATCAGGTGCAGTCGGGTCTGCATGCCTGCCATCGCGTAGATCTGACCGCCCAGGGCTGGGATGAAGAACGAGTTCATCACGGCGTCTGAGGTAATCCGGAAATTAAGCGGAGTGTTCTCCGGGAACTGGATCTCGTTGACAGTGGCGATACCCAGGTCCGGGTAGATGAACAGCCACTTCCAGTCCAGCGCAACCACTTCGATATTGATCGGCTTGACGTCGGATTCCAGCGGACGGTACGGGTCCAGCTCGTGGGTCGACTTATAGGTGATGTAACCCAGGGCGATGATGATGAGGATCGGAACCAGCCACACCGCGATTTCGATCTTGGTGGAGTGCGACCACTTCGGCGCGTAGGTCGCGCTGGTGTTCGACGCGCGGTATTTCCAGGCGAAGGCGAAGGTCATGATGATCACAGGGACCACGACCAGCAGCATCAGCAGGGTGGCGGTGATGATCAGGTTTCGTTGATCCAGACCGATCTGTCCTTTTGGGTCCATCAAGGTCCACTTACAGCCTCCCAGCATTAACATCATGCCAAGCAGCGGCAAAAAGCCTAGTAATCGGGGGTACCTGTTTTTACTCATCTCACGACCTCTAAAGCAGCTTGCGCAATGCAGTTGGGTTTTGATCGCCAACACTTCACCCTGCCAAGGGTTGGCATTTCTCTTCGATTGAATAAGAGCCTGCCCGTCACGCCATAAATCTACGTTTCACGGACCTGCGGTGAGTTCTTATTCGACTTCGTGGCTAAAGGCCTTGTTACAGACCAATTCCATTTGGTGCGGGTAGTTGAAAGGCTGCCGGAACCTTGGGGTCGCACAGAGCCATCCATCTGCCCCTCGACCGCTCCAGTGCTCAAAGATTGAACAGCACCGGACATTCAGTGCGGGCGATTGTAGTTAGCTAGCGATGTATAAACCATGTCTGATAAAGAAATAATTTTTATCGATTACAGCAATAATCCTTCACCTTTATTGCAAAGGTTCGCGATCTTACCGTGTTCGATTCTTCACAAAAACCACAAAAAATGCTGTGTTATAGGGCGATATGCGGCAGTCCTTACGGTCTGTAAGGGCACGCAAAACCGATGCAAGCCCCCATAAAACAAGGCATTCAGACATCACGAAATCGCGGGAGCGGCGTGAGGTGCACGCCACTGTCAGAGCCACGAAGTGACAGCACATCTTGGCCGCATGATGCAAATTTAAGCGACCGTTTGGCGGGTCAGAAACGTCCTGCGGCCGCTTCCGTGTGACAACATGTCGCATGCTGCGCGCACTCGCCATTGTCCTGCGTCACGCTCTGCTCACAAATCCCACAAGCAATAAACACCCCGGCCCTCCCTCAAGAAGGACCGGGGTGTTTCAAGGATGGGCTCAGGCTTTGCGCTGGCGATTCCGGTAAATGCCCAACGGCACCAGGATCACGGTCAGCACAAACGCGACCAGCGCCCACTGCGCCAGGGACAGGCCCAGCACAGGCGGATACGGAGTGCTGCAGAAGCCATCGACCTGGAAGCCCAGGGGGAACACCTTGGCCAGGGGCAGGTCATCGACAATCGGTTGCAGCACATCAATGCCGCAGCTGACCTGTGGATAGAACTGGGTGTACACATGGTGACCGGCTGCGGCCACACCACCGAGGGCGCAGAGGATCACCAGCCCTTCGAAAAAGGTGAGCGCCCCTTTGGTGCGCATGGCCGCGCCGATGAACGCGAAGATCGCGATCAGCAATAAAGCATAGCGTTGCAGAATGCACAGCGGGCATGGCGCCTCGCCCAGCACCACCTGCATGTAGAGCGCACCGCCGATCAGCGCCAGGCAGATGATCCCCAGCAACACCAGAAAGCGCCGCTCCCTGCCTAAACGCAATTCGTCACTCATCTCCGGTTCCCTTTGTTTGGTTATGCCAATGGCCGCAAGTTTACACACAGGGAGTGGTTTAAACAGAGAGGGGTTAACGGGGGATTAATGGTGGGGGTAACGACAAGTGGCAAGCTTCAAGCTTCAAGCGTCAAGTGAGAGCGGGCTTCGATCCGGCTTTTACTTGTCGCTTGCAGCTACCCCGAAGGGGTTATTCCAAGGTGGCAGCCGGGCCGAAGAATTCGTAGCGGCTTTGTTTTTCGGGGACACCCAAGGCTTTGAGGTGGCGCTTGATCGCGGCCATGAAGCCTTTGGGGCCGAGGAAGTACGCATCCACATCGCGCTGCTCGGGCAACCAGGCGGCCAGTTGTTCCTGGCTGAGCAGGCCGACCTTGTCCGCCACCGGGCTCACACCATCGTCTTCGGCGTAGCAATAGAAGCGCTTGAGCTGCGGGTGCTTGGCGGCCAGGGCATCCACCCAGTCACGGAATGCATGCACGCCGCCATTGCGCGCGCAGTGAATGAAATGCACCGGACGCTCGGTGGCCAGGGCGGCTTCGAGCATCGGCAAGGTGGGCGTGATGCCGACCCCGCCGCTGATCAGCACCAGCGGTTTATCGCTGGCCGCCAGGGTGAACTCACCCGACGGCGGGAACAGGTCGATGGTCGCGCCGACGTGCAACTGGTCATGCAGGTAGTTGGACACCCGCCCGCCGGCTTCGCGCTTGACGCTGATACGGTACAGGCCCACGTCAGTCAGGGCCGACAGGGAATAGTTGCGGCGCACTTCCTCGCCATCCAGTACCAGTTTCATGCCGATGTACTGGCCCGGCGCGGCATTGAGGATCGGGCCGTTGTCCACCGGGGCAAAGTAGAAGGAGATGATCTCGTCGCTCTCCTCCACCCGCTTGACCAGCAGGAACGGCCGCGCACCACGCCAGCCACCGGGTGCCTGGGCTTTCTCTTCATAGATCGCCGCCTCAGCACCGATCAGGATATCCGCCAGCTGGCCGTACGCCGCGCCCCAGGCACTCATCACTTCGGGGGTCGCGATCTGGCTGCCCAGCACTTCGGAAATCGCCCGCAGCAGGCAGGCACCGACGATCGGGTAATGCTCCGGCAGGATCTGCAGGGCGACGTGCTTGTTGATGATCTTGGCCACCAAATCACCCAGTTGATCCAACTGGTCGATATGCCGCGCGTACATCAACACACCCTTGGCCAGAGCGCGGGGCTGGTCGCCGCTGGCCTGGTGCGCCTGATTGAACAGCGGACGAACCTCTGGGTACTCGGAGAGCATCATGCGGTAGAAATGGGTGATCAACGCTTCGCCGCCGCTTTCCAGCAGGGGCACGGTAGATTTGACGATGGCACGGTCTTGGGCGCTAAGCATGGGAGCCTCCTGGGCTTCTTCACTGATTACCCTGAATTACTCAGTATTCGTGCCAACTTATTAATCGTTATTTTTCAACCACTTAAATTACATGTAGTTAGTATGACCTCCTACACCTTATAGTCATAAGGACTACAAGGAGTCTTTATGACTGCGCACTCATTGCTCACCACCCTGCTGCCTCTGGTCGCCGACCTGTCTCGCGAACTGCCTGAAGGCGAGCGTTACCGCCGCCTGCTGCAAGCGATGCGCGCCCTGCTCCCTTGCGATGCCGCCGCGTTGTTGCGCCTGGAAGGCGAATGGCTGGTGCCACTGGCCGTCGATGGCTTGAGCGACGACACCTTGGGTCGACGCTTCAAGGTCAGTGAGCATCCGCGCTTTGCCGTGCTGCTGAGCAGCCCCGGCCCCACGCGCTTTGACAGTGACAGCGAATTGCCCGATCCCTATGACGGCTTGGTGGATGGCCTGCATGGACACCTGGAAGTACACGACTGCATGGGCTGCCCGCTGTTCGTCGACGACCAGCCCTGGGGCCTGCTGACCCTGGATGCCCTCGACACCGAACGCTTCGAACGCGTGGAACTCGATGCCCTGCAAGCCTTCGCCAGCCTCGCCGCCGCCACCGTCAACGTAGCCGAGCGCATCGAGCGCCTGGCCTTGCGCGCCGAAGACGAACACCAGCGTGCCGAGATTTACCGCCAGGCCAGCGGCCAGCAGCACAAGGAAATGATCGGCCAAAGTAAAAGCCACAAGCGCCTGGTCGAGGAGACCAAATGGGTCGGTGGCAGCGACCTGACCGTACTGATCACTGGCGAAACCGGAGTGGGCAAGGAACTGGTAGCCCACGCCATCCACGCCGCATCAACACGCGCGGACAAACCGCTGATCAGCCTCAATTGCGCCGCCCTGCCGGAAACCCTGGTGGAAAGCGAGCTGTTCGGCCATGTGCGCGGCGCCTTCACCGGTGCGTTGAATGAGCGCCGCGGCAAATTCGAGCTGGCCAATGGCGGTACGTTGTTCCTGGATGAAGTGGGCGAACTGTCACTGACGGTGCAAGCCAAGCTGCTGCGGGTACTGCAAAGCGGCCAGTTGCAGCGGCTGGGCTCGGACAAGGAACACCAAGTGGACGTGCGCCTGATCGCCGCCACCAACCGCGACCTGGCCTTTGAGGTGCGCAACGGCCGCTACCGCGCCGACTTTTACCACCGACTCAGCGTGTACCCCCTGCAAGTACCGGCGCTGCGCGAACGCGGGCGCGATGTGCTGCTGCTGGCCGGCTACTTCCTCGAACAGAACCGCTCACGCATGGGCCTGGGCAGCTTGCGCCTGACCAGCGATGCCCAGGCGGCGATGCTGGCCTATAACTGGCCGGGCAACGTGCGAGAGCTGGAACATTTGATCGGACGCAGCGCGCTGAAAGCCTTGGGGAACTGTCGCGAACGTCCGAGGATTTTAAGCTTGAGTGCCCGGGACCTCGACCTGCCCGATGTCAGCGCGCCGCTGATCGAAGAACAGACTGACATGGTGACCGCCGTCACCGGCGACCTGCGCCAGGCCACAGAGCACTACCAGCGCCAAATCATCAGCGCCTGCCTGGAACGCCACCAGCACAACTGGGCCAGCGCCGCCCGCGAACTCGGCCTGGACCGCGCCAACCTAGGCCGAATGGCCAAGCGCCTAGGCCTCAAATAGCCCAAACAACTCGCTCCCACATTTAGGTTTGTTGTGCCTTGAAGACAGGGTTCACACGCTTCACCTTCCGAAACACCAACACATTCCCCACCATCACCAGCACCAACCCCACCAACGCCGGTGCAGTCCACTGATACCCCTCAACAAACGTCGACACATTCAGCGCCACCACCGGAAACAACACCGTGCAATACGCCGCACGCTCCGGCCCCATCCGACCCACCAACGTCAGATAAGCCGTAAACCCAATCACCGACCCCGGAATCACCAGGTACCACAACGCGCCGACATACCGCGCGCTCCAGTCCATCTCGAACGGAATCCCGCGCACCACGCAATACGTTGCCAACATCGCCGAACCATACGCCATGCCCCAGGCATTGGTGGTCAGCGGCCTGAGCCCGGCCTTCTGCTGCAGGCTCGACAACATATTGCCCGCCGAGAAACACATCGTCCCGAGCAACGCCAACCCCAAGCCGAGCCAGGTCTGCGGGCTGGCGGTATGCCCCACCAGTTCCGGCCAGAACAGCAAGCCCAGTCCCAGCAAGCCAAGGCCGCCGCCCATCAACACATTACGCGCCACCCGCTGGCCGAAAAACACCCGGGCATTCAGCGCGTTCCACAGCGTAGCCGTGGAGAACACCACCGCCACCAACCCACTGGGAATCCACTGGCTGGCCGTAAGAAAGCACATGAAGTTGACGCAGAACAGGCACAGCCCTTGGGCCAGGCAGATCAAGTGCCCACGCCTGTTCATCACCTGCAACGTGCGGCTGAGCAACAACAGCGCAAACAACACCAGCGCCGCCAAGCCAAAGCGATAAACGATGGACACAGGGATTGCCACCACGCCCAGCTGCCACTTGAGGGCGATCCAGGTGGTGCCCCAAATCAGCACGGTGAGTAAATACAGGGAAAGGTTCATAGCGGGCTCCATCGGTTGAGCCACAGTCTGGCCCTCCCTCCGTGGCGCGCTCTTGCACAATCTTGCGCTTTTGTTGGGCGACGGGATCACAGCGCCAACCGCGGGGAGTAGGATGCAAAGCGTCGGAGAGTACTCACCATGCCTGATCTGGAATCCCTGCAAGTCTTTCAAGCCCTTAATCGCTCGCCCAACGCACGCCTTGAGGCCTGCGCCGAGCTCGGTGACGGCTTGTCTGCGGCTTTGTGGAGCAACCACCACGACTCGCAGGATTATCAAGCGCCGAGCCATCACACGCTGTCGTGCTACATCGGCGGCGGCACCGGCACCTTTCGGCGTGACCAGCCGGGCACCAAGGGCGGGCCCGATAAGCTGTGCATCCTGCCCGCCGAGCATCAGTCGGCATGGGTGATCAACGGCGAGATTCGCCTGGCCCACGTGTATTTCAGCCCGGAGCAGTTTGCCTTGGGCTGCATCACCCTGCTCGACCGCGAGCCCCGCACCTTGCACCTGCGCGAAAGCACCTTCCTGGAAGACGCCAGCCAGGCCCGGCGCTTTCATCAATTGATCGCGCTGAACTGGCACGAACCCGCAGAGCGCTTGCTGACCAGCAGCCTGGCCCATGAAATGCTCAGCCACACCCTGCTCAGCCAGGTGGGCGCGCGCGAAGGGCTACGCCTGAAAGGCGGGTTGGCGGCGTACCAGCGACGACTGTTGGTCGACTACATCGACCAATACCTGGAAGACCCGATCAGCCTGGGTCAATTGGCCGGGATGTGTACGCTGTCGGAGTACCATTTCGCGAGGATGTTCCGCCAGACGTTCGGCCTGCCGCCCCATCAATATTTGTTGGCGCGGCGATTGACCCGTGCCCAGGCCCTGCTGCGCAGCGGCGCCCTGCCCCTGGGCGAGATCGCCTTGATGTGCGGTTTCTCCAGTGCCAGCCACTTCACCCATCGCTTTCGCCAGGCCATGGGCGCCACACCCGGCGAGTATCGCCAGGCGTTCTGCACCTAGATCATCAACCCCAGTGTCTTGGCCTTGGCCACCGCTTGCGTACGCCGCTCCACGCCGAGTTTGCTGTGGATGCGCCGCGCGTGGGTCTTGACGGTGTGCAGGGAGATAAACAGGCGGTCGGCGATTTCCAGGTTGGAGTTACCCAGGGCGATCAACTGCAGCACTTCCAGCTCGCGCTGGCTGAGTGGGTTCTCGACCGCGCCTGACGTTGAGGCTTGGGGCTCCATGCCCAGCTCGCTCAACACCCCCGGCGAGCGCAGCCGCAGCTCGCGAATAGCCTGCTGCACCTGGCAACGCTCCGCCAGCTCCAACCCGGTTTGCAGCGAACGGCGCGCCAGGGAGGCGTCGCCGACCTGCCAGGCCACTTCGCCGAGCACCAGGTACAGCTCGGTTTCCAGACAGAGCATGCCGCGTTGGTGGGCGCTGCCCAGCAAGGCCGTAAGCCGTGCTACGGGGTGCTCGGCACAGCCCAGTTTCACCTCCGCCAGCACCAGCAGGTATTCCAGGCGCGGGATCAGTTCCAGGGTGGCCGGCGGCGCCTGTTTGGCCTGGGGCCCCCGGAAGTGTCGCAGTACGCGGCGCACCGCTTCCACCGTCAGGTCAGCGCGCCCCTGTTGCAACCAGAAATGCCCGCTGACCAACAGCAGCACCGCGCGATACACCCTGTCGGGCACCTGGCGTTGTTGCATCAGCCGTTCGGCTTCGCGCAGTTGGTCAAAGGCTTGGGCGTAATCGCCACGATTGGCTGCCATCAGCGCCAAGCCGAGAAACCCGTAGAGCACGCGCTTGTCCTGGCTGTGCAGGCACACCTTCAAGCCTGTTTCGAAGCATTCGGCGGCCAGGCTGTCTTGCCCCTGGCGCAACGCCAGATGCCCGCGCCGCAGGGCAATGCGCCCAACCAAGGGCCCGGCCTTGAGCCGCTGTTCGAGCAACATCGCCTGCACACTTTCCAGCAGGCTTTGCGCCCGATACGGCGCGCCGCGCTGCTCCAGTAATTGCGCGTGATCCAGTTCGAGCAAGGCCTCGAGCAGCAACGAACCGTGGGCCCGGGCCAGGCACAACGCCTCACGGCTCAGGCTCTGGGCCACGTCCAACTCGCCACGCAGCAAGGCTTGCTGGGTCAGGCCCGACAGGCACATCAGCCGCGACGTCCAGGCACTGTCGGGCAAGGCTTGCAGTGCCTCAAGGAAATGTTCGCGAGAGCGCTCGGCATCGCCGCCCAAATGCAGCAGCCAGCCCCATTGCGCCTGCCAGCGCGCCAGCAGATAGCGTTGTTGCGCCGCCGTCGGTTGCGGGGCGAACCGCGCAAGCTGGTCGATGCATTGCGCGGCCTGGTCAAAACGCCCGGCGAACAGCAATGCCGCCGTCACCAGCCCGACCAGTTGCGCCGAGCCGAGCATCAATTCATCGCCATGCTGTTCATGCAGACGCAACAGCAACACCGCGTTCTGCTGGCGGAACAGGTCCTCGAAACTGAAGTACTTCAGCAAGCTCACCGCGGCTTCATATTCTTCGGCCAGCAAGGCTTGTTCAAATGCTGCCTGCCAGTCCTGTTCGGCGGTGAACCATTGGCAGGCGCGCCGGTGCCAGGAGCGCTTGGCCGGCCAGGGCTCATCACGCATCAGCTGTGCCAGCGGCGGGAAAACCTGTTGCCAGCCCGTGTCTTCCCAAGGCTGGATAAACGCACCGAGGGCCTGCAAGCCCCGCAGGTATTGGACACCGTCGCCAACGCCGAACAGGTGCTCGCACAACCCCGTATTGAAACGCGGCAGATGGGCGAGCACGCGCCAGGCTTCAGCCAGCTCGGTCGGCAAGGTGCTGAACAGCTCGTGTTGCAAGTAGTCGAGCAAGGTTTTGTCCGGGTGACCATCGCCGAGCAGCGCGATGCGCACACCGGCGCACCAGCCGGCGCTGAACTGCAACACACGGTCGACGGACTGCCCTGGCGCATGGATGAGCAGTTGCTTGATTTCCTCAGCATCAAACGCCAACTCGGCGCCACACTCCAGCAACTCATCGTCGAGCAACAGCCGCGGCCAGTTGCACGCCGGCCGGCGCCGCGCCCCAAGCCACCAGCTCAACGCCGGGCTGCTGGCAGTGAGCAGGCGGTCGAGCAAGGCGTCGGTGTCGGGCGCGGGCAAGCGGCAGAAGTCATCGAGGAACACCCACGCCGAGGTGTGCCAGCGGCCAAGGTCCAGCAGCAGCGTGGCTTCATCGGTGAATGGCAAGCCGAGGCTTTGCGCCAGGCGCAGGCACAGATCAAGAGGGCTGAGGGCAACACCATTGAGCGGCAACCAATACACTTGGCAATCCTTGGGTGCCTGCAATGCGCACTCGGCGAGCAACGCACTCTTGCCACTGCCACCCGGCGCGCACAACAGCTTCACCCGCGCCGAAGCCACCAGCAAAGGGCCCGCCAAGCGCGGGCGCAGCAGATGGTGGGCGGACAGCCGAGGCATGAATCCAGGACGGTCCAGGCAGCGTGTCATGGCGGTCATTGCTGCATCCTGCGTTTTTATTGTTATGCAACGTGGCGACTACCCTAGTCCTGTGGTCGGCGGTTGTTGAAGAAAGATTCAGCACAATGATTGTAAGACATGCACAAAACCCAATGTGGGCGCGGGCTTGCTCGCGAATGCGGTGGATCAGCCTAAGAATTCGGTGACTGATACTCCGCATTCGCGAGCAAGCCCGCTCCCACAGTTGGATTGCATTTTCACACCAACATCAGCGAACGCCTTCAGTCCTCAACGCCGCCGGTGTGTAATCCGCAGCCTTGGCTTTGAACCCAAACACAAAACTGCTCTTCTCCTCGTTCTTCATCCCCAGGGCGATGTAGCGCCCAGCGATGATGTCGTACAGCGTCTCCACCGTGTAGGCCGGCACCTGGTGGTTGTAGTAGAACTGCGCATGCCCCTCGGCAACCCGCCACAGTTGGCCACGGCCGTCGTAGTGATCCACCAATGCCACCTGCCAGCTGTCTTCATCGATGTACATGTGGCGCTTGGCGTAGATGTGCCGCTCGCTCGGCTTGACCGTGCCAACCACTTCCCACACGCGGTGCAGCTCATAGCGGGTCAGGTCCTGATTGATGTGGCCGGCCTTGATGATGTCGTCGTACTTGAGCGTCGGCTGGTCCAGCTTGTAGCTGTTGTAGGGGATGTACATCTCCTTCTTGCCCACCAGCTTCCAGTCATAACGGTCAGGCGCGCCGGAGAACATATCGAAGTTATCCGTGGTGCGCAGCCCATCGGATGCAGTACCCGGACCGTCATACGACACCTGCGGCGCGCGACGCACGCGGCGCTGGCCAGCGTTGTAGATCCAGGCCAGGCGCGGCTCCTTCACCTGGTCGAGGGTTTCGTGCACCAATAGCACGTTGCCCGCCAGCCGCGCCGGCGCCGTCACCGATTGCTTGAAAAAGCTCAGTACGTTGGCGGCCTTGGCCTGGTCCATGTCCGGGATCGCTTGCGGCACCGCCACTTCTTCTTCGAAGCGGATCGGCGTGTAACCGCCGTTGGTCTGCGGGGTGGCCTGGATGATGATGCGGCGCAGGTTGCCACCGTGGTAACGGGTGATGTGGTTCCACAGCACCTCCACGCCATTCTTGGGAATCGGGAACGCGTAGTAGCGGTTGCCGGTGAAATTTTCCAGGCCATTACCGTCGTTGATGGCCTTGACGTTCAGCGCGCTGCGCTTGATCGACTCGTAGATGTCCGGCGGCAGGTTGACCGTGCGGTGGCTTGGATACACGGGAATTTTATAGGTCTCGGGATAGCGCTTGAACATCGCTACCTGGCCGTCAGACAGCTTGTCTTTATATTTGTCGACAGTGGCGGCGGTGATCACGAACAACGGTTTTTCACTGGCGAACGGGTCGGCGAGGAAGCCCTTGCTGTCCACCGCACCGGCGTTTTTGGGAATACCGCCAGTCCAGGCCGGGATCGAGCCATCGGCGTTGCCGGCTTTTTCGGCGCCCACCGGGGTCAGGGTGGTGCCCAGCTTGGCCGCCTCTTCCGGCGACACCGCCGCCATCACGTTGGCGGCCAACAGGCTGAGGGCCATTACCGCAATTATCTTACACATAGAGTCTTGTCCTTCTTTAAGCCAAATCAGAAGTTCACGCCGAAGCTGAGGGCGAGGAAGTCACGGTCGGTCAGGGTGTTGTAGTCGCCACCAAAGAAGTCGGTGTAGCTGAGGCTGGCGGTGTAGGTGTTGCGGTAGTCCGCATCGACCCCTGCACTGATCGCCTTGGCGCCTTTGTTGAACAGGCCGTTGGGGCCGTAGCCGGCAACGTCGTGGGACCAGGACAGGTTCGGCTTGAGGTTGATCCCGGCGATCACGTTGTTGTAGTCAAGGATCGCCCGCGCGCGATAACCCCAGGAGGTGGACGTGACAAAACCATCGGTGTCGCCTTGGAAACCATAAGCGCCGTACACCGAGTCGCGGCCGTAACGCAGCTTGGATTTATCCTCCAGGCCGCCGACGTGCACGATGGCCGCTTCGCCCACCAGCGTCAGGCGTTCAGCGCCCAGCACTTGGTCGAAGAACTGGGTCATGCTGCTTTGGATCTGGGTGATTTCCTTGCGGCGGTAGCCTTTGTTGTCAGAACCGAAGTTGCTGCGGATAGGTGAGGCGAGCTGGCCAGCGACAGGATTGATCAGGGCCAGGGTCAGGTCGGTGGTGTTGAGTTGCACCGGGGCATTTGGACGGTAGCTGATCTCTCCGGTCCACGCCGTGCCGGTGGGCAAGGTGGTGGAGAAACTGGCGCCGAACAGGCGAATATCTTCCGGGTAGTCGAGGTAGTACTGGCCGCGGCCGAGCATCAGGCTCTGCACCAGGCCCGCACCAGAGCCAGGCGCTATGGCGTTGGCGGTGCCGGAGATCGCGCCGAGTGTCGCCAAGTTGGTATTGTTGGTGATGGTGCCCACATTCGGCGAACGGCTGTGGTAGTTCATGAAGTACAGGCCGTACTCCGTGTCGTCCCCCAGCCAACGCAAGGCCGTACCGAACTGGCCGGAATCCCGCGCATCGCGGTCGCCGGCGCGACGTACAATCACGCCTTCATTGGTCGCGCCAAATCCTTGGCCAAACGCTGCGGCCACCGGTTGCAGCGGCGCGATCGCAGGGTTACCCACGGTGTAGTTGTTGGTGCAACCATCCGCCGCCACATCGCTGCCAAAAAACGTGCCGCAGTTATCCAGTACCGTCTGGTCCCATTCCAACTGGTAGAACCCTTCTACGGTCAGTTGGTTGGTCAGGCTTTGTGAAGCGAACAGCATATTGACCGGGATCAGCCCTTCCTTGATCTCGGCACCCGGTCTACGAAAGGCAGACACGTCAATCGGGTTGATGCTGTTGATGGAGTTGCCGATGAAGGTACTTTCCCCCCAACTCACCACCTGTTTACCCGCGCGCACGGTGCCCGGCAGATTGCCCAGTGAGTAGTTGTGATAAACGAAGGCATCGAGGATCTGCGCACCGCTGGACTTGGCGCCTTCCTTGCGGTTGTGGTCGCTGATCTGCTTGAACTCGCGATCTTCGTCCTTGAGTTCGAAGTCGTACCAGTATTTGCCACGGACAAACACGCCCGTGTCGCCGTACTTCAATTCAAGGTCGTGCAAACCTTTGAAAATTTTCGAGAAGGTTTCGCCCTTCTTGAAGTTCAGGCGCCCGTCATCCCCGGTGGAAGCCTGGCCGCTACCGCCATTGACGGTGCCCACCAGTTTTTTGTCCGCATCGCGCATGCCCCAACTTGCGCCCACCGACAGTGAGGAATCGAATTGCCCTTCGATCTCGCCAATGTTGAATGAAACAGCCTGTGCCTGCGCACAGCAACCCAACGCAACCGCAGCGGCCAGCGCCTGTGGCCTGAAGATGGCGCGCATTGTTGTTCTTGTCATGCGTCTTCCCCGATGAGTGACAGAAGGCCCCACCCTACTGCCGACCATCAGGAGGGATAAGCGCACCAAGGAGGGATTCGTGTTGTCGCTCGAAAGGATTACCGGGCGCTCTGGCCTGGGTCTGCGCGCGGGCATGCACCGTGTGGATGGCGGGTTATCAGGAAGATGGATGGAGCAGGTCATAACTGTTGCTGATTCAGCAACAGTCCTTGTCATGAATCGCCATTACTCATTTTGTTACTAACGGCTATTCTTGCCGGGCTTTCAGGGCCAACGGCTCGCTTTCCTAACCGGAAGAAAAGCCAGATTCAAATAGATTGATGATTATTTTCAATCCGTTACCGGTGTTCACTGACGTTGATTTGTCGCTCCTTGATCCAACGTCTTACTTCGGCCGCTGCCTATGCAGCGGCCTTTTTTATGCCTTAAATAAAACGGGGCGCCATCAGCGCCCCGCAGGATTCAATCTTTTTCAAGCAACGATCACAGGCTGTATTTCTGCAGATTGGCCATCATCTCCTTCAATGCCTCGATATTGTCCTTGGGGTGGGCTGCACCGTCGAAGTCGCAGATCTGCTGCCAGTGTGCGGCCACATCGTCGGGCGAGAAGCCGGCTTCCGGGTCAAAGCCCACGCCCAGGCTACGCTCCCAACGGGTCTTGCCGATCCAGCCGCCGCCTACTTCAAACAGCCCCGAGGTTTCCTGACACGCCTCGCTGCCCAGGTACACCACCAGCGGGCTGACCAGCTCCGGCTTGAGGCGCTCGAACACTTGCGGCGGGATCAAGCCTTCGGTCATGCGCGTGCCGCCGGTGGGGGCAATGGCGTTCACCAGAATGTTGTTCTTGCGCCCTTCCAGCGCCAGCGTGCGGGTCAGCCCATAGAGGCCAAGCTTGGCCATGCCGTAGTTGGACTGGCCAAAGTTGCCATAGATGCCCGAGGTGGACGCCGTGAAAATCACCCGACCGTAAGCTTGCTCGCGCAGATGGGGCCAAGCAGCGCGGGTGACTTTGTAGGCGCCTTCGACATGCACCCGGTAAACCAGGTCCCAATCGCTGTCGTCCATTTTGTGGAAGGTCTTGTCACGCAGAATGCCAGCGTTATTGACCACCACATCGATACGGCCGAAGGCATCGAGGGCGTTCTGCACGATCTTGTCACCGTCGGTGACAGAGTCATGGCTGGCCTCGGCAATACCGCCCGCTTCACGGATCTCGGCCACGACCCGGTCGGCGGCCGAGGCATTCGCGCCTTCACCCTGGGTAGAACCACCGAGATCGTTGACCAACACTTTGGCGCCATGTTTAGCGAACAACAGCGCATGGGCCCGGCCCAATCCGCCGCCGGCACCGGTGACGATCACGACCTTATCCTGGAACTGCACTGACTCACTCATACCGAACTCCAATGGCGACAATGGGAATGGGTCGAGTGTCAGGCACCGGGGCTCTGGTCACAATAGATACGCCAGGGGCTGAATGGTGCTCGATAAGGTAGGGGGATGATTATGATGGGCTAACGAAAATCTAATTGTGTGTAGATAACTATGGCTATCGCAGGCAAGCCAGCTCCCCCACTGGGCCAGCAATTCGCTCGCGAAACGCCAGGTAGTGCTTGAGCACCTGCACCGGCGCCTCGATCTGCGGATAGTGGCCGATATTGGCCAGCAAGACCGTGTCGGCGTGGGGCACCAACTCGTGGTAACGCTCAACCATGTGGGCGCCGGAGATCGGGTCTATCTCGCCATCAATCACCCGCAGTGGGACTTCAGCCTGCTGCATTGCCGCGACCCAACGATCACGCAGGCGCCGACGCTGAGGAATGTAGGCGACGAGCTTGTGCAGGATGCGCGTGCCTTCGTGGCACTCGATCAGGCTCCAGAAATCATCCAGGGCGCTTTCGCTGGGGCGGGTATTGAGGCCGAATATCTGGCTGAAGCTGTTCGCCAGGGCATTGCGCCCAAACGCACGGCCGATCATCCAGCCCAGGGGGCTGAGCAAGAGCTTTTGTACCAGCGCCGGGCGATGGGTCTCAGGAAACAACCCCCCGTTGAGAAACACACAACTGGCCATCTGAAAGCGACCTTCATAGTGCCGCGCCAGCAATTCCTGGGCGACGCTGTCGCCGTAGTCATGGGCCAGCACATGCACCGGCTGCTCGACTCGCAGGTGTTCCAGCAGTGCCTGCTGCAAGTCCGCCTGTTCCAGTAGGCAATAACCGTGGTCCAGCGGCTTGGCCGAGTCGCCAAAACCGAGCATGTCGCAGGCGATCACCAAGTTGCGCTGGGCCAGGGGCTGCCACAAGTAGTGCCAGTCCCAACTGGCAGTGGGAAAGCCATGGATCAGCAGCAACGGCTCGCCCTGCCCCGCCACCCAGTAACGGATGGTGCGGCCGTGGAATTCGAATGTCTGACTGCGTTTGCGCCAGACACTGAGCGGAATCTCGGCGAGTGGCATCAGGTTTTATACCCAGGATCGACGCGGTCCAACTTGCGCAGCAACGCGGGCCAGGCCAGCGCGCCCCCCATACCTTGTGCGCTCTTTGTGACCGCCGCCACCATTGCCTTGGCACCGGCGAGTATCTGTGGCCCGATGGCGATCAATTCAGCGCCGCCATTTTGCGCCAGCACCTGGATATCGCAGGCGCGCTGGAAGGTAAACATCATCAAAAAAGTGTCGGCGATGGTGCTGCCGCAAGTCAGAAGACCATGGTTGTGCAGCATCAGAAAATTGTTTTCGCCAAGATCGGCCTGCAAGCGGGCCTTCTCTTCATGGTTCAACGCCACCCCTTCGTAGGCGTGATACGCCAGGCTCGACAGCACGAACAGGGACTGCTGGCTTATCGGCAACACGCCTTGTTTCTGCGCAGCCACCGCAACACCCGAAGCGGTGTGGGTGTGCAGCACACAGGTCACGTCGTGGCGACCTTCATGGATGGCGCTGTGGATGGTGTAGCCCGCGGGGTTGATCTCGTAGGGGCTCTCCATCAGCTTGTTGCCGGCCTGATCGACCTTGACCAGGCTCGACGCGGTGATCTCGTCAAACATCAACCCATAAGGGTTGATCAGAAAATCATCGGTGCCCGGCACCTTGGCCGAGATATGCGTAAAGATCAGGTCATCCCAACCATGCAGCGCCACCAGGCGATAACAGGCTGCCAGGTCGACGCGGGTTTGCCACTCGGCAGCGCTGACCTGGTCTTTGACATTCTGTGGCAATAGAACGGGGGCTAGGCTCACGGTAACGACCTCCTTAGCGCACTTTCTTATTGTTTTTTTGAGTGATGGGCCAGTCTAGTCAGACGTCGTGGCCGCCGTAGTTGCCTTGGCAGCCAGCTTGATGACCGTACGAGTCAGTCTTGAGGATAGTTTAAATTCGTGTGGACAACGTCAGAGAAGTGCCGCCAATAAAGGGGCGGCACAGGCATTGGTGCGCGAATGAGCGCTCAACCGCGCAGCGCAGTGACCAATTCGGCCAGCCACGGTTCGGCGTCAGTTTCCGGGGTGACACTTTCGCTGGCGTCCAAGCGCAGCATCGGCAGCACTTCGCGCACGCCCAACTCAGCAAACAGCTCGCGCATTTGCTCGCCGCCACCGCAGAAAGTATCGCCATAGCTGGCGTCGCCCAGGCCGATGACTGCACCGGGCAGGCCACGCCAGGCGGCGGGCAGTTGGTCGCGAATCGTCGAATACAGGGGTTGCAGATTGTCGGGCAACTCGCCCATGCCGGTGGTGGACGTCACCGCCAGAAAAGCGTCCGGCGCAAATGCCTGCACCTGCGCCAGACTGGCGCGGGGGTTGTGCCAGGCCTCGAAACCTGCGGCATTGAGGATACTGCCAGCATGGCGAGCGACTTCTTCAGCAGTGCCGTAGACCGAGCCGGAAAGGATGGCGACTTTCATCAATCTAATCCTGTAGTTGAGCGAAAGCGTGGGATATTAGCAGCTCAACCGACCCCTTCAAAAAAACGTCGCGCCCGGATGGAAAGAATGCCGGGGTGTCTTAGACTTGCGACACCTCACCTGGATGAAACCCCGCATGATTAACGCTCAATTGATGCAAATGGTCATCGACGCCTCGAATGACGGCATTGTTATCGCTGAACGGGAAGGCAAGGACTTGCCACTGATCTACGTCAACCCGGCTTTTGAGCGGCTGACCGGCTACGCCAGCGATGAAATCCTCTACCAGGATTGCCGTTTCCTGCAATCGGGAGACCGGGACCAACCGGGCCTTATCGCCATTCGAGAAGCGCTGGGCAATGATGGCAATTGTCGCGAAACCCTGCGCAATTACCGCAAGGACGGCACGCACTTCTGGAATGAGCTGTCGATATCCACCCTTTACAACGCGGCAGACAAACAGACTTACTTCATCGGCGTTCAAAAGGACGTCACCGTTCAAGTCAAAGCCCAGCAGCGCGTGGCCCAATTGGAAGCGCAAGTCGCCGAACTCAAGGCAGAGCTAGCCGCACTCAAGACGACGATCGAATCTAACAAAGATTAGATAAAACGGTGATTAAGAGGATAATGGCGTTTTAACCCCTACCTGTTGAGCAGGCCTCATGCAACGCGACGCACTCCTGACGCAGGACGAACTGGATTTTATCCAGACCATGCAGCACAACCCACAGTTGAACCTGCGGGATGCGTCGTCGAGCCTGACGGTTAACGGGGGTGCGCAAATTCGCGACCTGCTCACTCGCCTGGCCGCCCACGACCATCTCACCATCCAGGCGCAGTTCGACAACCAGCAACTCACCTTCCCGCTGCACTTGGTCGAAGATGAGTTTCACGCGGTTCACCTGCGCTTGGGCGTGCCGAGTATTTTCGAAGACGGGCCAATGATCCGGCCGTGGCGCCTGACGCTTGAAACCCCAGTGGCGCTGGAAAATATCAAGGGCAACCCGGGCGCGATGTGGGTGCATGAGGTGTCGTTCAAAGGCGTACTGGTGGAGATTCGGAGCCGGATCAAGCCACCCAAAACTTTTTCACTGTGGTTCAGCCCATCGGGCTATGAGCGCATTGCGTTGCGCGGAACGTTCGAACGAGAAACCGCGCGCGGGTTGTTCGCCTATCGACTGAACCAGAGCGACGCCGAAGAAATCGAGCGCCTGCGCCAGTTCATCCTGCACCAGCACCGCTTGGCCCATCCAGAGGTTCATGCCTGAGCTCAGGTATCCAGGCCACCCGCCAGGAATTGCTGTAAGCGGCGCTGCATCAGCCGCCCCTCGTTACCCAGGCAACCGATTGGCGAGCCCTTAAGGCTTTCCTGCGCCAGGTCGGCGGCATCACCTGCCAGCAGCAACGGGCAATTCAGGGTCAGCGCCAGGCGCTTGAGTCGCAGCGGCAGTTCGCTGCCGGGTGCGCGATTGGAGAACAGTACCAAGGCTTGCGGCTGGGTCTTTTCGCAGATCAGCGTCAATTCATCGAATGGCTGGCCTACGCCCATGACCTTCACCGCGAGCGTTTCCCCCGACATCAGCAGGCCCGCGACCAGCAACTCCAACTCGCGGCATTCCCCGGCAACGGCCGCCAGTAATACCCGAGGCACCGACGCGGCCGCTGTCACTTGCAGACGTTGCGCGGTGCGCGAGCGCAGGTGATTGTCGAAGAACAGCCACTCGCTGGCTTGGCCGAAGCGCCCTTGGTGGCGCAGCAATGCCTGCCACAGCGGCATGAGAATGTCTTGAAACACTACGGCAATCGGGTAAGCGGAAAAGATCTGGTCGTACAGTCGGTCCAACTCACGGTCATCGAATGCGCTGATTGCAAGGCGCAGGCGTCCCTGCCACTGAACCCACTCCACCTGCGTTTCAGGCGCGGTGCCAGGTTCGCCGAGCGGCTCGTCTCGTGCGAGGAGTTTGCCTACCTTGCTGACCGCGACGCCACGTTCGATCCAGTCCAGTACCCGGTGCACGGTGTCGATATCGTTGCGCGAATACAACCGATGCCCGCTTTCGGTGCGCGTTGGCTGGATCAGGCCGTAGCGACGCTCCCAGGCGCGCAGAGTGACCGGGTTGACGCCGGTCAGCCGGGCGACTTCACGGATAGGGAAAAGGTCGTCGCAATCAGTGACATTGTCAGGCGTCTTTTCGCGCTGGGGAGCAGTAATTTCGGGCATCAGAGATGAAAAACATCCGTGTCAATTTGAACACTATTTAACGCTTATTCGGCGGCGCGATACAAGTTACAGGGCGACGCGACCAAAGTATCTGGTGTATTTCGATAAAACAGGAATAATCCTTGCCTGTTTTTTCTACGTCGCTGCCACACCCCGCAGCCTCGTTTGTGTGCCGCCTACCCGGCCCAGCGCACCCGCACACTTGGAGATACACAATGTCTACCTCACCCGTCACCCTGATGGTTGCGCGCCGCGTGGCCAAGGGTCGCTACGAAGAACTGATGGCCTGGCTGCGCGAAGGCGAGCAATTGGCCACCGACTTTCCTGGCTACCTGGGCTCAGGCGTTCTTGCCCCGCCGCCCAATGATGATGAGTTCCAGATCATTTTCCGCTTCGCCGATGAGCACACCCTGCATGCCTGGGAGTTTTCTGCCTCCCGCAGTGCCTGGTTGAGCCGTGGCAGCGAATTGTTTGCCGACCCGTCCGAGCACCGCGTACGCGGCATCGACGGCTGGTTCGGCGCGGTGGGTGCGCGCCCGCCACGCTGGAAGCAGGCCGTGGCGATCTGGCTGGCGTTCTTCCCGGTATCGCTGCTGTTCAACTTTGTATTGGGCCCGCTGCTCAATGAACTGGAGCTGGTGCCACGTGTGCTGGTCAGCACCCTGGCGCTCACGCCCTTGATGGTTTATCTGTTTATCCCACTCTCGACCCACCTGCTGGCGAATTGGCTACATCCTTCCCCACCGCGCAAGGTCACTGAAGCTGCCGCATGAGTACATGGGGCGGGCGGTCGCTGGTATAGTTTCAATCTGCCAGCGACCCGAGCCTCTCATGACTGCAACGAACGCCCCGATTCTGATCACCGGCGCCGGCCAGCGTGTCGGCCTGCATTGCGCCCAGCGCCTGCTGGACGAAGGCCACTCGGTGATTTTCAGCTACCGCAGCGAGCGGCCCGGCGTGCAGGCGTTGCGCGAGCGTGGGGCCATCGGTGTATATGCCGATTTCTCTGACGAAGCCGGAATTCTCGCGTTTATCGCCGAGCTGCACACCCACACCCAGAGCCTGCGCGCGATCATCCATAACGCCTCGGCCTGGGTCGCGGAAACGCCTGGCGACGAAAGCCGCGCTTTTACCGACATGTTCAGCGTGCACATGCTTGCGCCGTACCTGATCAACCTGCATTGTTCACCCTTGCTGCAACGCTCGACACCGGCCGACATCGTGCATATCAGCGATGACGTGGTGCGCAAGGGCAGCCGCCAGCACATCGCCTACTGCGCCACCAAGGCCGGGCTCGACAGCCTTACGCTGTCATTTGCCGCGCAGTTCGCGCCGCTGATCAAGGTCAACGGCATCGCACCGGCGATGGTGATGTTCAACGACGGCGACGATGCTGCCTACCGCGCCAAGGTACTGGCCAAGTCGGCACTGGGCATCGAGCCTGGGCCCGAGGTGATCTACCAGAGCGTGCGCTACCTGCTGGACAACCCTTATGTCACCGGAACCACCCTGACCGTCAACGGCGGGCGGCATATCAAGTAAGCCGTTTGTGAGGATGTTGTATGACCTTATCCCTGCCCCAACACTACCGCGAGATCCTTAAAGGCCTGGGCGAAGACCCCGAGCGCGAAGGCTTGCTCGATACCCCCAAGCGCGCCGCCAAGGCCATGCAATACCTGTGTCATGGCTACGCGCAGAACCTGGAGGAGATCGTCAACGGCGCGCTGTTCGCCTCTGACAATGACGAGATGGTGATCCTCAAGGACATCGAGTTGTACTCGCTGTGCGAACACCACCTGCTGCCCTTTATCGGCAAGGCCCATGTGGCCTATATTCCGACCGGCAAGGTGCTGGGCCTGTCGAAACTGGCGCGTATCGTCGACATGTTCGCCCGGCGCCTGCAGATCCAGGAAAACCTCACGCGGCAAATTGCCGACGCCATCCAGGACGTGACCCAGGCGGCCGGCGTGGCCGTGGTGATCGAAGCCAAGCATATGTGCATGATGATGCGCGGCGTGGAAAAACAGAATTCAACCATGAACACCTCGGTGATGCTCGGCGCGTTCCGCGAGTCGAACACCACGCGCATGGAGTTCCTGCAACTGATCGGACGGAGCAAGTAGCAATGCCACAACTTCAACCAGGCATGGCGCGTATCCGGGTCAAGGACCTGTGCCTGCGCACCTATATCGGTATCAACGAGGACGAAATCCTCAACAAGCAGGATGTGCTGATCAACCTGACCATCCTGTATGCCGCCCAGGAAGCCGTGCGCGACAATGACATCGACCATGCGCTGAACTACCGCACCATCACCAAGGCGATCATCGCCCATGTGGAAGGCAACCGCTTTGCCTTGCTGGAGCGCTTGACCCAGGAATTGCTGGACCTGGTGATGAGCAATGAGTCGGTGCTGTACGCCGAAGTCGAAGTGGACAAGCCCCACGCGTTGCGCTTTGCCGAATCGGTTTCGATAACGCTCGCGGCGAGCCGCTCAGCCTCAAGCGATAAGCTTCAAGCCACACGTTAAAGCCAACTTCATTCCAACTTGCAGCTTGAAGCTTACCCGCCGATAGCTGTCTCGAAGAGACCACCATGAACGATCAACAACGCCTCGAACTCGAAGCCGCCGCCTTTCGCCGGCTGGTAGCCCACCTGGACAGCCGCAAGGATGTGCAGAACATCGACCTGATGAACCTCTCGGGCTTCTGCCGCAACTGCTTGTCCAAGTGGTACAAGGCCGAGGCTGACGAGCGTCAGATCGAGCTGAGCCTCGATGACGCCCGTGAGGTGGTGTACGGCATGCCATACGCCGAGTGGAAAGCCACCTACCAGAAAGAAGCCAGCGCCGACCAACAGGCAGCGTTCGCGAAAGGAAAGACCCATGACTGATTTGAACACCCTGCGCGTTAGCCTCAACAGTGGCGAACATGTGTTTGCCGATACCTTGGCGTTTGTTGCTGCTGGTTACGACTACCAGCCGCAGGCCTTCACCAACGGCCATGTAGAAAATGCGGCCGGGCAGAATGAGGGTTCGTGCAAGACACTGGGTTTGGCCCTGCTGGAAAGTCTGAGCGATCAGGAAGCGCTGCTGGCTTTTGGCGAGCATTACCGTTCGGTGGTGGCGACGCCTGAGGGCAGCGACCACGGCAACATCCGCGCACTGATCGCGCATGGCCTGGCCGGCGTGAAGTTCACCGCACAACCCCTGACACGCCGCTGATTCAATCTAGAAACCCGTTCACTGTGGGAGCCGGGCTTGCCCGCGATGGCGATGGTGACTGATACGCCGCTATCGCAGGCAAGCCAGCTCCCACAAGGACTGGGTTAACACTTCATGACCTGGGTGTTAGTTGAATCGCGGACATAAAAAACCGGCCTCACAGCCGGTTTTTTAGTTCAACGGGGTCAGAACGAAGCGTTCTGCAGGCCGTCCAGGTAACGCTCGGCATCCAGTGCCGCCATGCAACCGGCGCCGGCCGAGGTGATGGCCTGGCGGTAAACGTGGTCGGCTACGTCACCGGCAGCGAAGATACCTTCGATGTTGGTGGCGGTGGCGTTGCCTTCACGGCCGCCCTGCACCACCAGGTAACCGTCTTTGGCTTCCAGCACGCCTTCGAACAGCGAGGTGTTCGGGGTGTGGCCGATGGCGATGAACACGCCGTCGACTTTCAGTTCGTCAAAGCTGCCGTCATTGTTTTTCAGACGGGCGCCGGTCACGCCCATGTTGTCGCCCAGGACTTCGTCCAGGGTGGCGTTGAGCTTGAGGATAATCTTACCTTCAGCGACACGGGCGTGCAGCTTGTCGATCAGGATCTTCTCGGCGCGGAAGGTCTCGCGGCGGTGAACCAGGGTCACGGTGCTGGCGATGTTCGCCAGGTACAGCGCCTCTTCCACGGCCGTGTTGCCGCCGCCGACCACGGCGACCGGTTTGTTGCGATAGAAGAAACCATCGCAGGTCGCGCAGGCGGATACGCCCTTGCCCATGAACGCTTCTTCCGATGGCAGGCCCAGGTAGCGGGCGCTGGCACCAGTGGCGATGATCAGCGCGTCACAGGTGTATACGCCGCTGTCGCCGGTCAGGCTGTAAGGCTTTTTCGAGAAGTCGACTTTGTTGATGTGATCAAACACGATTTCGGTTTCAAAGCGCTCGGCGTGTTCTTTCATACGCTCCATCAGCACCGGGCCGGTGAGGCCATGGACGTCGCCCGGCCAGTTGTCGACTTCGGTGGTGGTGGTCAACTGACCACCCGCCTGCATGCCGGTGATCAGCAGCGGCTTGAGGTTGGCCCGGGCAGCGTAGACAGCAGCGCTATAACCGGCAGGGCCGGAACCGAGAATAATCACTCGCGAATGACGGGTATCAGACATGACTCACTCCTATCGACCGCCCGGACTACAAGGCGGCTGGAATAAAAAAGGGACCACGAAGCACTTGGGGAAGGCTTGAACTCGCAGACCCTGAAAAATAATGGGTGCAGCGTATCGAGGGGGGCAAGATTAAGGAAATACGGAATAACAATCCAGCTCATAGGTGGTCTCTATGCAGTCGGCTTGGTCCATCGACACGTTTGTTACCGCTGATGTCGCCGCTTTCGCCTAAGGTGCAAAGTCGGTAAGGTCGGCGCGTTCGCCCCTTTGCTCGGAGTTCTCCATGCCCGCCCCTGCTCTTTCCGGCCCGCAATACCTGCGTGAAGGCCTCAAACTGGTGTTGAGCCCTGGCCTGCGCCTGTTTGTTTTGCTACCGCTGGCGATCAACCTGGTGCTGTTCGTCGGCTTGATCTATTTCGCCGGTCATCAATTCAGTTTGTGGGTCGACCATTTGATGCCGACGCTGCCGAGCTGGCTGAGTTTTCTGAATTACCTCATCTGGCCTCTGTTTGTGGTGCTAGTGGTGCTGATGGTGTTTTTCACCTTCACCATGCTGGCCAACATCATCGCCGCGCCCTTTAACGGCTTTCTCTCGGAGAAGGTCGAAGTGGTGGTACGTGGCACGGACGATTTTCCGGCCTTCAGCTGGGGCGAGTTGGTCGCCATGGTCCCGCGCACGCTGGCCCGGGAAATGCGCAAGCTGGGCTACTTCCTGCCACGGGCCATCGGCTTGTTTATCCTGTCGTTCATTCCGGTGGTCAACCTGATCGCCGCGCCACTATGGCTGTTGTTTGGCGTGTGGATGATGGCGATCCAGTACATCGACTACCCGGCAGACAACCACAAGCTGGGCTGGAACGAGATGCTCGCCTGGCTGCGCCAGAAACGTTGGCAGAGCATGAGTTTCGGCGGCATCGTCTACCTGGTGCTGCTGGTGCCAGTGGTCAACCTGCTGATGATGCCGGCGGCAGTAGCCGGGGCCACGTTGTTCTGGGTGCGAGAGCAAGGTGCCGAAGCGATGGCGCAGCCGAAAAAAGTGACCCAGTCATAAATCCATCATGCCGATGACACAATGACGACATGGCCCACGGCGACACTGTGGGTCATGATGACAGCCTCGCTTCACATCACCCTGATTACCGAAACCTTCCCGCCAGAGATCAACGGGGTGGCCAATACCCTTGGCCGCTTGTGCGAGGGTTTGCGGGCGCGCGGCCATCAAGTCGAGCTGGTGCGCCCGCGCCAGGGCGTCGACCAGAGCCGCCCCAGCGACGATGAGTTGCTGCTGTGCCGTGGCTGGCCGCTACCCGGGTACCCGGGCCTGCAATGGGGACAGTCGTCGATGCACAAATTGCTGCGACGCTGGACCCGTCAGCGTCCGGACGTGCTGTACATCGCCACCGAAGGGCCATTGGGTCTCTCTGCCCTGCGCGCCGCGCGGCGCCTGGGGATCAGCGTGGTCAGTGGCTTTCATACCAATTTCCAGCAGTACTCGAACCAATACGGCTTGAGCATGCTGAGCCGAATGGTCACTCACTACCTACGCTGGTTTCATAACCGTTCGACCTTGACCCTGGTGCCCAGCGCCAGCCAGCGCCTGGAGTTGGAGCGCAGGCATTTCGAGCGTCTGGGGATGTTGTCACGCGGGGTGGACAGCCAGTTGTTCCACCCGGCCAGACGCGACAACGCGCTGCGGGAAAGCTGGGCATTGAACAGTGAGCAAACTGCCGTGCTCTACGTAGGCAGACTTGCGCAGGAGAAGAACCTGGGATTGCTCAAGCGTTGCTTTGAGACGTTGCAGGACACTTATCCCCAGCGTCAGATGAAGCTGATCATCGTCGGCGATGGCCCGCAACGGGCGATGATGGAAAAGGAACTGCCGGAAGCGATCTTCTGCGGCACCTTGCGAGGCGAGGAACTGGCGCGGCATTACGCGTCAGGCGATGTGTTCCTGTTCCCCAGCCTGACCGAAACCTTCGGCAACGTGGTGTTGGAGGCGATGGCCTCGGGCTTGGGTGTGGTGGCCTACGATCAGGCGGCTGCGACCCAGCATATCCGCCATGGCTACAACGGTGTGCTGGCGATGCCGGGAGATGAGAATGCGTTTTGTGAGGCCGCTAACTGGTTACTGGAGGACGCAGAAAGCTTGCGCCGCATGCGCCTGAATGCCCGTCAGCATGCGAGCCGCCAGGGTTGGCCGGCGATTATCGAACAGTTTGAGCGCCAACTGCGCGGGGTATGCAAGGACGGGCCCCCAGTGCCCGCCCTGTCGCCGCTTACACCAGGGTCGTCAACGCCTCACGACTGAATGGCAGGATATCGCTCTCCCGGCCTTCGCGCACTTTCACGGCCCAATCCGGATCAACCAGCAGTGCGCGGCCCACGGCGACCAGGTCGAACTCGTCGTTGTTCAGGCGCTCCAGCAGTTTCTCAAGACTGGCCGGTTGCGCGACCTTGTCGGTGTTGACCATGAACTGCAGGAACTCGCCATCCAGGCCCACGCTGCCCACGGTAATGGTCGGCTTACCGCTGAGCTTGCGGGTCCAACCGGCCAGGTTGAGGTTGGAGCCTTCAAACTCCGGTTCCCAGAAGCGACGGGTGGAGCAGTGGAAAATGTCCACACCGGCGTCAGACAACGGCTTGAGGAACTCGCCCAACGCTTCCGGGGTTTGCACCAGGCGAGCGGTGTAGTCCTGCTGTTTCCACTGGGAGAAACGGAAGATGATCGGAAAGTCCGGGCCAACTGCGGCGCGGGTGGCCTCGATCAGCTCGATCGCAAAGCGCGAACGGTTGGCCAGACTGCCACCGTATTCGTCGGTGCGCTGGTTGCTGCCTTCCCAGAAGAACTGGTCCACCAGGTAGCCGTGGGCGCCGTGGATCTCTACACCGTCCATGCCGATGCTCTGGGCATCCCTGGCGGCCTGGGCGAAAGCGTTGATCACTTCTTTGATGTCCTGAGTGGTCATGCCGTGGACGACCACGTTGCCATCCTTGAGTTTTTCCATCGGGCCATAGGCTGGCACGCTGGCATCTGGCTCGGTGCCGATACGACGCACGCTGCCTACGTGCCACAATTGCGGAACGATCTTGCCACCTTCAGCGTGCACCGCGTCGACTACCTTCTTCCAGCCAGCCAGGGCGGCTTCACCGTAGAAATGCGGGACATTGGGGTAGCCGTTTGAGGCTTGATGGCCGACCACCGTACCTTCGGTGATGATCAGGCCCACGCCTGCGGCGGCGCGGCGACGGTAGTACTCGATGACGTTGGAATTAGGGACGCCACCCGGGGAGAACGAGCGGGTCATCGGCGCCATGACCACGCGCGTCGACAGTTGCAATGCACCGAGCTGGAACGGTTTGAACAAGGCTTGGACAGGCATGGGAGCACTCCACGGGAGACTTAGTTTATGACGCAGATAATATTGGGAGTGCGCAGCGCTGAGTAGCACTATTGATCCGAGTGATTAAGGGGTATGAAAGCAGTCAGTAGCTACACGCTTGAAGCTGCAAGAAGAGCGCTGGCGCTTATTCTTGCGGCTTCAACTTGAGACTTGAAGCTACACCGGAAGGGGTTCAGCTCAGGGCTTTTTCGATGGCCTGGACGATCGTCGGATCATCCGGCGCTGTACGCGGCGAAAAGCGCGCGAGCACCCGGCCGTCTTTACCCAGCAGGAATTTTTCGAAATTCCACGTGATATCCCCGGGGAACTCGGCGCCCTCACCTGCCAGCAAGCGGTACAGTTGATGCCGATCAGGGCCGTTGACCTCGAGCTTGCTGCCCAGCGGGAACGTTACCCCGTAGTTCAGGCTGCAGAACGCCTGGATCTCTTCCTCAGTACCCGGCTCCTGGCCGGCAAACTGATTGCACGGCAAGCCAAGTACGGTAAAGCCCTGGCCCTTGTACTGCTGGTAGAGTTTTTCCAACGCGGCGTATTGCGGGGTCAAACCACATTTGGAGGCCACGTTGACCACCAACACCACTTGCCCCTTTAAGGGCGCAAGCGGCAGCTCGTGTCCGTCCAACGCTTTGAGTTTCAGGTCGTGGAAAGCACTCATGACGAACTCCAGATATCCCATATTCTTCGCATTGCGGCGCTTCGAGATTACAGCCCGCAAGCCTGCAATCATAGACGCCGATTGCAAAACTCGCCTACGGGTTACTGAGCGGTCGGCCAGGGCAAAATCGGAATCGCCGTCACGGCGTTCTGCGGGCTGCCTTCGATCAGTCGGTCGCTGTACACCAGGTACACCAGGGTATTGCGCTTCTTGTCGAGGAAACGCACCACCTGCATGGTCTTGAACACCAGCGAGGTGCGCTCCTTGAACACTTCGTCGCCATCCTTGAGCTCGCCCTTGAAGCGGATCGGCCCTACCTGACGGCAGGCGATCGAGGCTTCGGCGCGGTCTTCAGCCAGGCCCAGGCCGCCTTTGACGCCGCCGGTCTTGGCGCGCGACAGGTAGCACGTCACGCCGTCGACCTTGGGGTCATCAAACGCTTCGACCACGATCCGGTCGTTGGGACCGACAAACTTGAACACCGTCGACACCTGGCCGACTTCCTCGGCGGACGCCAGCAGCGGCATGGCCAACAGCAGGCCGAGCATTCCCTTCATTAAACGCATCGTGTATTCCTTTGGTTAGACCAGGATCAGGTTGTCGCGGTGCACCAGTTCAGGTTCCGCCATGTAACCCAATAGTCCGACAATCGCATCAGAGGATTGTCCAATGATTTTCTGCGCTTCAAGGGCGCTGTAGTTGGCCAGACCACGGGCAATTTCACGACCGTCCGGCGCAACGCAGACCACCATCTCGCCACGGCGGAAGCTGCCCTGCACCAATTTGACGCCCACCGGCAGCAGGCTCTTGTTGCCTTGGGACAACGCTGATACGGCCCCCTCGTCCAGCACCAGCGTGCCTCGGGTTTGCAGGTGACCGGCCAGCCACTGTTTGCGCGCCGCCAGCATGCCGCGTTCCGGCGACAACAGGGTGCCGATGCGCTCACCGGCCTTGAGGCGGTCCAGCACGCGCTCCAGGCGCCCGCCGACGATGATGGTGTGCGCGCCGGAACGTGCGGCCAGGCGTGCGGCACGCAGTTTGGTCTGCATGCCGCCACGGCCCAGGGCGCCGCCGACACTGCCGGCCACGGCGTCCAGCGCCGGGTCATCGGCGCGCGCTTCGTAGATAAGCTGGGCGTCAGGGTTATTGCGCGGGTCGGCGTCGAACATGCCGTCGCGGTCGGTAAGAATGACCAGCAGGTCGGCTTCCACCAGGTTGGCTACCAGGGCGGCCAGGGTGTCGTTGTCGCCGAAGCGGATTTCGTCGGTGACCACCGTGTCGTTTTCGTTGATGACCGGGATGACCTTGAGCTCCACCAGCGCACGCAGGGTGCTGCGGGCGTTGAGGTAGCGCTTGCGGTCGGACAGGTCGTCGTGGGTCAGCAGGATCTGCGCCGTGTGGCGACCGTACTCGGCAAAGCTGGACTCCCAGGCTTGCACCAGACCCATCTGGCCGATGGCGGCGGCGGCTTGCAGCTCGTGCATCGCGCTGGGTCGCGCGGTCCAGCCGAGGCGGCTCATCCCGGCAGCAACGGCCCCGGACGACACCAGCACCAACTCGACGCCTGCTTCATGCAAGGCCACCATCTGCTCGACCCAGACGCTCATGGCTGCGCGATCCAGACCTTTGCCATCCGCCGTCAGCAGCGCACTTCCAATCTTTACGACCCAGCGCTGCGCACCTGTCACTTTGCTCCGCATCATCTTCAACCCTAGAGTGATGGCTGCGCGACCCAGCGCGGCCCATAACGTTATACCCAGATACTAAAACGCCGCTCTAAAAGGAGCGGCGTTCAAGTTTATCGCAACAGATCAGTCGCGCACGTAAATGATTTCCGGACCGTCGTCATCATCCACGTCTTCTTCGTCCCAATCATCGTCGCCGATGTCATGGACCGACTTCACGCCGCTGCGGCGCAGGGCACGCTGGTCGTCCAGGGCTTGCAACTGGGCACGGGCTTCGTCTTCGATCTGCTGATCGAGTTCAGCCAGTTCGGCCTTGAACACCGGGTCGGCCGCAAGGCGGTCGGCACGGTCTTCGAGGTAGCGCATGATGTCGCGGGTCAGGCGCTCGGTGCCTTCTTTGGCGATAGCCGAGATCACGTAGACCGGGCCAGTCCATTCCAGGCGGTCAACGATTTCCTTGACGCGCTCTTCGTGCTCTTCTTCGAGGATCTGGTCGCACTTGTTCAGCACCAACCAGCGATCACGCTCGGCCAGGGCCGGGCTGAACTTGGTCAGTTCGCTGACGATCACTTCGGCGGCGTCCGGTGCACTGGTGTCATCCAGCGGCGCCATGTCGACGAGGTGCAGCAGCAAACGGGTACGCGACAAGTGCTTGAGGAAGCGAATCCCCAGGCCAGCACCGTCGGAAGCACCTTCGATCAGGCCAGGAATGTCGGCGACCACGAAGCTTTTCCAACGGTCGACACTGACCACGCCCAGGTTAGGTACCAGGGTGGTGAACGGGTAGTCGGCGACCTTCGGCTTGGCGGCCGATACTGAGCGAATGAAGGTACTTTTACCGGCATTTGGCAGGCCCAACAGACCTACGTCGGCGAGGACTTTCATTTCCAGTTTTAGGTCACGCTGCTCGCCCGGCTTGCCTGGCGTGGTCTGGCGTGGCGCGCGGTTGGTACTGGACTTGAATCGGGTGTTACCCAGACCGTGCCAGCCGCCCTGCACAACCATCAGCTTCTGGCCGGCCTTGGTCAGGTCGCCAATCACTTCCTGGGTGGCCGAGTCGATGATCGTGGTGCCAACCGGTACGCGCAGTACCAGGTCTTCGCCTTTTTTACCGGTGCAGTCGGTGCTGCCGCCGTTGGAGCCACGCTCGGCATCAAAGTGCCGGGTGTAACGGTAGTCGACCAGGGTGTTGAGGTTTTCGTCGGCCATCATGTAGATGGAACCGCCGTCACCGCCATCACCGCCGTTAGGGCCACCGTTTTCGATGAATTTTTCGCGACGGAAACTCATGCAACCGTTACCGCCGTCGCCTGCTTTTACTCGGATAGAAACTTCATCAACGAACTTCATAACAAAACGCCTCTCGCCGCACGGACGAGCTTAAGAAACCAAGACATAAGACTCTTGCAAAAATGAGCGCAGCGACCTCAATCAACGACCGCACATCCCGCGCCTGAGCCCATTACAAACAGCTTTGCAAGAGACTCACCCCACAAACGAAAAAGCCCCGTCGCGAGACAGGGCTTTTCCAGCGATCTCGCAGTTAAGCTGCGACAACGCTCACGTAACGGCGGTTGAACGCGCCTTTTACTTCAAACTTGATCACGCCTTCGATTTTAGCGAAGAGGGTGTGATCTTTACCCATGCCAACACCGTAACCGGCGTGGAATTGGGTGCCGCGCTGACGCACGATGATGTTGCCCGGAATGATTTTCTGGCCGCCATACATCTTAACGCCAAGGCGTTTGGCTTCTGAGTCGCGACCGTTACGGGTACTACCACCAGCTTTTTTGTGTGCCATGAGTCAATTCTCCTAGTGAGGAATTAGGCTGAAATTAAGCCTGAATACCGGTGATTTTGATCTCGGTGTACCACTGGCGGTGGCCCATACGTTTCATGTGGTGCTTACGACGACGGAACTTGATGATGCGGACTTTATCGTGACGACCTTGGGAGATCACTTCAGCCACAACGGTAGCGCCAGCAACAACTGGAGCGCCGATGTTCACGTCATCGCCATTGGCGACCAACAGAACGCGATCAAAAGTAACGGATTCGCCGGTAGCGATTTCCAGTTTTTCGATCTTCAGGTATTCACCTGGGGCGACTTTGTATTGCTTGCCACCAGTAACAATTACTGCGTACGACATGGTATTTCTCCGATAATCCTGCTCACCCAGCGCTTTATAAGAAGAGGTATTGGCTGGCATGGCTGCATGGGATGGACGTCCCGAATGCAATTGCGTAAGGCAGGTGCTGCCCAGGAAGTTCAGGGTGCGCGATTGTACGCAAGGCTTTGACGCGTTGCAAGTGGCCGTCTATCGCGCCTTGACACCCGGGGGCCTGGGTCCTAGCATGCCGCGCAACCCTTCTGGAGCGACTGTCGCTGATGCAACCCCAAGCTTTCTACCGCGCGGTCGCGGACGATTTTAGCGCCGTCGACGGCATCATCAAGAAGCAGCTGACTTCTAAAGTGCCGCTGGTCTCCAAAATTGGCGACTATATTACGTCGGCGGGCGGTAAACGCCTGCGTCCTTTATTAGTGTTGCTGTGCGGCAAGGCCCTGGGTCGCGAAGGCGATGACCTGCGCCTGCTGGCGGCCACTATCGAGTTCCTGCACACCGCCACCCTGCTGCATGACGACGTGGTCGACATGTCCGGCATGCGCCGTGGCCGCGAGACCGCCAATGCCATGTGGGGCAATGCGCCTAGCGTACTGGTGGGCGACTTCCTGTACTCGCGCTCGTTTGAAATGATGGTTGAACTTGGCTCGATGCCGGTGATGAAAATTCTTTCACAGGCCACGCGCATCATCGCCGAGGGCGAAGTGCTGCAACTGTCGAAGGTCCGGGACGCCAGCACCACCGAAGAAACCTACATGGAAGTGATTCGCGGCAAAACCGCGATGCTCTTCGAAGCCTCCACACACAGCGCCGCTGCACTGTGTGGCGCGACGGCCGAACAGTCCGAAGCCCTGCGCACGTTTGGCGACCACCTGGGCGTAGCCTTCCAACTGGTGGACGACCTGCTCGACTACCTTGGCGACGCAGAGACCTTGGGCAAGAACGTCGGCGACGACCTGGCCGAAGGCAAGCCGACCTTGCCGCTGATCTACACCATGCGCGAAGGCACGCCGGAACAGGCCGCCTTGGTGCGCAAGGCGATCCAGAAAGGCGGGATCGAAGACCTGGAGGCCATCCGTGCCGCCGTCGAGGCGTCAGGCTCGCTGGCGTACACCGCGCAGTTGGCGCGTGATTATGTCGCCCGTGCGATCAAGTGCCTGGACGCCCTGCCGGCCAGTGAATACCGGGACGCCCTGGTTGAGCTGAGTGAGTTTGCGGTCGCACGTACGCACTGATACTGCCCGGTTTCATGTGGGAGCTGGCTTGCCAGCGATGACTTTAGTGAGTTCACTGCCGCTATCGCAGGCAAGCCAGCTCCCACAGAGTTCTGCGGCGCCCCAACCTTGCGATAAACCCTATATAATGTGCGACTTTTAGCCATCCTGACTTTTAAGGAGCTTTAGTGAGCACGTTGCCACCCTGCCCGAAATGCAACTCCGAATACACCTACGAAGACGGCACCCAGCTGATCTGCCCGGAATGCGCCCATGAGTGGTCCGCCAATGGCGAGGCCGAAGCGGCCAGCGACGAAACCGTGAAGAAAGACTCCGTCGGCAATGTGCTGCAGGACGGCGACACCATCACCGTGATCAAGGACCTCAAGGTCAAGGGCACCTCCCTAGTGGTCAAGGTCGGCACCAAGGTCAAGAACATCCGCCTGTGCGACGGCGACCACGATATCGATTGCAAGATCGACGGTATCGGCCCGATGAAGCTCAAGTCCGAGTTCGTGCGCAAAGTCTGAATATGCTACCTCCATCCCGCGCCCGCCGCGGGATGGCGTTTCGCCCTCTACGTTGAGCCTACGCAATATCCACACAGAAAAAACCAGAAACCGCCAATAGTCACTTGCTATTCTACGAATAAGAATTATTCTCATTGAAACCCATCAAGGAGATGCGACCCATGACTTATTTGATAGATGCCTGGCTGGACCGCCCACACCCTTACCTGCGGATCCTGCATCGGGAAACCGGCGAAGTCTGTGCGGTACTGGAAGAAGAAGCCCTGAATGAACTGCAGGATCAGGGTGACCTGGACGTCAACGGGCTGAGTTCAAGTGAACCTGGCGTGTTGAAGGAAGTGGTGCGCAATCTGTTTCTGTTCTGCTATGCCCGAGCGTTGCGCCCGGCCACGGAGCTCAATGGCAAGTTTCATCCATGAGCGACACTACAAGCCATGAATGCACCGGCCTGATGTGGGAGTCGGCGGTTCGACTTGCCCACGATGCAGACGACTCGGTCAACCTTGCTACCGAGGTGATGCTATCGCAGGCAAGCCAGCTCCCACATCAAGCTGGCGTCAATGCTACCCAGTCTTACAGAACGTCGAGCAGTTCGACGTCGAACACCAGAACGCTGTGCGGCGGGATGCTGCCAACGCCTTGAGCGCCGTAAGCCAGTTCGCTCGGCACATACAGACGCCATTTACTGCCGGCATTCATCAATTGCAGGGCTTCGGTCCAACCGGCGATCACGCCGCCAACAGGGAATTCTGCAGGCTGGCCGCGCTCATAGGAGCTGTCGAACACAGTGCCGTCGATCAGGGTGCCGTGGTAGTGAGTACGCACTTGGTCTTCACGGGTTGGCTTGGCGCCATCACCTGCGGTCAGCACTTCGAATTGCAGGCCGGAAGCCAGGGTGGTGATGCCATCACGCTTGGCGTTTTCAGCCAGGAACGCCAGGCCGGCGCCCGCTGCGGCTTCAGCCTTGGCAGCCGCTTCGGCTTGCATGATTTCGCGGATCACTTTGAAGCTGGCGGCCATCTGCTCTTGGTCCACACGGCTTGGCTTGCCGGCGAAGGCGTCGGTCAGGCCGGCCAGGATCGCGTCAAGGCTCACGCCCGGCGGCGGGTTGTCGCGCAGTTGGTCACCCAACTGACGGCCAATACCGTAGCTGACGCGGGTTTCGTCGGTGGACAGATTAACTTCGGACATGAAGAGGCTCCGCTGTAGGAAGACACCGAAAAAGCTGCATGAGCGCTGCGCTTCCCGTGCCATCCAGAACTAAAAGGGCCAGCAGACTAGCACAGAAAACCTGCCCCTGATGAGCCCCACCCCTGCCCCTAGCTATCTACCGCTGCGCCGCCCGGGCGTTACCTCATGCTGAGGATTCATTCCATCATCATGGGGACTGTGCCGATGAGCACCCAGACCGAACCCACCCTCGAGCAGCTCGAGACCCAACTGCTCGAGATCGACCCGACACTGCGCGGCCAGACGCTGCGCCCCGTCCAATTGCCGCACACGCTCCAAGCGCTGGAAAAAGTGAACGCCACGCTCAAGCAAGCCAACGCGGCTTTCTTCACCCAGGCCCGCGCGCTCTACAAAGGCCTTGCCGAAGACGACACCTCGCTCGCGCGCTTGAAAACCAATCTAGACCAGCAACTGCAAACCCTGGATGAAACCAGCCGCGTGGACGGCCAGGGCCGCAAGGCCTACATGATCTATACCGCCGGCAGCACCGCGCTGGAACAGGAAGCGAGCCTCAACGCCAAGGATTACCTGCTCACACCGTCCGACCAGCGCATGGTGGAAGACTGCTCCCGCGGCCCGGCGTTTCGTCCAGGCATGTATGCCCTGACGTTCACCTATCAGGAACAGACCGTGGCCTTTGCCGGCGCCTTCGTGCTCACGCGCCAGGCCAGCCCCGTGGTGAACGACTTGACCTGCGGCGAGCCGGTCGGTCCGGTACTGCTATTCACGCCATCCCGTGGCCTGGAACCCTTCGACTCGTTGCACGACCTCGACCAGGGCCTGCTGACAATCATGGCAACCGCCACCGACCGGGACGCGCTCACTCGCCACCTGCCTGTGGCTTATCAACACGTGCACAGCGCCGGTATCTGGCCCCTGGAACTGCAACCGATCACCGGCCAGCCGCTGTTCGAATTCAGCTACCAGGCGCTGCTGAACAAACGCAGCCTCGACATCGAAGCCGCCCTGGCGAACCAAACGCCTGCCACGCGGGGTCCATTGCTGGACGCCGCCATTCAGGCGGCGCTGCCCGACCTCAGCGAACGCCTTGAATTTCGCGCCCAACGCCTGTTGGAACAAGCCCTCTACAACCGTTTGCCCGCCTGGTACCGCAATGCCGCAGCGACTGACCAACACGCGTTAATCGCGAAACTGGCGAACTACAATCAGGCTCGCCAGTCATTCCTCGACCTGTTCGGCCCTGCCGCCACACCACAGGCCCTGGCGCACTACCAACTGGTAGAGCGGCTGGCAGACGACATGGATATCCACGACCTCGATCCGCACCAACTGCACATCACCACCCAGCGCAAGGTCTCCCTCGTCGGCGACTATGCACAACGCCATGACCTGGTGGCGTTGGCATTGGCAGGCCTGCACACCGACGACGGGTTGCCTGGCTCCGACTTCCTGCATCGCAGCCAACTCACCTACGCCGACGCGCCGTTGCAGGGTGATCATGCCCAACTGACTCCGCAAGCTTTGTCCCTCCTGTTACAACACCTGCATCCGCGCCTGGACTTCGCCGCCGAGCAAAAAAGCATGCTCGGTACGCCTGAAATCAAACAGGCGACTAGGGCGCTGCTCGATCAACGCCTGCTCACGCTGGCGACCCTCGCCAGGCTCCAGGGCCATCTGGACACGGCCGACTACCGGCGCTTCGAACAACTGCGCGCCAATCTTCATCCGCACCTGCGGGCGCAACCGGTGCTGGTACATGGCGCGCAACTCAAGGACCTGTGGCTACTGCGCGACGAAGCTGCCAGCGGCCAGGTCAAGCGCCTGCTGCTATGCACTCCCGAAGCCCCGCGCGCTCGGCAGTTCATGGCCTTCGACAGCCTGCGGGAATGCCAGACCCACATCATCGGCTGGGCGGATGAAGCGTCCGGGGCGATGCGTGACTATGTGATCCAGCAAGTCCCCGTGCGCTTTCGTCCCAAGATGGCGACCTTTATGAACAACCTGAGCTTTAAGCCAGGGGACGACGAGTATCAGGAAGTCACCTTCGGCCCGGCGTGTAACCATGCCGACTGCCTGGACGCGATGGTCGCCCATTGGCTCGAATCCCAGGCGCTGGACGATTACCAACACAGCAGCCCACCCTGGTATCGAGCAGCGTCGGCAGCCAACCGAATCAAACTCACCAGCCTGGCCGAGGATACCCAGGGCGCACAGCGCACCTACGATGCCCGGCCGGATTCGGAGGCGCGTCTGCCGACCTTTGAGGCGTATGTGCATGAGCACGCCAAAGCCAGCCTCAATCGGCTGTTGGGGCGTCAGCAGAATGATGTCGATCCAGACACGGTTTTCGTCTACTCGCCCAAGCCGTTGCTGGGGCCGAAAACCGAAATGCCCTACACCCAGTTGTACCGCGACGGTTACGAAGACGGCGTGGGGTTCCTCGACGAAAAGTTCTCCGCCAGCGCCACTTTCCGCGGCCCCGCTGGCGTGGACCTGAGCCGGCTGACCGCGCAGAACGTGGCTCGCTCAGTGACCGGGGTGTGGATCGGCCAGCGCTACACCGAGCGGGTCCGCCTGCAACTGCAAACCGAAAGCCCAGGGTATGACGACCGGCGCAACGCCATCCTGAAGATCAACCAATTGCAGATGAAAAGCGCCGCCCTCGAGTCCCGCCTCCAAGGCCACATCGCCAGTGCCGACCTGGCCTGGCTGGAGCGAGGCATCGATGGCCTGGGCGACAAGGCCGTCAGCCAACGCAACAGCTACCGCGTGTACCGTTTGTTCATCTACGGTGAATGGGCGATCGGCAACTACCTGCTCAGTCACGCCGACAACCCCACGCTGCTCTATACCCCGAATGCTCCGGATGGCATCAGTTTTCGCGAGGCCAGGCTGTTCAACTATCTGCTCAAGCAGGTCGACGGCATGCCGGCCTACTTCTGTGGACGCGTGCCGACACAGTCCCGATCGCGGGTCAGCGGATTTCTGGAGAGCGTGCGCAAAGGCCTGCCCAGTGATATCAACCGCACTACGCCAAGCCCGGCCCGCTATGACGCGATCGCCCACGCGGCCCCCCTGGCCGATCTGCGCCATGAGTTCTACAACATGGCGCTGCAACGCAAGATCGATGAGGTCAACGCCACCACCGTCAACCGCATGCAGAAAATCACCGGCATTCTCTGGACCTGCGTGGAATGGCTCACCGCCGTCGCCACGATCCCATTCCCGCCCCTGAGCCTGAGCCTGGGCGGCCTACTGGCATTCAAGGACGCCATGCTGGCGCTCAACGCCTATCAGCAGCGCGATAAAGCCCTGGCGCTGCAGCACTTTCTCGGTTACTTGCTTAACAGCGGCGGTGCCTTGCTGTTTGATTACCGCCAGGTTCTGAAGGGGACGTTCAATTTGCTGTCGCCCCTGCGTCCGTTGATTCCCGCCAGCAAGCAGGCCCTGAAAATCGCTGCACTCAAGCCACTCAAAAGCACCGTGCCACCCGGCCTGCAACCCGTGCTGTTTGATGGCCAGTCACTGTGGGCCGCGCAACAATCCGATGCGCTGGGCCGGCATCTGCTCTATCGCCTTGACGCGCGAACGGGCGACTATCGTTCAACGGCACGCCTGGTCAATCAGGACGCCAGCGGCAACTGGACGCGTTCCGGCCTGACGGGAGGTGGTAAGACGAAATACGAAAAGCTGGCGGAGGGCGTCGATAACCCCTTGGCCCCGTATGAGATTGCTCCCGATCAGAGCAAGAATTTCAGGGCTGTACTGGCGCCCGACTTCCTTAAGGAGCAGAGCGATTGGGGCGCCGGCCTGGCCGATGCGTCCCGCACACAGGCCAGCGCAGCGCTGGCCCCGCTCAGAGAAACGTACCCCGCGCAGGTATTACGCCTGACTGAAGATGCCAACCAGTTCTTCCAGACCCCAGGACCGCGTCCTGCCCGGACCGCCGCGCCGGCACTGGCCCCCGACGCCTCCCACGCGGGCATTTTGCAAACCCTGTTCGCGCCCACCAAACGCTTGATCATCGGGGCCCAACACAACGCCATCGCCAGCAAGCAATTGCTCATCGAGCACATGCCGGCGCTGGCCAAGCAAGGCTTGAAGCGCCTGTATCTCGAAAACCTGCCGGCGGATATTTTGCGCAGCAAACTGCAGGTGCTGAACAAGCAGGCCAAGGGCGATATCGCACGCGCACTGAAGCAGGTGGAAGACCACCTGGCCGAGGTCGACAGCGCGCTCGGACTGCACCGCGACGCCCCCTTCACTTACCGCAAACTGATGCTTGCCGCCCACCGGCACACTATCGCGGTGGAGGCGTTGGATGGCTCTGCCTCCTACCATCTGGAACACGTACTCGCGTTGGGGGACGGCGAGCGTTTTATCCCTCGCGCCAGCACCTTGAGAAACTTCTATTCCCACAAAATCCTGGAACGCGATGCCGCAGACGGTTGGATCGCTTTGGTCGAACAAAATCGCCTAGGCACCTATGATCAGATACCGGGCCTGGCCGACCTGCAAAATGCGCTGGCCTTACGGGTCGAGGAGGTACCGCCAGGCGGGGTGAACGGTATCTGGCCCGACGTCAGCGGTGCCGCCCAATCCCGAGGGGATTACAGGCTCGCCATGACGACAGCCCCCCGTGTGCTGCCATCACCCGGCTCGTCACGGGTTGTGCAGGCGGCGGCGGTGTCATCGCATTTCGACACGTTCGACCTCCCTGCGACACTTCACGAGGACATCACGCAACTGGCCAGCGAGCACCGCGGCCTCGACACGCGCTACGCCTCGCAGCACCGGTCGAAGACGCAACAGGCCGCTATCCAGAGCTTTATCGATCAGCGAGAACAGCTTCATCGGCAAGCCAGCCGTTTCGTTGCCGATTACACCTTCACGAAACGCCCGTCATTGACGCTGCTGGCCACGGCAACCACAGAAGTGGCGTTTCTGGAGCGCCTTTATCAGTCAAGGCTCGGGCTGGTGATTGGCGAAGTGCATTCGGCCGTATCACCTAAGCAGTTTCTAATCAAACACATGAAATGGCTGAAAAAACAGGGGGTCCGGACCCTCTATGTGGAACACCTGCTGACGGACTTGCATCAGGCACAGTTGGACGCTTTCCACAGCGGTTTGAAAATGCCCGAGCGCTTGCAACGTTATGTAAAGCGGCAAGACCTCGGCCATATGTGGAACTACAGCGGGCCCCATACCTACATCGGTGTGCTGAGCGCGGCCAATAAATACGGGATCCGCGTGCGAGCGCTTGATTGCACCGCCAGCTACCACACCAAGGGCATCGGCGGCGCCAACGTTCGGCCTACGCTGTTCAGCTATTTCGCCAACGAAGTGATCAAGGCCGACCAGGCGGCGCAAGGTGCGCATAAATGGGTGGCGCTGATGGGCACGGCCCACACCGACACCCATTACCTGGTACCGGGGATTGCGCAATTGCAGAACGCCGTCAGCCTGCATATTCACGATGTAGCCCCAAGCCTCGCAAAGCCGTTGCACGTCGGCGCCTGGGAAACGGCTGACGATGCCGGCGGAATAGCCTTGCGCAGCGACTTCAAACTGACCGTCGGCGTGCCGGGCCGAGCGCTCCCGGCGCCAGTAGCACTACCTGATCGGAGCAAACTCAAGCAGGCCGGTGAGTTCCTGATTGAGCGGCGTTCGTCGACTGAAATCAACCTGGTGCATCGTTCCAGAAACGATGAAATCGTGACCACCGCCATTCAAATCGACGAGCGCGGACGCTACTTCATCAATCGATGGGACCGACTCAACGAACAGCGCTTCCTGCACCTGTCGCAATTGATCGAGGCGCTCAAGAGCCATCCGCCCCTGGGCATTGGGCCGGGCCTGCGACCGGTGACCTGACTCACACCTGAAGGCCCCGCCCATTGCCAGGGTGGGACCGTTTGGTCATTCGGGCAACAAAAGTATTTCAGGTTCACGCATTGCCGCCGATACAGGCCTACATAACTCAGCTGGCCCCAACAACAACACCGTCCAGCACACCGAAATCATTCTTGCGGAGTATCGATGAACAGCTGGTTCGGCAACATCAGCGTCAACCTCAAACTCGGCCTGGGCTTTGGCCTGGTGCTGGTTCTCACCTCAATCCTGGCGCTCACCGGCTGGACCAGCCTGGGCGGCTTGATCGACCGCAGCAACTGGATGAGCGACATCACCCAGCTCAACGCCTCCCTGACCAAACTGCGAATCGTGCGCCTGCAGTACATGCTCGCCAACGGCGACGAAGCCGTGGCGCAGAACGTACAGACGAGCCTGGATACCTTCGCTGCCCAGCAGCAGAAACTGCTGGACAGCTTCAAGAGCCCGGCAAACTTTAAGCTGCTCAACGAGCAGAAATCCATCATCACCGCTTACCAGCAATCGCTGAACAAAATGCGCGAGGCTTACCGTAACGGCAACGCCTCGCGCCAGGTAATGGGCGACAAGGCTGATATCGCCAATGCTCAGATCGACGCGCTGGAAGCCAGCGTTAAACAGATGCCCGACAGTTCGGAGTACCTTGCACAATTCCAGGCAGTGACCGACGCGAAGATGCAATTCCAATTGGCCCGCTACGAAGTGCGTGGCTACACCGCCAACGTCAGTCCGGAGACCGAAGCCCGCGCCGCAGCGCAAATCGAGAATGCCATTGCAGGCTTGAAAGGCCTGAACACTGCCTTTGGCACCCGCCAGCAAAGCGCGTTGACCGCATTGGAAACAGCCTTGGGTGCCTATCGCAGCGCCGTGCAGAACTACAAGGCCGCCAACGCCAACATCGTATCCGCCCGTGCCGAGATGACCACCCAGGGCGCCGACATCGTCACGATCAGCGACAAGCTGTACGAGATCCAGCTGACCCGTCGCGACGCCGAAAGCACCCAGGCGCGCAGCCTGCAGTTGATCAGCACACTGCTGGCGCTGCTGGTGGGCGTTATCGCCGCATGGGTCATCACTCGCCAGATCACTCGCCCCATCCAGGACACCCTGGCCGTGGTGGAACGCATTGCCTCCGGCGACCTGAGCCACACCATCCAAGTGACCCGCCGCGATGAACTGGGTGTGCTGCAACAAGGCATCCAGCGCATGGGCACCACCCTGCGCGAGTTGATCAGTGGTATTCGCGACGGCGTAACCCAGATCGCCAGCGCCGCCGAGGAACTGTCGGCCGTGACCGAGCAGACCAGCGCCGGTGTGAACAGCCAGAAGATCGAAACCGATCAGGTCGCTACGGCGATGCACGAAATGACCGCCACCGTGCAGGAAGTTGCGCGCAACGCCGAGCAAGCTTCCCTGGCCGCGGCCGAGGCCGACGGCCAAGCCCGCGCCGGCGACAAAGTGGTCGCCGAGGCCATTGCCCAGATCGAGCGCCTCGCCGCCGAAGTGGCGCGTTCCACCGACGCCATGGCGCACCTGCAACAAGAGAGCAACAAGATTGGCAGCGTGATGGACGTGATCAAGGCCGTGGCCGAACAGACCAACCTGCTGGCCCTCAACGCGGCGATTGAAGCGGCGCGTGCCGGTGAAGCCGGTCGTGGGTTTGCCGTGGTAGCCGATGAAGTGCGCGGCCTGGCCCAGCGCACCCAGAAATCCACTGAAGAAATCGAAGGCCTGGTTGCCGGTTTGCAGAACGGTACTCAGCAAGTCGCCTCAGTGATGAACAACAGCCGCAGCCTCACCGACAGCAGCGTCGAGCTGACACGCAAGGCTGGCGTGTCCCTGGAAAACATCACCCGGACGGTGTCGAACATCCAGTCGATGAACCAGCAGATCGCTGCCGCCGCCGAACAGCAAAGCGCCGTGGCCGAAGAGATCAGCCGCAGCATCGTGAATGTGCGTGATGTCTCGGAGCAGACGGCGACGGCGAGTGATGAGACGGCCAAGTCGAGTGTGGAACTGGCGCGGTTGGGTAGCCAGTTGCAGCAGATGGTCAGCCACTTCCGGGTTTAAGAAACCAAAAAGCCGCCTCGGCCTACACCGAAGCGGCTCCCCTTCTCAGACCTTAACGGTCATCAAAACTGTCCCGCAGGAACTTCCATACGTGATAAGCACGCAGGCAGTTCACTACGAGGTTCCATGTACGTCGTGCAAACTTAAACATACTCGGCCCTCCGTAAGTTGGGCCTTACCTCCAGCGCACTTACCGGAACACGTGAGCCTTAGGATGCGGGTCATAGCTTCCAATGAAGTCGCAACCCCAGCCACTAACTGGGATTGCAATAAAAAACCGCCCTACTAAGGCGGTTTTTTATTGCCTGCGATTTACCCCTCAGCCCTCGCTCTCCTCGACAAACACCACCCGATTCCCAAACGGATCCTTGATGCTCATCTCGCGCGAGCCCCAAGGCGTGTCCTCAACTTCAGGCTTGGCATACCGGTAATCCTTGCCCGCCAATTGCTGCTGATACGCATCCACTCCCTGCGCCTGAATACGCACTGCCGAGCCCGGCGAGGCGTCGCCATGATGCTCAGTCAAATGCAGCACGCACTCACCCAGCGACACCTGTAGGTACAACGGATAATTCGCCTCGAAACGGTGTTGCCAATCTACCTTGAACCCCAGGAAGTCGACGTAGAATTCCAACGCCTTGGCCTCGTCGAAAATTCGCACTATGGGGGTAACTTTTCCTAAGTGCATGTATCCGCCTCCGTGTCTGAAAACCAAAACTATAGAGGGTTTCCCGTGTTGAATGACAGATCGCAATCGCAGGCAAGCCTGCGATGAACGATAACCCGGTCTATCCACCCGCCACGAATCCACGGCGCAAATCCCCACTGCGCGCCAGGAAGCGCCCTGCGCGCCGGCCATTCGCGCGCCCATTGCTGTAGCTCAACGCGCCGTTGACCCACACACCATCGATGCCTTCCGCCGCCCGCTGCGGTGCTTTGAAATCCGCCACATCGCGCACGCGCAGCGGATCGAACAACACCAGGTCGGCCCAGTGCCCTTCACGGATTTCACCGCGCTCGGCCAAACCAAAACGCGCCGCCGACAAGCCGGTCATTTTGTGCACCGCCGTGTGCAGCGCAAACAACCCGACATCCCGGCTGAAATGCCCCAATACCCGTGGAAACGCCCCCCACAAACGCGGATGTGGAAACGGGTCTTCCGGCAGCCCATCCGACCCGACCATCGACAATGGATGCGCCAGGATCTTGCGCACATCGTCTTCATCCATCCCGTAATACACAGCCCCTGCCGGTTGCAGGCGACGCGCTGCATCCATCAACGAAACGTCCCACTCGGCGGCGATGTCCTGCAAGTCGCGCCCGCCCAACTCCGGGTGCGGTGTCGACCAGGTGATGGTGATCCGAAACGCGTCAGTCACCTGCTTGAGGTCCAGGGTCGAAGAACTCGCCGCATAGGGATAACAATCACACCCCACTGGATGGGTTTTAGCAGCCGCTTCCAGCGATGCCAGCAGCTGCGGGCTACGCCCCCAATTCCCCGCGCCGGCGCATTTGAGGTGGGAAATAATCACCGGCGCCTTGGCATGCCGGCCAATCAAAAACGCCTCGTCCATCGCCTCCAGCACCGGCTCGAATTCACTGCGCAAATGGGTGGTGTACACCGCGCCAAACGCGGTGAGTTCTTCACTCAGTTGCAGCACTTCATCAGTCTCGGCATTGAACGCACTGGCATAGGCCAGGCCTGTGGATAAACCAAGGGCGCCGGCTTCAAGGCTTTCCTGCAACTGCACGCGCATGGCGGTGATTTCATCCAGCGAGGCGCTGCGGTGCAGGTCGTCCATATGGTTGTTGCGTAGCGCCGTATGACCGACCAGTGCGGCAACGTTCACCGCCGGATGCGCCGCGTCCACCGCCGCGCGGTAGTCGGCAAAACGTGGATAAGTGAACGCCTCGCGCGTGCCCAACAAGTTCATCGGGTCCGGCGGATCGCTGCGCAAAACCACCGGCGAGGCGCTGATGCCACAATTGCCGACGATCACCGTGGTCACACCCTGGCTGAGCTTGGGCAGCATTTGCGGATGGCGAATCACCACGGTGTCATCGTGGGTGTGCACGTCGATAAAACCCGGCGCCAGCACGCGCCCCATGGCGTCGATTTCATGCTCGGCCACGGCCGCCGACAAGTCACCGATCGTCTCGATGCGCCCGTCGCGTAACCCTACATCAGCAACGTAGCCGGGCGTATTGCGGCCATCGATGATCAGCGCCTGGCGTATCAACGTGTCGTACTTCATATCAGTCTCCAAGCGGCAGGCTATCGGGGCCGCCGCGGTAATCGTCCAGGGCCAGCTTGATCCGGCGCAGGCGTTCCTGGTTGTCGTCGGGCATAGCCAGCGCCAGCTCGGTGGCGAGCAGGTCGATGGCCAGCAGCATGCCGTAGCGCGCGGCGGTGGGCTTGTAGATAAAACTGGTTTCGGCCGGTTGCAACGGCAGCAGCACATCCGCCAACTGGGCCAAGGGCGAATCGGCCAGGGTGATGGCGACGACACGCGCGTCGTAGTTGCGCGCCAGTTCCACCACGTCCAGTAACTCGGGGGTGAGGCCGGTCAGGGAACACACAATCAATGCATGGTCCGGGCCCAAGGTCGCTGCCGTGACGCGCATCATCAGCGGGTCATGACAAGCCGCAATCGGATAGCCCAGGCGCACCAAGCGCACCTGTAATTCATCACTGCACAGGCTCGACGGGCCGCCCATGCCGAACGCGTGGATCATCCGTGCCTTGCCCAGCAGGCTGACCGCGTCAACGAAACTCGCCTGGTTGAACCCCGACAAGTGCTGACGCAAAGTCGCCTCGATATCACCCAGAATCTGCCGATGAAACGCCGATTGCTCCGGCAACCCCGCCGGGTCCAGGAAGCGGCTGCCGACGCCACTGGCTTGGGCCAATTGCAGGCGCAAGTCGCGCAAATCCCGGCACCCCACACTGCGCGCAAACCGCGACAAGGTCGCCGTGCTGACCTCGGCCCGCTGGGACAACGCTTCCAGGCTGGCCGAAGCGGCAAAGCCCACGTCCTCCAGCATCAGCCTGGCGATACGCCCTTCACCGGCGCTGAAGGAATCCTGGCGGGCGCGGATCTGGTAGAGGATGTCCATGGGGTCTCCGGGTTACAAAATGCAGGACAGACCGTACGTCAGACCAAAGGCGACAAGAGAGATCAATGTCTCCAGCACGGTCCAGGTCTTGAATGTCTGGATCACCGTCATATTGAAGTATTCCTTGATCAGCCAGAAGCCGCCGTCGTTCACGTGGGAAAAGATCACCGAACCCGCGCCGGTGGCCAGCACCAGCAATTCGGGGTGTGGATAACCCAGGCCCATGGCGACCGGCGCCACCACGCCGGAGGCGGTGGTCATAGCGACAGTGGCAGAGCCTGTAGCAATACGCATCAGTGCAGCGAACAGCCAACCCATCACCAGCGGCGACAGATGGAAGGCATGGGCCAACCCGAGGATTTCGTGGGTGACGCCAGCGTCCACAAGGATTCGATTCAACCCGCCGCCCGCCCCCACCAGCAAGGTGATACTGGCGGTCGGCGCCAGGCACTCATTGGTAAACCTGAGGATCGACTCGCGGTTGAAGCCCTGGGCCAGGCCCAAGGTCCAGAAACTGACCAACGTCGCCACCAACAACGCGATCACCGAGTTACCGATAAACAGCAGGAATTGATTAAAGCCCGTGCCCGGGGTGGAAATCACGTTGGCCCAGCCGCCAATCATCATCAACACTACCGGCAACAGGATAGTGCCCATGGTCAGCGCGAAGCTCGGCAGGCGCGTGCGCGGTTCGCGCTCGATGAACTGGCGTTCCAGCGGGTTTTCCGCCGGCAGATGAATACGCGGCACGATGAATTTGGCATAGACCGGGCCGGCAATGATTGCCGTGGGAATGCCGATCAAAATCGCATACAGCACGGTCTGCCCTACCGAGGCGTTGTACGCCAGTACCGCCATCATCGCCGCCGGGTGCGGCGGCACCAGCGCATGCACCACCGACAAACCGGCGACCATCGGCAAGCCGACCATCAGGATCGACACGCCCACGCGCCGCGCTACGGTAAAGGCGATCGGCACCAGCAACACAAAACCGACTTCGAAAAACAGCGGCAGCCCCACCAGGAACGCGATGCACACCATCGCCCAGTGCGCGTTGCGTTCGCCAAACCGGTTGATCAGCGTGCGCGCCACCTGCTCGGCACCGCCAGACTCGGCCATCATCTTGCCCAGCATGGTGCCCAGTGCAACCACCAAAGCTATATGTCCCAGGGTCTTGCCGACGCCCGCCTCGTAGGAGCCCATGATGGTATCCGCCGGCATCCCGGCCATCAGCGCCAGGCCGATGGACACCAGGGTGATGACGATAAACGGGTTGAGCCGGTAACGTGCAATCAGCACGATCAAAGCAATGATAGCGATGGCAGCGTATGCCAATAGCCCGAAGCCCGGTGATGCGGCCATGCGGTACTCCTCGGAAAGGGTCACGTCGAGTGGGTTGTGAAACTCATAAATCATTACCGAAGGGCATTTTCAAATGCTATGAAAGTGATTTTCGCCCACGGGTAAGCGCTGTCGCGTTGGGGTATGCGCGACAGCCGTACATGAAAACTCGGGGGGTGTTCTTACATGAGGTTCAGAAAAGGCTGGAAACTCAGCGCGAGCGCTTGAGTCATAGAATGCACATCCCTTTAAGCTCAGGAATATCGACCATGATTCGCACATCCCTTGCTGCCGGTGCCGTGCTTCTAGCCCTGTGTGGCACTGCTTCAGCCGCCGACAACGCGGCCTGGAAAAAATGCATGGACGGCGCCAACACGACCGTAGAAATGGTCAGTTGCAACGTCAAGGAAGCCAAGGTCCAGGACACGCGCCTGAACAAGGCCTACAAAACCGCCCTCGCCGCCCAGAAAGGCGCGCGCAAGCAACAACTGCAAGACGTGCAGCGCCTGTGGATAAAGTACCGTGACGCCAATTGCGGCTTCGCAGGGTCCGCCACCGGCGGCACCATCGACCAGGTCAACGGTACCGGCTGCATGCTGGACATGACCCAGACCCGCGCCCAGGAACTGGAAACCCTGGTCGGGCCTTGATCACTTACTCATGATGTACCCGGGCGCGCTTGAGCAACTTCTTGCAGCGCTCGGACAAATGCAGCACCCGCAGATGCTTGCCAGCCTTGGTGTAGCGCTCGCGCAGGGTCATCAGTGCAGCAATCGCCGAGTAATCGACAAAGCTCAGGTGGCGGCAATCCAGTGTCACCCGGTCCGGATCATTGGGCGTATCGAATTGATTCAGGAACGGTGTGGTCGAGGCAAAGAACAGCGTGCCGTGCAGGCGATAGAGCTTGCTGCCATCGGCCTCAAGATGTTCATCGGCATACAACTCGCGCGCTTGTTGCCAGGCGAAATTCAACGCTGCGATCACAATGCCGCACAGCACCGCCGTGGCCAGGTCGGTGAACACGGTGATCACCGTCACCGCGATAATCACCAGCACGTCATTGAGCGGCACCTTGTTGATCACGCGCAGCGACGCCCAGGCGAAAGTCTGTTGCGACACCACAAACATCACCCCCACCAGCGCCGCCAGCGGAATCCGCTCGATAAACGGTGACAGAAACAGAATGAACAGCAAGATCATCACCCCGGCAAACACCCCGGAGAAACGCCCGCGCCCGCCGGAGCTGAGATTGATCACGGTTTGCCCGATCATCGCGCAACCGCCCATGCCGCCGAACAGGCCCGAAACCATATTCGCTGCGCCCAGGGCCACGCTTTCGCGGTCGGGGTAGCCACGGGTCTCAGTGATTTCGTCGGTGAGGTTGAGGGTGAGCAGGGTTTCCAACAGCCCAACCATCGCCATCAGGAACGCGTAGGGCGCGATGATGCCGAGGGTTTCCAGGGTCCAGGGGATTTGCGGCAGCGCGAACGTTGGCAGGCCACCGGCGATGTGGGCCATGTCGCCAAGGGTGCGGGTTGGCAGGCCAAGCAGGTAGACCGCCAGGCCGACGCCGAGGATCGCCACCAACGCGGGCGGCACGGCGCGGGTGATGCGCGGCAGCAGGTAGACGATGGCCATGGTCACCAGCACCAGGCCGGCCATCACGTACAGCGGCGTACCGCTGAGCCAGGTTTCACCGCTTTTGAAATGCTCCAACTGTGCCAGGGCGATGATAATCGCCAGGCCGTTGACGAAGCCGAGCATCACCGGGTGCGGCACCATGCGCACCAGCTTGCCCAGGCGCAGCAGGCCGAAGGCAACCATGATTAACCCGCCCAGCAATACCGTGGCCAGCAGATACTCCACGCCGTGTTGCACCACCAACGCAACAATCACGACAGCCATCGAGCCTGCCGCACCGGACACCATGCCGGGTCGACCACCAAACAATGCCGTGAGGGTGCAGATGATAAAAGCGCCGTAGAGCCCCATCAGCGGGTTGAGATGGGCCACCAGGGCAAAGGCGATGCATTCGGGCAGCAACGCAAAAGAGGTGGTGAGGCCAGCCAGGGCATCGGCGCGCAGACGGGTGAGGTTCATGAGGTACCAGGGTAATGCGGGGGATAAGGCGGGGAATGGTACGGAATTGAGCGCGGCGGGGCCAGTGTCGGGTGAACCAGACAGACCGAGTGGCCCCTTTCGCGAGCAAGCCCGCGCACACTTGACCGAGTTTCAACGTTGGAATGCAGTCAAATGTGTGGGCTTGCTCGCGAAGGCAGCAGCTCGGTCTCAAGCGAACATCACACCCTCTCGTGGCGAATCCACTCCACAACGCAAGTCCGCTTCGGCGCCCAGCCCAACAGTTCACGGGCATGCTTGCCCCGCACCCGGCTGTTGGAGCCCAAACCATAATTCGCCATTTCATACCCCCACTCAGCCTCGGCGTCGGCCAGTGGCCAATCCTGCGGTTTACCCAGTTTCAAGGCTTCGGCAATGGCCGTGGTCATGTCGATAAACGACGCCTCGCCGCTTTCCACGAAGTAAAAAGTGCCTGGCACATTCTTGGCCAGCGCCAGCAAGTACAGCGCAACCACGTCTTCAATGTGCACGTTGGACCACATGTTCTGCCCGCTGCCCACATGACGCACCACCCCGCTCTTGCGGGCTTGCTTGAGCAGACGCGGCAATTGCACGCTGTCGCGCTTCACGCCCAGGCTGTGGCCGTAGATCAACGTGTTGCAGATCACTGCCGAATTCACACCGTCCTGAGCGGCAGCCAGGATCAGGTTATCGATGGCGACACGGGCCGCTTTATCGACAGTCGGCTCAGGAAGGTTGTCTTCGAAGTAGATGACATCACTGCCTTTGCCACCCGACGCATCACCGACGATGCTTGAACCGCTGGTGTGCAGGAACGGCTTGTTCGAGCCCTTCAATGCCGCCAGCAGGGTTTCAACGGCCGCACGATGGTCGCTGCTCGCGGCATTGATCACCGCATCGGCCTTTTGCGCCTGCTCGGTCAACACGGCGCTGTCATCCAAGGTGCCGATTACCGGGGTGATGCCCAGGGCGGTCAACTCGGCGGCTTGTTCGGCACTGCGCACCAGGCCGGTAACGGTGTGGCCGGCCATGACCAGGCCAGTGGCGATGGAACCACCGATAAAACCGGCTGCGCCGGTGACGAATACGTTCATGGAGAATGCTCCTGACTGAATAAGTGATGGGGCCAGTATCACGGGCTGATCCGTGACGAATAAGCCCCGTTTACCCAATTCACTCTTGCGCAAGAGTCACGAATCAGCGCGCATACCGCGCCAGCTTGGCCTGGATAAAGTCGAGGAAACACTGGATGCGCAACGCCAGTTGCGAGTTGCGGTAGAACACCGCGTGGATTGGTTGGCGATAGCCACTGTTGAACGCTTCCAGCACCGGCACCAGGCGCCCGGCGTCGATGTCGGCGCCGGTCATGAAGTTCGACAGGCAGCAAATACCCTGGCCCTCCAGCGCCAACTGGCGCACGGTCTCGCCGCTGGAGGCGGCCACGCTGGGCTGGATCAGCCAGCGGTCACCGTCTGCATGGCGCAGCGGCCAGTGGTTGAGGGTTTCAGTCTGGGTGAACCCCAGCAAGGTGTGGTCCGCCAACTCGGTGACCGTGGACGGTGTGCCGTATTGCTTGAGGTAGTCGGGGCTGGCGAGGATATGCAGCGGCGTACTGCCAAGGGCTCGTGCATGCAGGGTGGAATCGGCCAGGGCGCCGATGCGAATGGCGATGTCGGTGCTTTGCTCAAGCAAATCGATAATCAGATCATCGCTGTTCAGCTCCAGCTGGATCTGCGGGTAGAGGCTGCGAAACTCGGCGATGTACGGCACGATGCCATGCAGCATGAACGGCACGGCGGCATTGATGCGCAGACGCCCGGCGGGCTTTTTCTGGCGCGACGACAGGCGTTCCTCCAGCTCATGGGGTTTGGGGAGCAATGGAACCAAAAACCAACGTAAGCCCTACCACCTTCGCTCGGAGCCCTCTTCCCAGGCATCCGCCTCGATAAAACAATTGCACATCTCGGCCTCTTGGCTGATCTCGGTCAAAGGGGACCAACGGAGCAGAAAATGCACTTGAGCTCGGACAACCTGGTTTCGCGACCTGACCACAGACTTACCTGACCGGGTCTTTCACCGAACCGCCGATAGCTGGCAGACCTAAGTTAGAAATATTCCGTAAAAATTTTCGACAACTACCTACAGCGCGACTGAAACCCTTGCAATAGTATGTCCGGCTGACTAAAAAGGAGTGTCACGTATGGCTAACCACGGTTACATGACCATCACCGGCAAGGCTCAAGGACTGATTTCGGCGGGTTGTTCAACCCAAGATTCTATTGGCAACAAGTGTCAGACAGGGCATGCGGACGAAATCATGGTGCTGTCTTACAGCCATAATATGGCAAATGTCGGAAATATTAATAAACCAACGCATCATCCAATTATCATAACCAAAAACGTTGATAAGTCCTCGCCGCTTCTCGCTCAAGCACTCTCATCTAGAGAAGAAATAAACTGCATCATCAGTTTTTATCGCGTGTCTTCTTTTGGCCTGCAGGAAAAATTCTATTCTATCTCTATCAATGGTGGAATTATTGCTGACCTGACACTTGAAATGCCCCACGCTATTTTGCAGAACGACGCTGAACCGCAAGAACATGTCGCCATTCGTTACCGAGACATCACGTGGACCCACCACTCTGCGGGCACCAGCGGATATAGTACGTGGGGAAATAGTGAATGAAACCAACAAACGAAAGTTGCATGCCTGGTAGCTGTGACTACTGGATGGTCAGTGCCGCGGCTGGAAAACTTGGAAGCCAAGCCAGCACATTGGGTGTTAGATACATCAAAGACGGCACGCTGCGTTTACAATTCAACCGCGAAGTCGCTTATTATGCCAAAAGCATTGTTAATGATGTCTCGCAGGGCAAAAAAAGCCCTGAGCAGGGCCTGCAGGACCTCAAAAACGAACAGAGCAGCCTGCTGAGCCAGTCATTTGAGATTGCTCAAAAAGGCGTGGGAGCAATCGCCGGGGCATTTCAAATCGCAACAGGGGCCGGAATCTGCTACGGCTCAGCCGGTACGCTGTGCCTATTCGCAGGTGCCCCCATGATGGCCCATGGCGCTAATAATCTCTATGAGAACGGACGTAACCTCTTAGAGAATCGTTCTGACACCCAAGGCCCCGTCAGGAAGGTTTATCAGGAGGGCGCTAAACTACTCGGCGGCGGCGCACTTGAAGGGAATATGGCTTATGGTACTGTTGACTTAGGACTTTCTGCATATGGCGTCGGAAGAATGGTATTAAAGCCAGATGCTTGGCGCCTATATAGATATATAAATACTGATTATATAAAATCATATAAGACAATGGGCAGTAGTGCACTTATATTTGAAGGGGTTAGCGATAGCGTGACAGGCAGATCAATGTACCTGGAGTACAAAGGTAATGACAAATAATATTATAGTTTCAATTGCATATCTAGTGCTATCTTTGATGGTGCTGTCTTCTTTATATTTCTTGTCGAGATTTTTTTCTGGTGAAAAATTCAAGTGGAGATGGTTTTTTATATGTTTATCTCTAACTATTTTTTTTGGGTCATTTCATATGAGTACCGTAAAATACGGATATGATATTATTTTCCCTGCACTAAAACCGATCCTTCAAGGTAATGATGCAGTTGGATGGATCGCATTTGTTAGTATTTTCCTCCACACATGCTGTGTTCCCACCCAATATGAGCCGAGACGCTGGTTTTCACGAAAGTAAACTCACATCTAATCAGTCCCGCCCAGGATGCCCCACCCTGATCAATAAAGGGCATGACTGCCCCTCCCTGCGCACCTAAATATCGTCGTCCGGATTACGCAGTGGCCGCAGCTCACCTCGGGCGACCTCTTCCGGTACCGCGAAGGAGTACCGTCCCAGCATATTGATGTGCTCGAAGATCAGCGGCGACAGCCGAGCCAGATCTTCGTCCAGCACCGGGTAGCCGTGCTGCTTTAGCCGTTCCACGGCCGCCGTCATGTAGAGGGTGTTCCACAGCACGATGATGTTCACCACCAGGCCCAAGGCACCGAGTTGATCCTCCTGACCTTCGCGGTAGCGCTGACGAAGCTCGCCGCGTTTGCCATGGAACACGGCACGCGCCAGGCTGTGCCGGCCCTCGCCGCGATTCAGCTGGGTCAGGGTGGCGCGGCGCTTGGACTCATCATCGATGTAGGTCAGCGTGTGCAGAGTTTTTTCTATCCGCCCAAACTCTGCCAGCGCTTGGGCCAGGCGGGTCGGACGATCACCCGTTTGCAGCGTGCGCATGATGCCGGTCGCCGGTACCCGACCGAGCTTGAGCGATCCGGCCAGGCGCAGCAAATCATCCCAGTGCTCGGCGATCAGGTCGAGTTTGACCGACTGGCGGGCAAGTCCGTTGAGCTTGCCGTAATCCGCTTCTGGGTGCGTGCGCCAGAAGCGGGTACCACCAACATCGGCCAGGCGCGGGCAGAAGTGATAACCGAGCAGACGGAACAACCCGAACACCACGTCGCTGTAGGCCCCTGTATCGGTCATTATTTGTGTGGGCTGCAATTCGGTCTCTTGTTCCAGCACGACTGCGAGCAATACCAGGCTATCGCGCAGGGTACCGGGCACCGTGATGGCGTTTAGACCGGAGAACTGGTCGGAAACCAGGTTGTACCAGGTGACGCCGCGACCGGTACCGAAATACTTCGGGTTAGGGCCGGCATGCACGGTGCGCACCGGTACAACGAAACGCATACCATCGGCGGAGGCCACTTCGCCGCCGCCCCAGACCTGAGCCAGTTCCAGTTGGCTTTGCGCAGCCACCAGTATGGCGTTGGCTGCTGACAGAGTGTCGTCACGGAGGTAGTTCTGGCTGACCCAGGACAATCGGTCACGGCGTAGTGCTTGGTTGTCGTTGCGGATCAATGGTTCAAGGCCGGTGTTGCAGGCTCCCCCCAGGAGCACCGCGCACAGGTTCGTCACCAGATTGTCGGCCCGCGCATTGCGTTCGGACACATGAGTGAACGCTTCAGCGAAGCCGGTACGCGCGGCGATTTCCAATAGGATTTCCGGCAAATCGACACGCGGCATCAAGTCGGCCACGGCTGCACGCAGTTGCAGCAGCGAGTTGGGTTCTTCCAGCTTCTCCAACGCTCCGAGGGACAGCTCGGTTTTGCCCTCTGTATTCTCGCTCAACTGGATCGCAGGATTGTCGGGCAGGCGAGCGGCGACTGCGTGCCAAGTCGCATCCAGCTCGGCAGACAAGGCGCCCAAGGTGGTTTTGGCGTCGATGGTCAAGCCCAGTGACCGACAGATGATCGGTCGCGCCGACAGCCATTCAGCACCATCGAGCAAGCCGATACGCGGGTCGGCATAACGCCAACTGGGTGAAACAAAGACATCGCGGCGGCGTAGGGCGGTGCGCAGTGCATCGAGCGTGCAGAATACATAGGCGCCCATGTCGAGGGAGCCATCTTCGCGGGTGATGTGTTTCTGCCAAGCCTTAACCACGATCTCCTGCGGCGCGTCATTCTCCGGTTTTCTACGAGGCAGGTTCAGTTGCAACCAGTCCAGACTGGCCGCCACTCCCTTGCCAGCGGGGCTGAAACCGAAGCGAATATGTTTCAATAAATCAGGAAGAAAACGGCGCACGCTGCGGTAGCGCTCCTCCAGAGCGAGGTAAAATACATCGTTGGCCGGACGGATCAACGCATTGACCTCTTCTAGGGCTTTCTCCAGCGTGACACGTGGCAGGTCGTTGAACAGCCGGGCACGGACGTTGTCATCGCTGATCGTGCTATCCAGCACGACCTTGCACGCAGCGGCGAGCATTGCCGCCGAGCGATCCAGGTCTTTTAGACTGCGCAACCGAGCCTTCTTGTCAGCCTTCTCCGCTCTGTTGAAGAGATCACGCAGTAGCGCCTCCAGCACTTCCAGAGCATCGTCATGCGCACTGGCTTCCAAGGAAACCGCGAATGCCACCAGCGTCGCCAACCGGCGCGACGCCGGCAGTCGATTGATGGCCGTGACCTTGGCGGTGTTGGCAAAGCGGGCCAAGGCTGCAATGCGGCTGGGTGGGATATGAGCAGCTGGCGGCAAGGCGATTCCCAACCCGCGCACATCATCCAGCCGACGCAGCGCCCGAACCAGTGCGGGGCCACTGACCATCACCGGGCCGGAGCGTAGTTGATCCAGCCGGGAACTGCGGTTGCCTTCGGCCACCAGAAGCAAGTCCTGGAGCTGTTGCCGTTGCGCCTCGCTCAAGCTACGACCCAAGGTGTACCAGAGGCGCTCTTCAACCCGGCTGCGCAGTTGGGCAATGAAACGCTCTAACTGGGAAACTCCGGGCAATAGGACTTTCTGTGTGAGCAGCCATGAGGTAGCTCGTTCAAACAGCACGCCAGGACGATCAGTGCCCGTCCAGCAGAGGGCATACAGCCATCGGCTCAAACGAAAGCCGATACCAGGGTCAGTAAAATGACGATAGCCATAGCGCTCTTGAATATCGGCCGCATGTATCCAGCGACGATGATCGCTATAACGTGCAAGACAGTCAGGGGCAGTGATCGCCAATTGCCGACAAAGTACATGCAGGACTTCCACCGGCACAGCCGCGGGCTTGTCCGGCAGAACACCGACGAAGCGGACGGTGGTCAGCAGAACGGCATAGCCCAAGCGGTTATGGTTACCCCGCAGCACCTGGATGGCTTCACGGTCTTCATCGCTCAGGTGGAAGTAACGCTCCAGCTCTTCACGGCTGGGCGGATCGACATAGCGACCAAAGCCGTCGCGTTGCTCCTGAGTCAGAAAACCAACCGGCATCGATCACAGTGCCTCGGAGCAGAACACGGCGGGGGTAACAATCCGCGTGCGTTCGATATGTCCGCGCTGCAAAAGGCCAGCACGCCGATCACCGGTTACCAGGTAGTCCGCATTACCCGCCAAGGCCATGGCCAGCAGAAAGGAGTCATCTGGATCATCGGCTTCAATCTCGATGGTCAAGCGCTCCAGCACCATCGCCCGTTGCAGGTTATTGATCATGGCCCCCACTTTGGCAGGCTGAAGGATGGCCTGAAGCTTGGGGTAACGACTGGCACGACGAATTTCATCGAGCTGTGCTCGTGAGGTCACAACCTCGAAACGGGCCGCACGCCAGGCCCGATAGATTGCATCAGGAGCACCATGTGGTGAGATCAGCGCACTGAACAGGATGTTGGTATCCAATACAACCCGCATCAGCGCTTACGTGCCCAGTCGAGTGCTTCTTCAACCGCTTCGGTCAGTTCTGCCTCACTCAGATGGGCATTGGAAGCCTTGGCCTGTTCGGCGCTCAGTTCCAGGATGTGTGCCCGCACCGCTTCTTCGATGAAGCGCGACAGGTCGCCCTTACGGCCACCCCCTTGGCTGGCCAGAAACATGCGAAGCGATTGGTCGGTGTCGGTCGAGACGGCGACGTTCCAGCGAGTGGTGTTCATGGCTTTTTCCAGCAATAGGTGTTTGTGTGTTTATACACTCGATTCTCACTGCGCCGCAATTGTTCGATAAAACCCTCGTTTTATAAAACTTTAACGAAAGACCTGCCCAGCTCTGAGTTAGAACTCATTATTGTTTTAAATACTGGTATCGTTAATCAAGGTTCTATTTTCAATTTCTCTATTGAGTAAACGGTACTTTTGATGAAAATTGGCTATGCGCGGGTGAGCACTCGGGATCAGAACGCCGACCTCCAAATCGATGCCCTGAAAAAGGCAGGGTGCGAGCGGATCTATCAAGATGTTGCCAGCGGCTCAAAAAGCGCACGTCCGGAACTGGATAAATTATTGGTTCATGTGCGAGCCGGCGATGCCGTGGTGATTTGGAAGCTGGATCGATTGGGACGTTCGCTCAAGCACCTGGTCGAATTGGTCGGTGAGTTGGCCGCTCGCAACGTTGGACTGCAAAGTCTGAATGACCCAATCGACACCACTCACGCGCAAGGCCGCTTTGTGTTCAACCTGTTCTCTTCGCTGGCAGAGTTCGAGCGCGAATTGATCCGTGAGCGCACACAAGCAGGCTTGTCTGCTGCACGGTCACGTGGTCGAGTCGGTGGCCGTCCAAAGGGGCTACCCGCTCAAGCTGAAGCGACGGCTATGGCTGCGGAAACGCTGTACCGCGAGGGTCGGTTAAGTGTGAGCGCCATTGGCAAGAAACTGCACATATCCAAAAGCACGCTTTACCGCTACCTCCGGCATAGAGGCATAAAAATCGGCGCATCCGAAAAAATCTCCCAGCAGCTCGGCATCACAGTCACACCGGTGGTGGATGATGCCGAACGAGTCGCGACGGTCATATTGCGCCTGGCCGTAGAGAACAACAGCAAGTTCGTGCGTGGCAAAAAGCGGGCAAAGGAGAACATCGAGCGTTACTGCCTGGAACCCTATGGCATGAAGCCACTGGAGTCGGGCAACTACGCGCTGAGCATTCCATATCGCAACGATGAGGCACTGGATAAGACGGTACATGATCTGCTGACCGAGATCAGCCAAGAGGCCGAGATGCGCAATTGTTTTATCGAGGCGGATGCCTGGGAAGAGGGCTCCGAGCGAAGGTGGTAGGGCTTACGTTGGTTTTTGGTTCCATTGCTCCCCAAACCCCCTCATCCATCTGCGCCAGGATCACCTTGGCCTGCTCGAAGAAGTACTTGCCCTCCTCGGTCAGGTCCATGCGCCGCGTGGTGCGGTTGATCAGCGTGGTGTCGAGCTTGGCTTCCAGGCGCGACAAGGTGCGGCTGACCGCCGAGGGCGTATACCCGACCTGTTCGGCGGCGGCGGAAATCGAACCGCACTCAATCACGCTGACGAAGATCTGTAGCTCATCGGATCGGGCTTTCACACGGCGTTCTCTCTTATCCGTTCGCAGCAGCTTACACCGAGAGATTGAACTGTTGCGCCTTTAACCACTGATCAGCAAGTGACCGCCCAATAGCGCCATGCCGATGAAAAATACGCGTTTGAACAGCACCGCACTGATGCGCTGGCGCAGCGCCTCGCCGAGCCACATGCCCAGCAGCGCCGGCACCAGTGCCAGCAGCGACGCGTTGATTTCGCCACCGCCCAGGGTGCCGCGCCAGGCTAACCCGGCCGCCAGCGCCAGGGTCGATACGGTGAACGACAGCCCCAGCGCCTGCACCAACTGGTCGCGGCTCAAGCCCAGGGCTTGCAGATACGGCACCGCAGGAATCACGAATACGCCAGTCGCCGAGGTAATGACGCCTGTGATTACTCCGCACAGAGGACCAAGCCAGCGTTCGGTCTGGGGCTTGACCTTGACCGTGGGCAGGAACAATCCGCTGAGTGCGTAAAGTAGCAACGCCCCGCCCAATGCATGGACCACCCAGCCACCACCGTCCATGCCCAGCCACAAAGTACCAAACCCGGTGCCGAGAAATATCAGCAGCAGCATCGGCCACAGGCGTTCGGTCAACGCGCTCAAGTGGCCGCCGACCGCCAATTGCCAGAGGTTGGTGACCGTCGACGGAATGATCAGCAATGCCGCAGCCTGCGCCGGCAGCATAGCCAGGCCGAGCAGGCCCATGGCTACAGTGGGAAGTCCGAGGCCGATCACACCTTTGACGGTGCCGGCCAGTAGGAAGGTGCCGATGACCAGCAGAGTCAGGGCTGGGCCGATCGTTTGGTAGAAGGCGAGAAAGGTATTCATGGAGGGATTGTGGAGCTTTTCGATGAGGGCTGAAATTCGCCATATACTGAGGCAGCCTCTTGTTTTGTGTGAGGCTGATGCCTGCGATCACGCCGGTCCAGTCACCCGAGAAACAGCCATGCACTTTGACCTGATCGACCTGCGCCTCTACCTGCACATCCTTGACACCGGCAATATCACCGCCGGTGCGGCCCGCAGCCATCTTTCACTGGCCGCCGCCAGCGCCCGCATTCGCGCAATGGAGGCCTCGCTGGGCATCGAGTTCCTCGAACGCGGGCGCCGGGGTGTCACCCCTACGCCCGCCGGCAAAGCGCTGGCCCGCCACGCCCGCCTGCTCTTGCAACAGGCCGAGCACCTGCAACAGGACCTGGCGGAATACGCCAACGGCATCAAAGGCCAGGTGCGCCTGCTGTGCAACACCACCGCCCTCAGCGAATACTTACCCGAGTTGCTGGCGGACTTTTTGCGCGAGCACCCCAACCTCGATATCGACCTGCAAGAGCTTCCGAGCCTGCGCATTACCCAGGCCTTGCGTCAGGGCACGGCGGACCTTGGGATCATTTCCGACGCCGTAGACACCCACGGCCTGCAGACCCTGGCGTTTCGTGACGATCCGCTGGCGCTGATCATGCCGCTGGATCATCCACTGACGACGCAACACGTGAGCTTCATCGACAGCCTGCAACACGACTACGTAGGCCTCGCCGCCAACAGCGCGCTGTCGGTGTACCTGGAAGAACAGGCGCTGCACGCAGGCTTTCGCTTGCAGACGCGCATCCGTGCCGAGGGTTTTGATGGCGTCATTCGCATGGTCGCCGGTGGCGCCGGCCTGGGTATCGTGCCCCAGGCCGCACTGGAGCGTGGGCAGCCGGAACGTCGCTTCAAGGCCCAACCGTTGCAAGAGGATTGGGCCTGCCGAAAGCTGCTGCTATGTGCGCGCTCGTTCGAACAGCTGCCGGGCTACGCCAAGGCCTTGTTCGACGCCTTGGCCCTGCCTTTGCGGAAAAACCCGTAGTAAACCGCCGACAGAATCAATAGAAACGGCACACCAAACACCAACGTCATCTTGAACGCCTCGGTGAAATAGGTGGTGATCATCACCGCGCCCATCAGCACCAGCCCCAGCAGGGTGCTGTACGGGAACAGCCGCATCTGGAAGGATAACGTCGGCCCGCCGTGACGCGTGCGATAGCGCCGGAAAAACAGGTGCGTGAGGAAGATCATGAACCAGGTGAAGATCGCGCCAAACATCGAAATCGCCATCATCAGGGTGAACGAGCTTTCCGGGTACACCACATTGAGCAACGTCGCCAGGGCGATGCCCGAGCTGGACAGCAACAACGCGTTCAACGGAATGCCGCTCTTACTCAAGGCGCCCATGGACTTGGGCGCAAAGCCGGCGCGGGACAAACTGAACATCATGCGCGTGGTGATGTAGAGCTGGCTGTTCATGGCCGACAGCGCCGCAATCAGGATCACAAAATTCATCACCCCGGTGGCGCCGGGAATGCCGATGGTCTGCATCACTGTGACGAATGGGCTCTGGGTTTGCCCGGCCTGGTTCCACGGCACGATGGCGAGCATCAGCGCCAGGGTCAGCAGGTAAAACACCACGAGGCGCACGATGGTGGCGCGGAACGCTTTCTTCACTGCTTGTTGCGGGTCCGCCGCTTCACCGGCGGCCACCGCGATCATCTCCACGCTCAAGTAGCTGAAGATCGACACGATCACCGCGACCCACATGCCGCTCAAGCCATGGGGAAAAAAGCCGTCATGGGCGGTGTAGTTCTGCACCCCGTAGTCCGGGTTACCGGAGCCGAATACTACGTACACCGCGAGAATAATGAAGCCGACGATCGCGCTGATTTTGATCGTCGAGAACCAGTATTCGAAGTTGCCGAAGGTCTTCACGCTGATCGCATTGAGCACAATCAACACGCTGGAAAACGACACGATCCACACCCATTCCGGTACGTTGGCGAACCAGTACTTCATGTACATCGCCACCGCCGTGACCTCGGCCCCCACCGCCAGTACTATCGCTGCCCAGTAGGCATACCGCACCAGAAAGCCCGCCAGCGGGCTGATATAGAACTCGGCGTAGGCGCCAAAGGAGCCCGAGGTGGAATGCGCCACGGTCATTTCCGCCAGACAGCCCATCAACAGCAAGGTGATCAACGCACCAATGGCGTAGCTCACCAGCACACTGGGCCCGGCATAACCGATGGCGTAGGCGCTGCCCATGAACAGCCCGGTGCCGATGGCGCCACCGATGGCGATCATGCTCATCTGGCCGCAAGTGAGCTGGCGCCGCAGGCCGAGTTCGCGGTGGGTGATCTCTGCAAAGCCGTTGTCTGGCGTGGTCACGTGGTGTGCCCCTTTATTATTGTGAGGGTTGTTGCTGGCGCTGAACCCTGTGGGAGCTGGCTTGCCTGCGATGGCGATGGTGAATTCACTACCGTCTTCGCAGGCAAGCCAGCTCTTATCAAACAAAAAATAACTCATTGTTTTTGCTCTTAAAATTTAAGCCGCTTTAACCAGCTGCAATCCAAGTTTGCGTGCCTTGCGTTCCAAGGCGCGCATCTGCCGATCACGGCTTCTTT